>NZ_JAMYKZ010000022.1:0-78385 GCF_040317735.1 Mesorhizobium sp. M1399
TTGCGGGGACTTCTCTATGAGGCTGCGGCGGTCATCCTGACACGCAGCTCGATCGACAGCAGCCTGCGCACGTGGGGCCTCAAGCTCCGGGAGAGGGTTGGCTTCAAACGAGCTGCCGGCGCTGTGGCGCGCAAACTGGCGGTGATAATGCATTCGATGCTCAAGACCGGTGAGTTCTTTGATCGAAATGCAGGCGCCACAGCATGAAATCTTGCGAATAGCGTTCAGGATCTGAGCGCCTGAGACGTCCCTGCCGGGACGTGAGCCGAGCCATTCCGCTGATGGGGTTGCACCGCTGTCTCAGCAAAGTGCGTCGTCCACATTGAAGGCTCGTCCGCGGAGCTCCATCATGCGGCGACTGATGTCGACCGCGAAGACAACCATGCACCCGGCAGCGTCGTCTCAACGCAATTACATGCTTGACGTCCCAGCGGCGATTAGACAACCCCATCAGACATGCGCGCGGAGCCTTGGGTCGCCGTGCCTGCGCTTGCTCGCCTGGCCGCCCGGCAAGGCGTCACGATCATCGAGAATTGCGCGGCACGTACTTTCGACATCTCCGCGGGGCGCATCAGTGGCGTCTGGACGGATGGGCCGGATTTCAAGCTCGAACGTCGTCGTCGCCAGTGGCGCGTGGACGTCGCTCTTCCTGCGCGCATGGCATCTCGATCCCGCAGTTGAGCGTCCGGGCGACCGTCGCCGCAACGGAACCGATGCCCGAAATTCACGCGGGCGCCGCCACCGACGGACACATCGCTTTCCGACGGAGGCAGGATGGCGGATATACGCTCGCATCGGAGGGCAGCCACCAACTCTATGTCGGGCCGGACGCATTTCGCCATGCGGGCAATTATGTCAGTGCCCTGATGGCGAATCCCTTCGACACAGGCTACCTGCCAGCCGCGCGGCGAGGGTACCCGGACGGCTGGTCGACCCCGTGCAAATGGGACGCGGACAAGGAAAGTCCGTTCGAACGGATGCGCATTCTCAATCCCGCTCCCGAAGCCTCTGCACTCGGCGCCATCGACCGCGGGTTCAGGGAGCTTTTCCCGCAGTTCAAGACAGTGCCGCTCAAGGCGAGTTGGCGGGCATGATCGATGCTATGTCGGATGTCGTGCCTATCGTCGATCGCGCCGCTGCGATCCCAGGTCTCGTTATCGCGACCGGGATGAGTGGCCACGGCTTCGGCATCGGACCCGGCATGGGCCGTGTGGTGGCCGACCTCGTCCAAGGAAACGAGACAGGGCACAACCTCCACAGATTCCGCCAATCCCGCTTCAGCGACGGCAGCTCGATCTGCTTGGGACCTTCCCTCTAGAGGAGATGACCTTCGCCGGTTAGCAGGCTTCGACCAGATGACCGGTCAGCGCGCCGGCCTCGACGGGCGGATCGGTTGGCGGAAACGAGATGAACCTTGTCGCATTCTCTGCCGTGGCGTGGCGTGGAAAGGCGCCGGCGGCTGGCTGATCTTCTCGCAATCGCCGGCAAGTGAACTTCTCGCTGTGCGGCACGGAACAGAAGGATTCTTCGATTTCGACATGGTAGTCGGGATGGACTTTGGCCGATTTCCATTCCGCATATTCAAACGGTGTCGCCGGCAATTGTTTGAGTTGCGAGCGCTCGACCTCATCAAACAACGCGCGCCGAGATTTGCCATAGCGGCGCATCGTTCGGCTGTTGAGGTCCTCCAGCAAGACGCTGATCCGGGCATTGAGATCAGCAAGGCTGAAGAAGCGTTCGTTTCTCAGCCGCGCCAGCACCCACCTCTCAACGATTAAAACCGAACCCTCTGCGATTGCCTTATCGCGCGGGCGCCGCGGCCGTGCCGGCAGGATTGTCGTATCGTAGTGCTCGGCGAAGGCGGCAAAGGTCGCATTTAATGTCGGCTCGAACCACAGAGCTTTGGCGACGGCGAATTTGAGATTGTCGCAGATCGTCGTTTGGTCACGCCGCCGAAGTAGCTGAAGGCCCGCTGGTTTGCCTCGATCCAATCCGGCAGCTTGTGGCTGAAGCTCGGATAAGAGAACGGCAAAAGCGACGCGCTCAGCACTGCAACGTAAATCTGCGCCGCGCGGATTTCGCCCGTCTACGGATTGATGATGGGGATCGTTTGTCCGGCATAGTCGCATTCCATTGCGAAGCCGGCCAAATGGCGGTTGCGATAGGTGGGCTTTGAGCGGCTCTCGAATTCGGCAAAACGGCAGCAAAACCAAGTGTAGCCGTAGCCGTTTGGATGGCTCTCACGGTATTCCTGCCACAGCAGGTTCAGCGTCACACCCTTGCGCTTTAGCTCGCTTGCAATCTTGGGCCAGCTCGGCTCGTCGATGTCGCGTGGCGGCCGTCCCATACGGCGGAATACGCTCTAAAACTTCGTCATCGTCCAATCCGGGTGGAAGCGGCCAAACTGCAAGTCCGGCTTCCCGGGCTCCTAGAAAATAGGTCAAAACCGATGTCTTGCTGATCTTCAGACGTTCCGAAACCGCTCGCACAGGGAGCTCCTGCTCGAACGTCAGCCGCAGTATCGATCGTATGTTCTTCACGCTCGTGTGTCTCGCTTGCTTCCGCCTTGGCATCGATGTCCTCGCTTAGAATACGAGGTCAAAATGCCAGATCGGCGCTGACGAAAATCGATCTAGAAATCTGCCGTCAGATTGTCCGCGACTTTCTGAAATGCTTGTCCGCGACTTTCTGAAATCGATGTCCCGAACTTACTGAATTCCTTGTCCCGGACTTTGTGAAACCCGCACTCAAGCATTTTACTTGAGCATGCTTAGAAGCCGCGCTGCGTGGCTGATCTTACCTTTCCGATTATCTCAAAACCAGATGCTCTCGATGCATAAATTATATTTGACGGCCGCGAGATTGTGAATGAAGTCTTATGCGATCGAAGAACGGCGCGCCGCTGATCGCGAAAAATGAGTATAAGGCGGCGTGCGCAACAGCGGCGTGCGCAACAGTAGAATTGGTAATCCATGCAAGATCACTCACACCAGCAGGATACTGCGGGCACAATCGGAATCCTCTGCCTTTGGAACGGCCACATAGACTTTCCTCGGCCCCAAACATTAGATGGGCGGCCCGTCATCTATGAGTATGTCCCTGGCGCCTGGTATCAGGCGGTCTTGGACGACGAGCCGGGACTTTATAGAGCCTACGCCGACGCAGCGCGTCGCCTCGTTGATCGCGGTGCCATCGCGATCAGCTCGGCCTGTGGCTATACCGTCCGATATCAGGAGGCAGTCGCTGCGGCGGTGAAGGTGCCCGTGGCCGCGGGGAGCCTCCTCTTAGCCCCAACGGTGATCCGGCACCTGCCCCCCGAGGCTAAACTCGGCGTCGTGGTCGCTAACGAGAAGTACGTCGGGACCGATCTCTTAGGGACCATTCGCGATCCTGAGGAACGCGCGAGAGTCGCAGTCGACGGTATCTCAGCCAGCATCCTTGTGGAGAGCGAACTGAAGCGTCCAACAGGAATGGCGCCCATCCCTGACTCTGACACCGAGCGTCATCTCACGGACGCCGTGCAGCGACTTCTCGCAGCTCAACCGCACATCGGCGCATTCATCTTTGAATGCACAGAGTTCCCAAAATTCGCACCGAAGCTGCGCCGCTTGACGGGATTGCCTATTTACGACCATATTACAAGTCGCGGGATTATGCTCGAGGCGATGACCTGTCAGCGTGATCCGACTACTGTCACAGCTGACCAATAAGGCCCTGTCCAATGCTGCTTTCTGCATCGTAGCGTCTCCGTGACCGACGGATCCGGTAACGGTGATGGTCGCCACCCGGCCCGTCGACTTCCGCACCGGTGCGGAAGGCCCACATACCGATCTTGGCAAAGATCACCACAAGCCAGTGTCCTGACAGATCGGTCGTCGACCGAACGCTGCCATTCGCGAGTTCACGAGGATTTGCGCCATTGCATTTTTTGCCATTATGTTCAACCCGCCCCTTGTAACCATTGGCTCAATGCCGCATAGGCTGATGCCGCAACCACAGCCAGGCCAGCTGGATTAAAGTCGTGCGCAGTCTGGGATTGCCTGCTTTCGACCGTCCTTGCGTCGTCGACAGTGATCTAGCAAGCCCTGCTGCAGGTTCTACAGGAGCAGTGGGACCCCACGTTCTCCGAGCACAGTTACGGCTTCCGCCCGGGACGCTTTGCTTATCAAGCGGTAGCCCAAGCGCAATGCTACATTGCCAAGGATACAGCTACGTCGTTGACATTGACCTGGAAAAATTTTTCGACCGGGTTAATCACGACGGCCTGATGGCGTACGTCGCCGCAAGAGTGTCCGATAGGCGTGTGCTCAAACTCATCCTAGCATTCCTCAATGCGGGGGTGATGTAGGACGGCTTGGTCCGTCCGATGGACGAGGAACCCCGCAAGGTGGTCCGTTCTCGCCCGGCGGGGTCTCCGCTTTTGCCGCTACGCGGACGACTGTGTGCCACGAACGCATCGACAGCAATGGAGGTGCGGAACTGCACGAGAGATGAGGGTAGGTCCCTCGGAGCCGGCCGTCAGGGGCAGGCTCCAAACCACCGCAAGCTGCGAGGGTAAAGAGCCGTGGTAGTGAGCGTTGCGGAAAGGCGGGACTTGATCCTGTCAGGTAAGGCTCAGTGAGACGAGCCAAAGCGAACCGCTGATGAAATGTCGAAAGCGTATGGATGATGTCGAAACCGGGGGGAAGTCGTTATCCCGGGATCAGTTTGGGGAACGGCCTGATTGCTGCCCAGACGGCATCCGGCATAAAGGCGGCGTGACTCTGGGGGCAGGCTCTTGTGTGGAACGTGGGAACCTGTCGCCCGCTGCGGGAGAAATCCAAGTAGGCGGCCCCTACGAGGGTGAGAGTACCGATGCGGGGCACAGGCCGGAGCAACCCGTAGTAGTGACGAAGGCGCCGTAACGGGGCTGGAGCGAAGGGGTTGCGTTGTCCAGCTCTGGACGGAGGTCAACCGGCAACGGGAGGAACCTCATGGATTGAGCGAAGCCATATGACATTCCGAAACGGGAGGTGTGGGAAGCCTCCAAAAGAGTTAGAGCCAACGAAGGTGCGGCTGGCGTGGACGGCCAAACGATTGCGGACTGCGGACTGGATCTCTCGACACAGCAGTCAGGCCAATATCGAGGCCAGACCCGCCTTTCCAAATTCGGCAACGCTCGGCTGCGCCGCACCCTGTGGATCGCCGGACAAGTCGCCATCCGCCAGCGGGAGAACGGCTTCCGTCATAAGTTCGAACGCTACATCGCGAGGGATCGCGACAATTCCGATCTGCGCCGCAAGGCAATGAGCGCTATTACCGCCAAGATGGCGCGTGTCGTGCACGCCGTCGTCAAAGGTGGTTCCGACCACCCGCCCTTCGTTGAGGGGGCGGGTGCCAGGTGGAAGAACCTCCGTCAGCTAGGGCCGTGAGGGCATCGCTTCGATGACCCTGTAGATAATGTTCGGGTCTTCCGCCTGGATCAGAAGCTCGTGTTGAGGACGGTGAGGGCCGCCTTCGTGCGTACCCTTTGTTTGCTATGGACGAGACCTTTTCCCTTGCCGGTGGAAGCCGCCTGGTTCGATGACTTGACCAACGTCACACAGCAAGAGCATGCTGACGAACAGAGAGACCTTGACTGCAGGCTCCATTTCCTTCCGCGCTTAGGACGTTGTCGGTGAGCACGGTGTGGATTTTGCAGGAGACGGCTTCGACCAATTCGTCGAGGAAAGCCCTGGCAGTGACTGTGGTCGCCTTCTGCATCAGCCGAGCGAAAGCGAACTTCGAGGTCCGGTCCACTGCCACGAATAGGTAGAGCTTGCCCTCCTCGGTTCGGACCTCGGCGATATCGATGTGGAAATAGCCGATTGGATAGCGCTTGAAGGGCTGTTTGGCTGGCTTGTCCCCAGCTACCTCGGGCAGGTAATGAACCAAGGCAGGTGGCGAAATGATTGGCGGCTTTGACGTGAAGCGGGCGCGTTTAGTGATGCGAAGATCAGGTCGACCGTCATCGCAACCCCACTAACCCAGCAAACCCCGCAGGCGTCCATCTGAAAAAACGATGGCGGGGTCCGGGACATTATATTGGCGAACTCTAGCTTAGATGGCGCATGCTTCGGGACAGCCGACTACATCCACCGTCAACGCATTCCCGTTAGAAATCGAGCGAACTGAAGTGCAGATCAAAGACGTGCTCCTCGCGCCTGGCAGCGGTGCATTTTTCTATGACGACCAGGCTGCTATCAGGGCAGGCGCCTCGCAGGACGGCTTAATCTATCTCGGCGAACCCCTAACGCCCGGTTTCACCTCTATCCGCGTACCGGCGTCTTCGCTCAGTATCGGACTTGTCCTTATCGACGACACCGTCGTTTGGGGCGACATGATGAGTGTTCAATATTCTGGAGCCGGGGGACGCGATCCGCTGTTTGACATCAAACAAATCGCGGATCTGGCGGCACGGGTCATGGTACCGCGGCTTCTCGATGCCGATGCGTCTCGCTACCTTGATGCCTGCGCGAAGGCTTTCGAGCCATTCGAAAACGAGCGGCTACCCCTCGCGCTTGAGTACGGAGTCAGCCAAGCGTTGCTTCGAGCCGCGGCCTGCCTCCAACGTGCCACCATGGCAGAGGTCGTATGCGCCGAATTTGACTTACCGTTGCCGACGCGCAGGGTCCCGATTTATTGCCAAAGCGGCGATGCTCGGGAAATAAATGTCGATAAGATGATTCTGAGGTCGGTGGATATTCTTCCCCACGGCCTGATCAACTCACGCCAGAAATTCGGCGTCGACGGTCTGACCTTCATGGAATTCGTGAAGTGGGTTGCAACGCGTACGCGCGAAATCGGCCGCCCAGGGTATCATCCGGTGCTGCATTTCGATTTGTATGGCTGGATCGGCCAGGAAATCGGCCTGGAGCCGCAACGCATCGCTGACTTTATCTGCAGGGTTGCCGAGAGTGTTCCGGGTTTCACGCTCAATGTCGAGTCGCCAGCGGACTTTGGTTCCACACGAGCTCAAATTGAGAATTACGCCAAAATCGTATCGATTTTGGATAATCGGGGTTCCAGCGCACGTATCGTCGTGGATGAGAGATGCAATACGCTTGAGGATATTCGGCTATTCGCCGAAGCCAAGGCCGCGCATCTGGTTCAGATCAAAACGCCCGACGTCGGCTCGATCGCCGATACAGCGCGGGCCGTTCTCCTCTGCAAGGAAAACAAGATCGGAGCGTATGTCGGGGGGAGCTGTACTGAGACGGATCTCTCCGCCCATGCTTCAGTCCACATTTCGGTAGCGACCCAGGCCGACATGATGCTTGCAAAGCCCGGAATGGGAGTCGACGAGGCATTCTCCATCGTCGGGAACGAACAGAACCGGTTGCTCGCAATCCTGAACCGTCGAGCAACTAAAAATGTTGGGTGAAAAGGGCGGTGTGTCAGCAATGCAGAATAGCCTTGAGGGGATCATCGTCGTTGCGGTGGAGCAGGCCGTGGCCGCGCCTTATGCATCGTCTCGCCTTGCGGATGCCGGCGCCCGAGTGATCAAGATTGAACGGCCGGAAGGGGACTTTGCCCGAAGCTACGACAAGTTGGTTCGGGGGCAGAGCGCTTACTTCGTCTGGCTCAACCGGGGCAAGGAGTCAGTGTGTCTAGACTTGAGGTTGGAGGCGGACCGTGAGGTCCTCGACACGCTCATTGCCGATGCTGACGTCTTTATCCAGAATCTCAAGCCGGGCAGTATCGAAAAATTGGGTTTCGGGTCGGCTGATCTGCGTCGCCGACACCCGCGGCTGATCACCTGCGACATCTCCGGTTTCGGGGAGAAAGGGCCCTATGCCCACTTGAAGGCTTATGATCTCATCGTCCAGGCCGAAACAGGTCTATGCGCTATCACGGGCAACCAAGGAGGGCCAGCGCGTGTAGGGGTCTCGGTTTGCGACATCTCGGCGGGCATGACAGCGCATAGCGCCATTCTTCAGGCGCTTTATCATCGCGAGGTCACCGGCGTAGGAACCAGCATCAAGGTGTCATTGTTCGATGCCATCGCCGACTGGATGAATGTTCCGGTTCTGCAAAACGACTATAGTGACTATCGTACGGCACGGGCCGGCGTGAAACACCCATCGCTGGCACCGTATGGCGCCTATCGCTGTGCTGACGGCAAAGAGGTCATCTTTTCGGTTCAAAATGACCGCGAATGGGTAAATTTCTGCGAGAAATTCCTGAAGCAGCCGGAGCTCACACGCGCCGCTGGTTTTGCTGATAATATGGAGCGCCTCGCTCACCGTGCGCAACTTGATGAGATCATTGAAAGGCGCTTTTGTGAACTGTCCTGCCGTGAAGCGATGCGGGAGCTCGAGGCCGCCGGCTTAGCTTACGGCCGACTAAACGAGGTGGCGGATGTTTCAAACCATCCGCACGTCCGGCGGGTTGAGGTTGGCACACCTGAAGGAGTTGTAGACACGATAGCGCCGGCGGCGATCTTCAACTCTGAGCACCCCTCGCTGCGACCAGTTCCGGCTCTTGGCGCTCATACCGAGGCTGTTCGCGAGGAGGTTCGGGGGCTTTTGCGCGAACGAGCTGCGTCGGCGTGAGCGCGCCTCTCGATAAGGTGAGTGCGCTCGCGATTCCAAGTGCCTCTGTACCTCGCATCATCTCAGCGCGCCGGCCGCCCAGAAAGCTCACTGCCACCGCCCTCATTGAAATCGACCGAGAGGCAGCTCCATGATCAACGACACCGTTCCGGCCATTGAAAGCCCGATGTCTGTACCCCGCTGGCGATCCCTGCTCTTCGTTCCCGCTCACGTTCCGCGCTTTGTGGAGGCGGCTCATGAGCGCGGGGCAGATGGCATTATACTGGACCTCGAAGACTCGGTTCCCCAGGATCAGAAGGGCGAGGCACGGCGGGAGCTTGCTGAATGCGTGGCAAAGGTAGGCCGGAAGGGCGCATCTGTTTTGGTCCGCGTGAATCGTGGTTTGCGCGCTTTGGCGGCCGATCTCGATGCAGCCGTGATGGCGGGTGTTCAGGCACTTGTTCTTCCCAAAACCAAATCGGCAGAGTGGGTGTCAGAGATCGCGAATGCGGTTTTGGAACTTGAACGAGAAAGAAATCTTCCGCTGGGGCGCATCCGGTTCCTTGCCCAGATCGAGACGCCGGGCGCCTTGCAAAGACTCGCCGCCATTGCGTCGGCGCATCCCAGGATGGTCGCGATGGCACTTGGTCCTGAGGATTTCAGTGCTGCTGTTGGCGGCGCCCCGGAATTCGACCTTCTTTTGACGCCGAACCTTTCCGTTCTGTTTGCCGCCCGTGCGGCCGGGCTGCTTCCGCTAGGCTTCATAGGAAGCATCGGCGAGTTTTCGGACACTCATAAACTTCGTGAAGCCGCGGCGCATGCGCGGCGCCTTGGCTTTGCCGGAGCTTTGGCGATCCATCCGACACAGGTGGCCATATTCAATGAGGCTTTCTCGCCCAGCGCACAGGAACTCGAGTGGGCCCGTTGTGTCGTCGCGGCGGAGAACGATGCCGCCACGCGTGGACTCTCTGCGTTCTCATTGAATGGTAAGATGATAGATCCGCCAGTGGTTCGGCGCGCCCACGAGATACTGGCTCTCGCCAACAATAACTGACCTGCCTTTAATCAGTAGCCGGACAGGCGCTGGTTTTCGATTCATGGACCGACAGTTTTTTACTTGTCGACCATCTCGTTTCGAGATAGATATGAAGCACTGGGGATCATCCCCGGTTGGATTTGTTCATCGTGGACATCAGGCAGTTAAGATACTTTGTCGGCGTAGTCGAGGCAGGCAGCTTCACGAGGGCAGCTGCGATCCTGCACATTGCTCAAAGTGCTCTAAGCCTGCATGTGCGTCAACTGGAGGAAAGTTTCGGCACCCAGCTGCTGGTACGCGACAGGACCGGCGTTAGTGTCACGGCCTCCGGTGCAAAATTGCTTGAGCGCGGTCGGAGCATCCTTAAGGAAATTCAACTCACTGAGACGGAACTGACCAACACGGTGGCTGCTCCTTCCGGAGAGGTGACCATCGGCATTCCGTCCGGAGCCGCTCGCGTCCTTAGCGGTCCCCTGCTTGAATCGGTAAGAAGCGAATTGCCGAGGATCTCGCTTAAGATGATCGAGGGCATGACGGGACCTCTGGAGGAGTGGATGGCTGCTGGCCGCTTCAATCTGGCGGTCCTGTACCGCACTGCCGAGAGCGTGGGGCAAATGACGGTGCTGGCCCGCGAAGAGTTTTGCCTGGTGGTGCCGCCGGGTGAACCGCCTTTCGAAAATTCGATACCGCTCGCCGACCTGCATGCGTTTCCGCTGGCGGTTCCGATGCGCAATAACAATGTCAGGCGTTCAGTGGCTGATGTCGTTGCGCAGCACGGTTGTGTGCTCGATGTCAGATTCGAAGTCGACTCCCTTTCTACGATCATCAATATGATCATGGAGGGAAAGGCGTATTCTATCCTTACCCCGTCGGCCATTCAGAAAGAAGCCGCTCAAGGGCAGGTCCGAACGGTGAAAATCATTGATCCCGTAATTACCCGATCCGTTGTCCTTGCCGTCAACCCGAAAGATGAGCGCACTCCAGCTGTGTCTGCTGTCCGCAAACTGATCCCCAAAATCACCAGTACATTAATCGAGAGCGAGCAGTGGCCGGCCATGGCTCCGGTCCGAGCTTAGGCACATCCTTCAAACCAAGTTCCAGGTGCTATTGCTCCTCCGCGACTGCCTGAGCCGTATCAATCTGTATTCGAGATGGTGTTGGTCGATATTCCATATTTGACCGGGCGTGACGATCGCGATGAGACTGCAGATGTGAGCCGATGGTCGGAGAGATCGGCTGGTCTCGCACTGGCAGAAGTACTCAAGCGGAGCATGGGATGTCCAACGCCACGAGCTATCAGCTTTTCATCAATGGCAGATGGCGAGCCGGTGGTAGCGGAGCCACTCTGCCGGTAATCAATCCGGCGACGGAGATGGCATTTGCCTCGGTGGCCTCGGCGACGATACCGGATCTGGATGAGGCCCTCGCTTCGGCAGAGCGCAGCCGCAAGGCTTGGTCCTCGTGGCCTGCAAAAGATCGTGGCGAGATTCTCGTAGCAGCCGCCAAAATTCTGGCAGCGAAGCTTGAAGCGGCAGCCAGGGACCTATCGGCCGAACAAGGAAAAACCATTGCCGAAGCAACAGGCGAGTACGCGCGCGCTGTCGAAACGCTGGAGTGGAACGGCACTCACGCCGAAGAGCTGTCGGCCCCTATTCCGATGGGCCCGAACCGGATGATCGTCCCCGAGCCCCTTGGCGTCGTTGCTGCCTTTACGCCTTGGAACTATCCCGCCGTTCTCATCGCCCGCAAGCTCGCCCCTGCTTTGGCGGCCGGCTGCCCGGTGATCCTCAAAGGGGCTGAAGAGACACCAAGCGCGGCTGTCCATTTTGTCGAAGCCTTGCGCCAAGCGGGCATCCCGAACGGCGTGATCAATCTCGTCTTTGGCGTGCCTGTCCAAATATCCCGGCATCTCCTCAGCTCGCTGATCGTGAAGGTCCTAACTTTCACGGGCTCTACCGAGGTTGGAAAACAGCTCGCCAAGCTTGCCGCGAATAACTTGCAGCGGTGCATTCTTGAACTCGGTGGGCACTCCCCGGTCGTTGTATGCGAGGATGCCGACCTGGCAAACGCCGTACCGGCAATTGCGGAATACAAGTTCGAGTGCGCGGGCCAGAGCTGCAATGCGCCTAGCAGGATCCTCGTCGCGCGGGCCCTCTATGAGGAATTCCTATCCCGGATGACGGAAGCCGCCCGCAAGATCAAGATCGGCCCACCGGACGACCCGGCGACAGAGATGGGCCCAATGGCAAACGCGCGACGAATCGAAGCCATGCAGCGTCTGGTCAAGGATGCGGTCGATCACGGCGCCCGCATCGAAACCGGGGGCACCCGCCTCGACCAGCCCGGTTTTTACTGGCCACCAACCATCCTGACAAGGGTGCCAAAGGATGCGAGAATGCTTCATGACGAGCCGTTCGGGCCGATCCTCACCGTAGCGCCATTCGACACGATCGAGGAGGCGATCGAAGAGGCCAACGCCACCGAGTATGGCTTGGCCGCCTACTTCTTCACCGGCGCCGCCGATGCGAAGCGGGCGCTGATCGGCGGTCTTTCGGCAGGCGCTCTGAGTGTAAATTACCTGAAAGGCGTTTCCGCAGATGCGCCATATGGGGGCGTCAAACAGAGCGGCTATGGATACGAAGGCGGCGAGCAAGGTTTTCGGAGCTTCCAAAGCCTGAAACTGGTCAACGGGTTCGAGTCATTGGGATGAGATTTCGTGAGTAGGACAAGATCGACCGTTGCCGGGGAGGATATCACAAAGAGCGTCGCAGACGCCCTTCAGTACATCTCGTATTACCATCCTCCCGACTATATCCGGTACCTTTCGCAGGCGTACACTCGCGAACAGAGCCCGGCGGCGAAGAACGCCATCGGGCAAATTCTGCTGAACTCCCGCATGGCGGCCTTCGGACGGCGTCCGATCTGCCAGGACACCGGTCTCGTAGTTGTCTTTGCCAAGGTCGGCATGGACGCGCGAATCAAATCAACTGCCAGTTTCGCTGACCTGGTGAATGAGGGCGTCCATCGGGCATATCTCGACCCGGACAACCCGCTCCGGGCATCTATCGTTGCCGATCCACTCGCCGCGCGAGTTAACACCCGTGACAACACGCCGGCGGTCGTTCACATCGACCTCGTGCTCGGCAACCAGGTGGAGATCACGATCGCCGCAAAAGGCGGCGGGTCGGAAAACAAGGCGCGTTTCACCACCCTGAACCCCAGCGCGTCCGTTGCCGACTGGGTGGTCGACACCGTTTCCACCCTTGGCAGCGGATGGTGCCCACCCGGCCTGATCTCGGTCGGCATCGGGGGTAGCGCTGAAAAGGCGATGCTGCTTGCCAAGGAGGCCATGAACGAGCCGATTGACATGTCGGAACTGCTTTCCAGGGGGGCTTCAAACGCGGAGGAGGAACTGCGGATCGAGCTTTATGAGCGAATTAACGCGCTCGGCATTGGCGCCCAGGGCCTTGGTGGTCTGACGACAGTGGTTGACGTCAAAGTTGCGACCCATCCTACACATGTGGCGTCCAAGCCTGTGGCACTTATCCCGCAATGCGCCGCTAACCGGCACTTGAAGTTTACCTTGGATGGCACAGGACCGGTACAGCTCCAACCGCCCGATCTTTCCGAATGGCCCCAGATCGGTCATGAGGACTTGCATGCAACCGGCGTCCGTCGGGTCAATCTCGATGCGCTCACGAAGGAACAGACGGCATCGTGGCGCTGCGGGGAAACCCTTCTTTTGTCCGGAAAGATGTTGACGGGCCGTGACGCCGCCCACCAGCGAATGGTCGACCTGATCGATGCCGGCAAGCCGCTCCCGGTCGATCTGCGGGGACGCGTGATCTACTACGTCGGACCAGTCCGCGCGGTGAGGGATGAGGTCGTCGGACCGGCTGGCCCAACAACCGCCAGCCGGATGGACGCTTTTGCTGAAAAGATCCTCGCCGAGACCGGGCTCTTGGCGATGCTGGGTAAGGCGGAGAGGGGACCGGCGGCCATAGTGTCGATTGTCAGACACAAGACACCCTATCTCACCGCGGTGGGTGGCGCTGCGTACCTGATTTCAAAATCGATCAAGGCGGCGCGGATCGTTGCCTTTGAAGATCTGGGCATGGAAGCGATCTATGAATTCGAGGTGCAGGACATGCCGGTCATCATGGCTGTCGATGTTGAGGGAAACTCCATTCACAATTCCGGGCCCCTTGAGTGGCGTAAGCGCATGGCGGCCGACGGCATCGCCCGCGCCATCGGCGTTTGAGTCTTCCGGCTGGGCTATCGGGCCAGGCTCAATGTCGCGACATCGGGCCGGGCCGGACTCTGGGCCTTAGCGGCAACACGGGCGGCATTTGCGAGGTCGCCGCCGAAAGGCGACTATACCTCTCCAGCTGCATCACCTCCGTTAGTCGACGGGGAATAGCCAATGCTTCTACAGCCTTTCCATGGTTCAAACCCTCTGGCGCATTGCGGGCCGAGAATGGGCCGTCCACTACATTCGATCACTTGAATCAATGATAGAATTGGTTGGCACTGATTGCGCTGTCGACCGCGGCTTGGGAGCAAAGGTCATGAAGTCGAAGCCCGACCCTATGCGACTAGACGCTTGGGACGTCCGGATTCTCTCAGTGATTCAGTCAGACGGTCGGATTTCGAAAAGCGAGCTCGCAAAACGTGTTCACCTTTCGGCTTCGGCCTGTTCGGAGCGGCTTCGTATGCTTCAAGCCGCAGGGATCATTGAGGGGTTCTACGCGCGATTAAGTCCAGCCCTCGTAGGGGGTATTGTTTTTGTGATGGTGGAGGTGGTTCTTGATCGTCACCGTCTCGAGGACCAACGACATTTCGAGGCTGCGATCAAAGACCTGCCGGAAATCCTCGACTGCTGGGCTATAGGAGGGCGCATCGATTATCTGATGCGCGTTTCAACTCCTTCTATGGCTGCGTATCAGGATTTCATGGAGGGACTGCTGCAGGCAGGCTTGGGTATCGATCAATACTACAGCCTTGTCGTGACAAAACCAGTGAAATCCAATTCACCGATCCCCTTGTCCGCACTACGACAACGGTAAACTCCCGCAGCCTTGGTTTCCACGGCGATTGATGCCGATTCCGCGAATTCGTCGGCCAAAGACGTAAATTTCCGTGAAATTCAAGAGGTGTTTGCCGGTATGTTGATCGCTAAAGAGGCGGCTGGCCGAGTGTTCTCCGCCGCCTGGTCGCGAGAAGAGGGACGATGCGCTTGAGCAATCTGGGAACCGAACAACTCCGGGAGAAGGATCGAAGCTTCGTCTTTCATCCGTCCACGCATTTGGCCAAGCACAGTCGCGGCGAAACGCCAAACCGGATTATGGCCGGCGCAGAAGGCGTCTACATCTGGGATACGGAAGGCCGAAAGAGCCTTGACGGTTTCGGCGGGCTTTATTGCGTCAATATGGGGTATGGCTGCTCCGATATAGCCGACGCCATTGCCAGGCAAGCACATGAACTGCCGTTCGCGCATGTCTATGCCAGCCAAGGCACGGCGCCGGTTGCCCTCTTGGCGGAGGCGGTCGTCGAATACTTCGGCCAGAACATGCGAAGGGTCTATTTCGGCCTTTCCGGTTCCGATGCCAACGAAACCATTATCAAGCTGGTCTGGTACTACAATAACTTTCTCGGCCGCCCTGAAAAGAAGAAGATCATCTCGCGCAATCGCGGATATCACGGGTCCGGGCTGGTCACCGGAAGCCTGACAGGGCTTCCCTTTTTTCACGATTTCTTCGACCTGCCTTTGAATTTGGTGCGCCATACGACGACGCCCCACCATTACCGCCAGGCGCATGATGGCGAAAGCGAGGAAGCGTTCTCCAGGCGCTGTGCCAACGAACTTGAAGCTCTCATCCTCGCTGAAGGCGCGGAGACGGTTGCAGCCTTTATCGGAGAGCCGGTACTTGGGACCGGGGGCATCGTTCCACCCCCAAAGGGATACTGGACCGCAATTCAAGGGGTGCTTGATAAGTACGATATCCTTCTTATCGCCGATGAAGTGGTCTGCGGCTTCGCGCGAACCGGTGAGAAATTCGGTTCCCACCTCTATGGCATGCGTCCGGATTTCGTAACCATCGCCAAGGGCTTGAGTTCCGCGTACCTCCCCATCTCCGGGTCAATTGTCGGCGACCGCGTCTGGTCAGTCTTGGAACAAGGAACGGAGAAGCACGGCCCGCTCGGCCATGGCTGGACATATTCTGGTCACACGCTTTGCGCGGCGGCCGCGCTTGCCAATATTAAATTGCTAAAGGAAAGAAACATCTTGGAACATGTTCGGGATGTCGGACCGTACTGGCATGCCCGCATGAAAGCCGAACTGGAGGGACATCCCATCGTTGGCGAGGTTCGCGGCGTCGGCATTCTATCCGCCGTGGAGTTGATGCGGGATCCTAAAGCGCGAGTACCATTTGAACCCGGACTTCAGGTCGGCCAGCGCGCCGCCGCTGCTCTGTTTGAGAATGGTGTCATCGGCCGGGCTATGCCGCATGGCGATATTCTCGGCTATGCCCCACCTCTGATCATTACCCGAAAAGAGATCGACATCATCGTCGATGCGACTGCGAAATCAGTCGATACGACCTATCGCGGGCTAAAGGCCGAAGGCGCAGTATAATTGCTGGCGCCCACCAGCATTCTTTTGCCGCGGCTGCCCGGTCCTCCCATTTGATCGCGGCCTTTGAGCGGCGAGCCCTGCCGGTGCACCTCCCCGCCGGCAGGGCGCATTTTTGAGGCGTCGCAAGTCCACCTGGGCTTGCTGCCACCTGCAAGCAAGTTGCCGAAGACCCAAGGAAGGTGCTGACAAGGACAGATATGCAACCTGTCTTCGAAAGATTTCTGGAACGGCTTTGGGACAGCGTCGATGAGGTTGATTTCCGCAGCGCTCTCGCCGATGTGGCCTCACAATTCGACCTGCTCGCCTTCGCCTACCTCTCGCTGCCGCTGCGCTCTAGGGACAAGCCCACGCTGATCTCGAACTATCCGGCGCCCTGGACAGCGCGCTATCTTCAGCACCAGTATCAGAGTGTCGATCCCGTCATAGTGCGCGCCCGCTGCGGCGGATACCCATTTCGATGGGGCTCCGCACTACTGGGGGTTGAGCCATCAGAAGCCGAGCAGAGGGTCTTTGACGAAGCGGCGCAGTTCGGCATTTGCTGTGGTTTGACGATCCCGATTATCGATCACCGCGGCCATTTTGCGGCGATGACCTTTGCCGCTGACGAGCGCGATCCTGCATTTTTCCGCGTCGCGGAACGCTATGAAGACGATCTCCCATACGTTGCGACCTGTTTTCACATGTTCGCTCGACGAAAACTGTCCGCTGACCGGATCGTCGATGGTGTGCCTTTGACGGCGCGCGAATACGAGTGCGCGCAATGGGCAGTACGTGGCAAGACGGCCTGGGAGATGGGCTGCATCCTTGGGATCACACAGCGCACGGCCGAGTTTCATCTCGATAACGCCCGCAGGAAGCTCGGTGTCAGGACCAGAAGCCAGTTGGTTGCGCTTCTCACCATTTCGAAATCCTCGTATCGCTGATATTCTACCTGTGCAACTGCACAGGCAGCGCAAGCGCAAAGATTCGCCTCCAATGCCGGGGAATTTTCCACGCGGAGGCTCTTGATGATCCAGCTGATTGCACCAGACCGTTACGAGGAATTTGCCGACGACCTACATGCTATGCATCGCCTGCGCTACCGCGTCTTCAAGGAGAGACTCGACTGGGAGGTGAGAGGAGGTGGCGGCTACGAGATCGATTCCTTTGACGCGTTGAGACCTCACTACCTGTTGCGGCGCGGTTTCGAGGGTTCTGTCGATGGTTGCGTGCGCCTTCTGCCCTCCACAGGGCCGACAATGCTTCGCGACACCTTTCCCGTACTGTTGGACGGAAAGACGCGGCCTGAGCTGCCGAGCATATGGGAAAGTAGCCGCTTCGCGCTCGACATTCCCTCGTCCGCACCAAAGGGAGCGGGCGGCATTGCGATCGCAACCTATGAACTTTTCGCCGGCATGATCGAGTTAGGCCTCTCGCGCCAGCTCAGCCATATCATAACCGTGACCGACTTGCGCATGGAGCGCATCCTTCGTCGCGCCGGCTGGCCGCTTGAACGAATCGGAGAGCCGCAAACCATTGGCTTCACCCGCGCCCTGGCAGGCTATCTCGAAGTCTCGCCGCCGATGCTCCATGTGGTGCGGCAAAACGGCGGCATTGGCGGTCCGGTGCTGTGGACGCCGGTTCTTGGCCAGGTGGCATGAGATCACGCGATGAAGGCGGGCAGGGGAGCACGGTCATGCCATATCCGTCACGCCAGTTGACGATCAGGACTGGCAGGAACTGCTCCTATGACTGCACCGCTCATTTGAGTTGCGTGGCTGGGCCTGGGAATTCTTGCGTCGCAACCCGGCATTCCAGAGTGACCTGCTCGCTACGCTCCAGCAGGCCCATACACTGTCTCGCGGAGCCCTTATCGACGTAAACGCTTCGGCCGGCGATCTCTCGCGCTGGGGTGTTTTGGCTGAGTCCTACAGTCGCGGTGCGGTCGTGTTCTGGTGTCCGCGTCGGTGCGCCCGTGTATTGCCTGTCGTTGCGCAACAGCTGTCCGCATCGCCAACCGCATCGCCGTTCGACCTGACGGCATTGTCATGTCGTGCGACAGTCCTGCTGAGGCCCGACGAGAGCCAGCACGTCCTTTTTCCCAATGGGGCCCATAGACTCCAGCTCGCAGTTTCGGGTGCGGATAGCCTGCGGCCCGTTTGCCTGCGTGCTGAGGCGATTTGGCCCGCAACACATTTAAAGCAGCGCTTGTGAGCTCGAATGCCTTAATATTCTTTGTGCTCAGGGCGAATTGCCCGCCCGCTTGTTTCCGCCCGAAAGATGCGGCGCCCGAATGACCTTTGTTCTCGCGCGCTTGACGGATCGCTCGCCGGAGCCTCACATCGCGAAATCGCTGAGGCGCTGATCGGTCAACGGCTCGTCCACTCCGACTGGAACGATCCTCGCGATCACCTGCACGATCGCATGCGGCGCGCCGTTTCTCGTGGCCGCGCACTGATGAATGGCGGGTACCTGGACTTCCTCGTCTGAAAAGGCGTGGCAATCCGCGCTGTATTTCAGCCGCCGAACAGGTGCTTGCTGCCGGTCGTCACTATCCAATTCGCGCGATCTATATGGCTGCGAACAGCCTTGCGGGCGCGGACCGGTTCAAGGATCGGGTCGATGCCGAGAATGCGATCGGCCATTTCCTCTACGCTGGCATTGTAGGCGCAGGCGTCAAGGATGCGCAGGTAAACGCTGCGATGCTGCCTGTCGTAGCTCGTGATGCTGTCCGACCAGGGAACTTCGTCGCACAGAGTCGAGCATCGAGTCTTCCTTGAACCATTCATGCCTGCTGCCAACCTCGCCTGTTGAGTGCTGGATCCAACGCAGCATATCCCAAAATGGGATAATCCGAAACCGGGATTAGTCGCTGAGCCGGTCTTTACCTGACCGGTTCGCCCGCATGCCCAAATCCCTTCGATCGCCCCGCCACCGGCGGTTTCTGGCCCAGCTGGTTTCGCTGCGCAAGGCCAAAGGCCTGACCCAGGCGCAGGTGGCTGAGAAGCTTGGTCGTGCGCAATCCTTCGTGGCCAAGTACGAAGGCGGAGAGCGGCGTCTCGATGTCATCGAGTTTCTCGAGGTAACCCTGGCTCTTGACGCTGACCCCTGTGAGATTCTGTCGAGCCTCCGGTCCTAGCGGGCGCCCGCGCGCCTAACGGTGCTGACCGAACCGAGCCAGCTTTTTCGGCGGGCTCAGGCGGTTTCGGCCATTCGGCTTGGGGGAGGCCTTTCGGCTACTGAAAGATGCGGCGCCCGAATGACCTTTGTTCTCGCGCGCTTGACGGATCGCTCGCCGGAGCCTCACATCGCGAAATCGCTGAGGCGCTGATCGGTCAACGGCTCGTCCACTCCGACTGGGACGATCCTCGCGATCACCTGCACGATCGCATGCGGCGCGCCGTTTCTCGTGGCCGCGCACTGATGAATGGCGGGTACCTGGACTTCCTCGTCTGAAAAGGCGTGGCAATCCGCGCTGTATTTCAGCCGCCGAACAGGTGCTTGCTGCCGGTCGTCACTATCCAATTCGCGCGATCTATATGGCTGCGAACAGCCTTGCGGGCGCGGACCGGTTCAAGGATCGGGTCGATGCCGAGAATGCGATCGGCCATTTCCTCTACGCTGGCATTGTAGGCGCAGGCGTCAAGGATGCGCAGGTAAACGCTGCGATGCTGCCTGTCGTAGCTCGTGATGCTGTCCGACCAGGGAACTTCGTCCATGATGTCTGGCTTCATGTGCGCGCTTTGACTGTTTGATTTCGAGCAGAGGGTGGCGGTCGGCCGGATGGGGTCCCGGCCCGAGCCACCTCGGTCAACTATAAGGAATAGGACGATCATTCCTTGAACGATAATTCTTTTTCAGCGCCTATCTCGCCCGTGGATCTCAGAGAGGTCATGGCGATCAACATGCGTCGCTTGCGCCATGAACAGGATCTGACGCAGGAAGAGTTGGCTGCACGCGCGGATCTCAGCATGCGCTATGTGGGCTCGATCGAGCGTGCCCGCGTCTCCGCAAGCGTCAGCGTGCTGGGACGACTTGCGGAGGCATTCAGCGTTGACCCCTGCGAGCTAATAAAACGCGCAAGGGTTAGCATTCGCGATCGGCTTCGGCGGAAGCGGAAAATCCAGCCAGCTCTTGACTGCGCTCGCGGGCCTGACGACGCGCACCGGGTGGTCGTGAACCAAGCCGGCTTTTTTCGGCAAGCTCAGGCAGTCTCGGCCAATCGGCTTCGCCCCCTGGCGCGGGCAGCCTGTCGGCTGCTGCCGGTCGCGGATCATCAGACCCGCGCAGTTTCCCGACCGCGCGGGGTAGGCGGAACTCCCTTCTAGCCTAGAGCGGGATGAATTGAGGCTGAATCGGCGGGAGATTCCCTTAGGCGGGCAAATCTGATTCAACCTTCTTGCTGGGCAAGGAGGTCAGCATGGATGGGCAAGCCTTACTCGATGGATCTTCGCGAACGGGTTGTTGCGTCGGTTGAGCAGGGAGGGGCTGTCGCGGCGGCAAGCCTCGGCGCGCTATGGGGTTGGTATCAGCAGCGTCATCAGATGGGTGAGCCGGTTGCGCGAAACGAACAGTCTTGCGCCGGGCAAGATGGGCGGGCACAGGCCGAAGAAGATTGCCGGTGAGCATCGGGAGTGGCTGCTGGTGCGCTGCCGGGCCGCGGATTTTACGCTACGCGGTCTTGTGATCGAGCTGGCCGAGCGCGGCTTGAAGGTCGATTACCGCTCGGTGTGGGAGTTCGTCCACGCCGAGAAGCTCAGTCACAAAAAAAGACGCTGATCGCGGCTGAGCAGGATCGCCCGGATGTGGCGCGCCGGCGGGCACAGTGGGCAAAGTATCAGGACCGTATCGACCCTTCCCGCCTGGTGTTCATCGACGAGACATGGACCAAAACCAACATGGCGCCGCTCAGGGGATGGGCGCCGCGCGGCGAAAGGATCAAAGCCAAGGTGCCGCACGGCCATTGGAAGACCATGACGTTTCTGGCGGCGCTGCGCCATGACCGTGTCGATGCGCCATGGCTGATCGACGGACCGATCAACGGCGAGCGTTTCCAACTCTATGTCGACAAGGTTCTCGTCGCAACCCTCAAGCCAGGCGACATCGTCGTCATGGACAATCTCGGCTCGCACAAGGGCAAGGCCGTGCGCCGCGCCATTCGGTCAGCCGGCGCCAGGTTGTTCTTGCTGCCGAAATACTCGCCCGACCTCAACCCGATCGAGAAGCTCTTCGCCAAGCTTAAGCATTGGCTGCGCAAAGCTGCCAAGCGAACAGTCAAGGACGTCTGCGATGCCAGTGGACACATCCTCGGCACCGTCACTTCAACCGAATGCCGACATTACTTCACAGAAGCCGGATATGCCCAACCTAAATTCATCCCGCTCTAGTACCCGCCGCGGCATCCCGCATCCCTTTGCTGTCGCTTCGGGTCCTCCTCTTCGTTCCGGCCCTTCGGATGAGGTCCGCCTTCGACGACGGGTCTTCCGGTCGCGTCTCGTCGAAAGGCGCGCGATTGAAGAGCGGAGGACGAAACCATGCGTGCAAACATCATCAGCCGGCTGGACCATGACCGCCCGGTCAGCAGCTCGCGTCGAACCTTCCAACCCCAGCGCTTTCACAAGTCCAGACACAGCCGCGGTGGAAAAGACGCCGCGACGCCAGCCGTCCGCCGCTCAGCGCCAAACAAACTCAGATGCGTCATGAATAAGAGGGCTAGAGTAACACCCCCTGTGTAGGCTTTTTGCTAGATTCTTCAGCTGTCGATTGAGTGATCTTGTCTATAGTAACGGCTGGATCCGCCCGAGTATGCGCCCTGAGGGCCATGCGCTTTAAGGTCGGAATTTGCCGACCTAGGAGCACGAAATGCGGGATGTCGAGCGGTAGCACCTCGGCGATCCGATCCGGGTCGCTGCGCAAGACCTCGCGTAGCTCCATCAAAAGTCTGCCCAGGACATTGCGGCCCGCTAGATGATCGTCTTCTGCTGCCTTTGCGCCCCAATAGTCGTCTTTGCGCGAATCCTCAACTATTGGTCGGTCGCCCGTCGCCAGCAGAAGCGCCGAGAAGGTCTCCCAGTTCTGCGCCAGCTTCACCCGAAGACACCAGCGCATCACCTGAACCCGGATATCCTCCCAATCCGGCCGGGAATCCTTACGATATGGCTTGGATTTCATCTTGGCTGTCATCGGACTGGTTTCGTCGATGACTATCCGCTGGATGTCGGGCCTATGTGGGAACCGACACGCTTGATAGAGGGCTTCGGATGTGCGTATCAGCTGACCCAGCATTGTGATCGGAAATCCCGGCGCCATGTTCGATAGGCCGCCGAAATCCTCAGTCGTCTTGCGGAAGCTGATGACTTGATCGCGTTGATAGCTTCGAAATTCGGCTTGGGCCATGAGCTAGTTCGTTTTCCTCGGGAACAAAGGATACCATGGATTGCCCGCCCATAACACCAAAGGGGCGTTGTTAGGGCAATTGCGATAGGTAACGATCATTGACCCGAATCCCGTCGTTCCCATCATGCTGTTTCCGAGGGGGCGCATATAGACGTTTAGGTAGGGGCACATGGCGCGCACTCCAACGCCGGACACCAGAAATTGCTGTTCAAGCAGCGCCCGGCCGTTTTCGGAGGAGAAGAATCCCAAACCTCCAACTTGACCGGGCGTTCGAAAAACCGCTTCCAGATTTAGGCCCTGCACATAGGCCGCCGTCGTGGGATCGGCAGGACTCATTGTAGGTCGCAGCACGTCGGAATTGGTCATATAGGCCTTCCGATCCTCGATCTGGAATACGCGCCACCATGTCACGTTGATACTTTTGCCTGCCTCCTTAGCCGCCTCAGCAATGTCCTTACCTGTTCGCCACTCGCCAAGTAGATGATTTGCAATGGTCACAATAGCGAGCTTGGCTTGCTGGGGAGCGGCCTCCTTGATCCATTTGACGACATCATGCCTAATCCGCCCACCAGAGAACAAGACATCATCGATATACAAAAAGGTATTTGGCGCGTTACCGCCGCAGTCGGCAATCTTCGAGCCGAAGGTATTCTGTAGCGCCTTGTCGAATATTGACAACATATCCCTTTGGCTATTTCCCGCCGTTTGAAGCTGCAATACCTTAACGTTTTTCCAGAATTCTTTGGGATCGCCGCCGGTAAGTTCTTTACTGACTGCGATCTCAGAGAGGAAATCAGCGACAGTCTTGCGGGTGAAATAGGTTTTGCTAAACACATGTCCAAGCTCTGCAAGGATTGGCTCTTGGGACCCTCCGGCAAATTGACGAACCCATTTATCTACATGGGCGGTGCCCATCGATGCAATCTCGCCCTCACGATAGTCCGCAATCTGTTCGACTACTCTCTCAAGCAATTCTTTGCGCGTCGTCACCCCAACCTCCCTCGCACCGGATCAGTTTCCCCATCTGCGACTCGCAGCGAAGTTGCATACAAAGGGCGGATCCGACCATCAGTCGCGCGGACGGCTTTGGTCAAATGTGGTGTTTATATCAGCGTCATCTCGCTTTTAGATGACTGAGCGCCTTTTCGGTCGGTCGGCGACGAGCACAGTTGCGCCCAGACCAGACGGCGGTTGTGTATCCGTCTCGGCGTAGCGGCGCTCATTTTCAAACGCCGATGTTGCGTGCGATGCTGTCGGCCGCCCTGCGCTTACGCCGCTCGAGAGGCCTGGAATGGTGAATGGAATTTCCGTCGACCACGACAGGTCCTGCACCTCGAACATAGATCGCATCCATGCCCAGGTCTCCAAAGGCAACCAGCCGCCGCCTTGATCGCCGCAACGTCAAACAGGCCGCGGGCATCGGAAGTTTCAGGAATAGTGGGCGCCTGGGGTCCGCAGGTCCCGATTTGAGCCAGGTCCAAAATTTTAATGCAACGTTCACTCCAAGGCGGACTTCCGAACAGCCATGGCTGGTGCGGCCGCAAAACTTGAGCTTCTCATCTTTGTCTATCCCCTTATCATCACCACTTTCCAGCAAACCCCGGCTGATAGTTGATAAACTCAAGCTGCCCGATCCGATGGCTTGTCGTGCATGGATATGCGCAAGTTGGTCGGAAGGAACGTACAGAGAATCAGCAAAGGAAGCGTCTGACGCAGGAGCAGCTTGCCGAGATTTCTAGGTTCACCCAGCAGTACATCAGCGGCTTGGAGAAAGGCCGAAGAGATCCGACGATGATCACGATCTATGAAGTGGTATCGGCTCTCGGCGTCAGCCACACGGATCTGGTTCGGCCCAACAAACAGGCCTGACACACCCGACGCCAACTGGTTCAGGGTGGGCGATCTGGGTCATTCGGCTTTGCGCCCTCCGAGGGGGCCCTCAATCACCGCCACCTGCACGACGGTCTCACCTACCTTCCGAGATTCGTGTCCGTCAGCGCGAACCGCGCCGCGGCATCGGCGGTGTAGCGAATGACCGTTTCCCGGCCCAGCAAGGCCGCTCCTCTAATGATCCGGGTCGATTCCCTTCTGTAGGGCGGACCGTAAAAAGGGCGCACGAGGCGCCCTCATTTCAGATCGGCTGTCGGAAAGCCGCCTTCGCCTTTCGCTATCAGAAGCGGTAGGTGACACCTGCGCCTATCAACCACGGATCGAGAGCGGCCTTCCCCGTCAGCTTCGCGCCGTCCACCGTGACGTCGAAGTCTGGCTTGAGGAAAAGCTTCTTCACGTCGACGTTGACGCCCCAGTGCTGATCCACCATGTAGTCGAACCCGACCTGCAGCGCGGTGCCGAACGTGTTCTTAACCTTGAGAGCATCAGCGCTGCCGCCATCCTGGTTATAGAATATCGTGTAGTTCACGCCGGCGCCGACATAGGGCTTGAAAGCGCCGAGATCGGTAAAATGATACTGCAATGTGAGCGTAGGCGGCAGCAGCCAAACCTTGCCGATCTTGCCAAGCCCGCCGATCGTTCCTTGGCCGTCGATGTCGGCGTAGGTGGTGCCGAGTATGAGCTCCGTGGCGATGTTGTCCGTGAAGAAATAGGAGATATCGAGTTCCGGCGTCACCGTGTTTGAATAAGAAAGATCGGAGCCGGGCACTGCATTGACGTAGCCCGAATCCTCAGTGACGACCCCCAACGCACGCAGGCGGATCTGCCAAGGGCTTGGCGCTTCCGTGACCGAGGCTCCTGCCTGCGGGACGCTCGCCGCTTGCGCAAGGTCCGCCGCGACGGCCTGCTGTCCCATCACAATGAGGACAAGGGTCGCTGTTACTCCCCGCGTCGCGCGCATTTGGTTTCTCGCCATGATACTCTCTCCTTGCTCTTCAGAAATGTGGACTGAACTACGAAAAGTCTTGCTCGAATTGCTTGGGATTGCCGCGGCGCTCGTGCGCAGTTTGCGTGGGACCGCGCACACATTATTTGCGCCATGCTCGCAATCATCGACCCTGTACTCACTCAGAAGTAAGCGGGATAACCAAAGGCCTGCAGCTTTGCGGCCGTCTTACCCGCGTGGCCCTGGTGGATGCACGCCCGCTTCGTGGTGGAGAGCAGGATCGGCGGAAAGCGGCAAGGGTGGTCCCGGCGCCACAGTGCGCGCGGAATTCCGGCATCTTGCCAGAAGTTGTAGAGGCACTGACCGCGGCGCTGATCACGGGAACCTTGTCAGGGACGGTCGAGATCGCTGTCAGGGCGTCGTGGTCGCGATCGAACTGTGTTCCACCGAAGTGCCCCAGGGTCCTAGCCGACTGGCAGGCGGCCCAGGCAAGTGTCCGTTCTCCTTCTACATCTTCGCAAAGATAGGGATCATCGTCTGGGGCATTCAGCGTTGGGCGGAAATCGAATATGGTCATGTCCGGATAACGTGAAGAATGATGTCGACTGGAAAACAGCCGCAACGTCCTGTCGGCTCGGAAAGGCCGAGTTTTCGCGGCTGCGACCGCATGTTCGGCGAGCTTGATCATGGCATGATTTCTCCTCAGTCCTTGCCGCAGCGCGTTTGCGGATAGCCTTGCACGTGTCGTGCCAACGAGAAAATCATTCCACAACAATGACATGGCTCTGATTGCGGTGTGTCTCATGTCCGACTTTGTCGAAGGTCCGACAACGAATGCAGCCGTGACCGCCTGATAGAACCTCCCGTGCCAGCTCAGTGGGCACTGCGGAACAAGCGAACAAGCAGTGAAGCTCACCGCGAAACTGGCCGAGCTTCGGATAGACATCGGCGACGGGGCGATCGACGACCACTACGTCGCTGGTGTCGTGCGCGGCACAGCCCGAGGACTCCGCGGCGGCGATCATCGAATAACTGCGTTTACGACGGCTCCATCCTGGCCGACCGGTGGGCGCGCAAAAGACTGCTGTGCGGCCTCATCCCTCCGCCTGGATTGAGTCGCAGGGACCGAATGGCGTCGTGCTTTTGGAACCGGCAGAGTGGTCAGAACGCAATTCTCCTTCCCGCTATCTTTACAGAGATTCGACAATCCAGTTGGTGAAGGTCCCAGATCGCGCAATCATTGATGCGCTCAGGTCTGGGCATGCGCCCGAGCCAGTGCAACGGCACGATAGGGCGAGGATCTGGCAGGTCTTGCAACTGCCGACCTCGATGGACAAGGCATATCGCGATCTGTCCGGCAGAGACACAAGGTTCTGCACTGTCGGTTCATGAAGACTTCGTGCTGGTCTCCATGAGAGAAGTATTCTGGTGCAGAAGGTGCCCGACTAGCTATTCGGTCGACAGGGACGTGCAAATCGGGCGTCGCGGTGAGGCGTTCCCCCTCAATGTCGGATTTCCGACAGGATCGCAAATCCGCCAACCCATTGTTTAATAAAATTTTCCTCTCTGGCACGGCCCATGCACGGGACTCTGCGAACGCATCAGCGAGACGTCCTCAATGATCATGCGCACCGAAAATGCCGTCGCCGCAGTGAAAACCGCGCTCTCGCCTGCCATCAAGCCGCGCCGGCGCGTCATGGTCGAGGCGGGCGATTGCGCCGGCTTCAAACACCTTAATGGGCCTGGAAAGCTCCTCGCGTGACGGCGACGCGGGCATCCAGACGGGCGGAAAGGACATACGTCGTTGCCCCACGTCGCCCCGGCATGACCCATCGATTGTCACCGCGCTGGAATGCTCGGGTCTACATTCGACGACCCGAACGCGCTGGACAAATTCTCGCAAACCCGGTCGGGACCGGGGCTCGAAACGTCCGCGAGGGGGCCCAATGGCTATGGCCGATATTCGCCGCGAACAAGCCGCCAGTGGGAAGACTCTATAGGAGGAAGCAGTGGAGTTATCTTGCGTTGGGGTCGGTGCTGGGCCGTCTAATTTGAGCCTTGCGTGTCAGATACACGAGCAAGTTGGGCAAGGGGCACTGTTCCTGGATCGGCAGGTCGACTTCCGCTGGCATCCAGGCATCGCATTCGATTCCTCGGAGCTCCAGGTCAGCCACTTCAAGGATCTGGTCACACTGGTGAATCCGCGATCAGCCTACACTTTCGTAAACTACCTGTACGAGAACGGGCGTCTGTACCACTTCCTGAACGCACAGTTCGAGGCTGTGTTCAGAGCTGAGTTTGAGCAGTACCTGAACTGGGCCTTCCACAGGAACCCACTTGTCCATGGCGGCGAGACCGTGCACGAAATCCGCTTTGACGGCACGTTTCGGGTGCGGACCGATAACGCGGTTCTCGGCGCCAGAAACGTCGTGGTTGGCATTGGCAAGCAGGCGCAAATCCCGCCTCAGTTTCAGGGCTGGATTGGACGCAACCTGTTCCACTCATCTGTTTTACTGCACGTCCACCCTGAGGTGCGGAGAAAGCATGTCTGCGTGGTCGGCGGAGGCCAGTCGGGAGCCGAGGTGATGTTACATCTTGTCGGCCTGCCGAAAGAACGGCGGCCTACCTCGATCACTTGGGTCTCGCAGCGCGAAAACTATCTGCCTCTGGACAACAGCCCGTTCACAAACGAGTTGTTCATGCCCTGCTTTTCCGATCGTTTCGCGGCGATGAGCGAGTCGCAGCGTAAGCTGCTCCTGCGGCGTTTCGTGCTTGCCTCGGACGGCATTTCGGAAAGCACGTTGCGCGCGATCTATCAGGCGCTGTACCGCCACGCATTTTTCGAGCCAAACCGATCCGACATCACACTGCGGCCGGGCTGCACCGTCTCGCACTGCATCAACGCCGGCGCGGGTCACAGGCTGACCCTGCAGCACGGCATGGTCGAGGTCGAAGAAGTCACGGCTGACATCGTCATCCTGGCCACCGGTTACGAGAACGCGGTGCAAGACTTCTTGGAACCCATCGCGCACCGGCTGGAGCAGATCGACAATGAATTAGCTATTCGCGAGGATTTTTCGGTGAGCTGGGACGGACCGGGTGACAGACGCATCTTCGTACAAAACGCGAGCCTCGGGCAGCGCGGCCTGGCCGATCCGAACCTAAGCCTGCTGGCCTGGCGCGCGCGCCGCATCCTCGATAGCCTTCTTGGGCGCGCGCCATGCGCGAACCCCGAGCATCCTGGCTTCATCAGCCATACCTCGATCGAGAGCTGGCCCGCCCCCGCAGCCGAAGAAATGGGCAGCGGGATATGACTCGTAGACTTTTGATCATCGGCGGTGGCATCCTAGGAATGATGTCCGCCTCCGCTGCGGCGAAGGCCGGAGGCTTCTCCGAAATCATCGTGACCGAACAAGCCCTTGGGCCAAGCGGCGCATCGCATTATTCTGGGGGCGTGCATTTCCCCTACGGTTGTCAAGACCGTACCAGGTCGCTCACTCGAAAGAGCGCCGTGGTCTTGCCGGCCATGGCTGGGTCGGCGGTCAGCGGATGGTGCCGGCCTTTAGCAACGCGTGTCGTGGCTGGACCGGGTGAAGCGATTGATCCGGCCCAGTTTACGGAACCCCTGGACCCGGCTGAGCCTGACATAGGCAGTCTCGCGCCGAGCTTCTGCGGGAAATATCCGCCGGAGCGGAACGCACTTAGCATCGCCGTCCCACATGACGTGAGTCCGTCTCTGTGGACCCGCAACTTGACCAGCGCCCGACTGCCCTAATTGGGATGTCCGACCAACCAGTCTTTCCAACAGGAGGCTTTTCGTATGTTGACTGATGCACAAAGAGAAAAGTGGCAGAAAGACGGATACGTCAGGCTCGAAAGGTTCTTCGCTCCGGCGGCTCAGGAAGATATCTCTATTTTTGTCGAAGATATGTCACGCTGGGATGTCAGCGATGATAAATGGCTCATGTGGTTCGAGAAGACGACGGACAATCGAAAGATCATCTCCAAGATCGAGAATTTTCTCGACTTCCATGATCCATTGCGTCGTTTGCTCTTAGAAGATCAGCGCATACAGTCAGCGGTCGAGGATTTGCTTGGCGAAGATTCGCGTAGGCTCAAGGAGCTGCTGATTTTCCACTACCCCGACAGCGGCGGCTATCTCCCGCATCAGGACATTTATCACATTCCACACAAACTCCCCGACCGGATGGTCCATGCGGTGGTTGCCATAGGCATCGACGACTCCGACCCGGAAAACGGCGGGCTTTTCTTCAGCCCCGGCAACCACAAGAAGGGGGTGTTTCCCATGGATGCCGGTGGGGTGATCGATCCTCAAGTCGCCGAAATGTTCTCTTGGGAACCCGTAGTATGGAAGGCTGGCGACATCTTCATCTTCGACGATTACGCACCGCACTACTCACGACCGAACAAAAGCAATCGTTCGCGGCGGACACTCTACTTGGTGTTCCAGCGTGCTTCAACCGGTGGCCCGACCCGCGCTGAATATAACGTGCTTAAGCGCGCCCTTAACCCGCCCGAGGGCAAAGTGGCCGATCTCGACAAACTCAAGCCCCCAAATGGCATTTTCTATCGCGATTGAGCTCACGCAGCCAGGCGGAGGCATGCACACGAAACGGATCGACCGCTCAAAAGTGCGCGGAGAGTGTGGCGTTCTGATTTGCGGGCTCGCGGAGCCTCGACCGCAGCCCGTTACGACGCTTTGGCACGTGGATTGTGGAGGTGGTCGCAGGGCGGTCTTCTATGACGCCTACAGCCCGACTGGCGCCCCCCCTCGTCGCCCGCCTGGCGGCCCAGAGCCGCATTATTCTGGCCGGGGCCGCCAACGGGTTGGGCTGCCGCTTCTCTGCGCAACTTGCACAAGAGGCTGTTGCGTTGGCAGCCGAAGGTCCCACTGCTTCAACAGCTTAGGTTCGTTGTCATGCGCAAATACACGTTTTCTCGAACGGAGCTGTCGCGGGCGTTCGGTATCAACATGGCCACGCTTGGAACGGCAAGCGCCGGCACGGGGTTTTCGTTCGGTAGGGTGGCACCGGGCGTTACATCCGAGCCCCATCGGCACGACGAAATCGAGGCCTTCGTGATCCTGTCAGGATCGGGCAAGGTCAGGACCGACCTTGGGGAAATCTCGGTCGAGGCGGGCGATGTCGTTCTGTTCCACCCTTTTGAAGCGCATGTACTGCGCAACGACGGAAACGAAGACCTAGATTTCGTCGATGTCTACTGGCGAGACGCCGAGGCCGCCCTTGATGCCGCTGCAAAGAGCACGGCTCCACGCGGGCCGATCTTCGTCTTCTCCACGCCGCCAACGCCAAATGGCGATCTGCATCTGGGGCATCTTTCTGGCCCCTATTTCGGCGCCGACGTCTATACTCGTTTCCTGCGCATGAAAGGAGTCGAAGCATATCACCTCACTGGAAGCGATGACAACCAGAGCTACGTCACGACACGCGCCGATGCCGATCAATCGACGCCTGCAAAGGTGGCGCGCTACTACGCCGACGAGATTCGCGCCACGCTTGCACTTCTCGATTGTGACGTCCACAGCTTCCAACCCACAATGGGCGATGACGGTTACGGCGAGTTTCAAGCCGCGTGTTTCCGCAGTCTTCTGAGCAGCACGGCGGTAGATCTGCGCCAGAGCCCTGCGCTTTTCGATGCTGTGACAGGCCACTATCTTTACGAGCCGGATGTTAGCGGCCTCTGCCCCGATTGCGGCGGCTCCGCCGGTGGCAACATCTGCGAGGAATGCGGCGCCCCAAACCTTTGCCACGACTTGGGCGCAGCCCGGTCACGGCAGTCTGCCGAGGCGCCGCTGGTCGGCTCCGTCCGCCGCCCGGAACTTGCCTTGGACCGATGCTACGACAATATCGACCGGCATCTAAGGGTGTCGGGCGTCCCGCTACGGATCTTGGATCTCTTCGCGCGCCTACGCCGACGCGGCAACTTTTCAGTGCCCATTACCCACCCCTCGGACTGGGGCCTGCCGGCCGAAGGGTTCCCGGGGCAAGTGATCTGGGTCTGGCCGGAAATGGCCTTCGGTTTTCTTTACAACATCCAGGCGCTCGGCCGCTTGCTGGGTCGCGACTGGAAGGCGGAGATGCCCGGCAACGACTGGCAGATTGTCCATTTCTTCGGCTTCGACAATTCGTTCTACCACGCGCTACTCTACCCCGCTCTTTACGCCGAGGTCTTCTCCCACTGGACGCCACGCATCCGCTATCATGTCAACGAGTTCTACCTACTCGACGGCAAGAAGTTCTCAACCAGCTGCCGCCATGCGGTCTGGGGCAAGGAGGTTCTGAGCCCAAAGACAGTCGACGTCGTGCGCCTCCATTTGGGCCTGACACGCCCCGAAAGTGAGCGGACGGATTTCACGCTGGACGCGCTGCGCCGCACCGAGAACGAGGTGTTCCAAGGGATTTGGCTGAACTGGCTTGATGCGTTGAACCAGGAAATCAAGCAGGATTTTGGCGGCCGTGTACCCGATGCAGGCGACTGGAGCCCGGCCGACCGCGCCTTCTTTGCTCGGATAGAGATCTATCGCGCGGCGATGGAACGCGCCTATTCGGACGAAGGCTTCTCGCTCCGGCGCGCGGCCGCTCAGGTCTGCGATTTCGTGCGCGATTGCGTGATCTACCGTCGGGCGCAAGACCATGCGGCGGCGCGACGTTTCTATCCCGCCCGCAATCGGACTTCGCTAGCCCTTCAGACGACGGCCGCTGCGATCCTGGCACCGACACTCGCTCCGCTGATGCCCCGATTCGCCAGAACGCTGGCGCGAGGCATCGATGGCGTCTCAACCGAAACATGGCCCCGGTCCGTCCAGCGCCTTGCGCCCGGGACGCGCTTTGATCTCGGACCCGTGTTGGTGTTCTACGCCAAATCCGGCAATCCTCATCTCGATGAGGAGGAAGCACTATGAGCCCAAAGGTGCACCAGTGAGCTATCCCAATCTCGATCAGATCTGCGCGGCAATCAAAGCCGATGATGCCAAATATCTTTACTCGCTGTCACTGGCGACCGAACCCGCTATCAGACGGTAGAGACCAGATTGGCGGACCTGAACCAACGCATCGTCGACACCCTGGCCCGCGCCTTCGAGGACCGCTCGGCCGATCGCTTCCCAGCCCTTGCTGTTTCGTGCCGCAAATGCCGTGTGGGCTCGACTGCGCTGACCAACCTCTTCGGCATCGCGGGATTTCCGTCCTCCAGCCGGTCAAGACTGTCATGCGGTTCGAGGCGCTTGGTCAACCTGGCGCGCCTTAGATCGTGCGCCGATCACCGGAAATGTCGAATGCGAATGCCTGCCTGATGGTGTCTTCGATTCTGTCCGAGCCTGTACTGGCGCGGCAGTCGGCCGAAGAACAACTGAGCTACTGACAATCGGAAGGTAGCAGGTTCAAAATTCTGCCCCAGAAACCGGATATTGCGCACAACCAGCGTTCACGATCGCGATGGTGCACAAGCTTCCAACCATACCCGCGTAACGACAGCCCGTCGCCTGAAGATAGGCGGCGAGGGCCGCCAAATCCCTCCCAAGCGTATCCTCCGTCACATGCACGCCGTCTTCGCCGACAATGCAGACGCTTGTCTCGTCGAGAGATAAGTCCAGCCAGGGTGCTCCTTCAGGATTGCGTGTTTGCTCGGGTACGGAGCCGCCCCTCAGTTCCCAATCGAGGAGCGATCCTACAATTCACATTTGGAGATCGCTCGCTAGGTTACCCGGCTGTGAACCCTGCAAGCCGAAAATTCAGATGCCGCCCATGCACAGATATTTCATTTCGAGGTAGTCCTCGAGGCCATGGCGGGATCCCTCCCGCCCGATGCCGGACTGTTTTATCCCACCGAACGGCGCCGCTTCTGAAGACATCCGGCCGGTATTTACCCCGACCATTCCATATTCCAAGGCCTCGGCCACACGCCAGACACGCTTCAGGTTGGAGGCATAAAAGTAGGCCGCGAGGCCGTAAATCGTGTCGTTGGCCTCACGCACGACCTGATCCGCATCTTTGAAGCGAATAATCGGTGCCAGCGGCCCGAATGTCTCGTCTTGCGCGACGGTCATCTCGCTGGAGACACCGGTCAGGACTGTCGGTTGGAAAAACGTGCCATTCGTGCCGATGCGTTTGCCCCCGGAGCGAATTGCGCCGCCTTTGGCGACGGCATCGGCAATATGGGATTCGATCTTGGCCAATGCGTGCTTGTCGATGAGCGGTCCGATGTCCACTGCGGGAGCGAAACCATCACCAACTTGAAGTTGGCAAGCCCGTTGCACGAATTTCTCGACGAACTCGTCGTGAACGCCCGACTGGACGTAAAGGCGGTTCGCCGAAACGCAGGTCTGGCCGGCATTGCGGAACTTCGCCTGGACCGCACCGTCAACCGCGGCATCGATATCGGCATCATCGAAGACGATGAAAGGTGCATTGCCGCCGAGCTCAAGGCTGACTTTTTTGATCTGGTCCGAGCACTGGCGCATGAGAAGGCGCCCGATCTCAGTCGAACCGGTGAAGCTGATCTTGCGGACCTTGGGATTGGTACAAAGTTCGCGGCCGACCGCGTCACCTTCGGACGCATAGATCAGGTTGACGACGCCTTCGGGAAAGCCAGCCTGATAAGCGAGGGCGAACATTGCTCCCGCCACGAGCGGCGTCTGTTCAGCGGGCTTGAGGACAATCGTGCAGCCCGCCGCCAAGGCTGGCGAGATTTTGCGCGCCACCATCGAGGCCGGGAAATTCCATGGCGTTATCGTGCCAACAACTCCGATGGGCTGCTTGATTACCAGCATTCGGCGGTCCATCGATGGTGCGGAGATCGTCTCGCCATAGACGCGATTGGCCTCCTCGGCGTACCATTGCAGATACGCCGCAGCATGCGATATCTCCGACTTGGCTTCGGCAAGCGGCTTGCCCATCTCCGCGGTGAGAATCGCGGCGAGATCGTCGGCGTGGTCGATGATCAACTGATGCCATCGCCATAGAACGTCGCTGCGCTCACGTGCGGTCAGCCCTGCCCATCCAGGCTGCGCGACATAGGCCTTGTCGATCGCAGCGCATGTCTCCTCGACACCCATGTCGGGTAGTTCTGCCAGCACTTCGCCAGTCGACGGGTTGAGGACCTCGAATGTCCGCTCGCTAATCCGCGTGCCAAGTGCCGGCAGGCGATCAATGGGTCCAAACAGGTCGGGGGATCTCAGGTGACGGATCATCGGCAGGCACAGGGGCAATACCGGATTCCTCCTCAACGCAGCAGGTATATATAGCAGGTGCGGTGTGTACTCCGCGACGTCCGGGTTCCTTATAGGGCCTCGGCCAGACAGCTGATAGACCACGGTACCCGACTGGAAAGGGAGAATACCTGAATACGCTAGAAGATGCCTCGCGGTTCTACTAGTCGAACGATTGAACAACCGACATCGGCTTCGCCAGCCGCGCGGAGTGGGATGCTGGTGGCCTGCGCCTACAATCTGCGGACCACGAATCGGCGACTCTATCCACTCGAAGAGAGGCTGGCCTGAGGAGGAGCGCACCCCAATAATGACGCCTGAACCGGCAAATGCCTGGCAAGGCCCGCGAAAACCGCTCCTCGCGGCTTTAAACAGATCCCGTTTACCCGGCGAGCGCCCGCAAGACGAGAAAGAGGATGGAGAGGAACAGGGTGGCGAAGACGCGCCGAGGGAAGACCGGCCAGCGCATTTGCATGGGGATGGAGCTCATGATCAATTCCCCGCCTGTTGCTGCGGCAAAAGATAGCCTGTCGTCGAATGGTCGAGCACCAGATAACGCGCGGCGACCGCCTTGACCTCGTCGGTGGTGACCTTGCGGACGCGGTCCGGCCTCTCGAGCACGTCCTTCACATTGCCACCGGTGGTGAGCGTCTTGCCATAAATGTTGGCGATGTGGTCCAGCTCGTCGTGCGCAAAAATCACCGAGCGGATATAGCGGTCTTTGGCCTTGTCCAGCTCGTCGCTGGTGACGCCATCCTTGGCGATCCGGGCGACTTCGGCAACGGCCGCCGCTTCGAGATCGACGAGCTTTGCATCGCCGCGCGGCGAGCCGGAGATGGTGAAATTGGTGTCGTCTAGCATCGTGCCCTGGAAGGAGGCGCCGGCCGCCGAAGCTATGCCTTGCTTGGCGACAAGCTCCTGATATAGCCGGCTGCGGTTACCGCCGCCGAGGATCTCGGCCAGCAGGTCGAGCGCCTCGGCCTCGCCGGGCTCTGCCGTATGATAGGACGGCACCACCCATTGAGTGGAAAAGCTCGGCACCGAAACGCGCGCATCGGTCAGCGTCACTGTGCGCCTGGTGTTCTGCTCCGGCTCGACCGGGCGGTTGCGCGGGGGCAGGTCCGGCCCGCGCACAACCTTGCCATAGGTCTTCTCGGCCAGCGCCTTCACCGTCTCAGGCTCTACGTCGCCGGCCACCACCAGCACGGCGTTGTTCGGTCGGTAGTATTTGTTGTAGATGGTGAATGCGTCGGTGCCGTTCAGCTTCTCCATCTCCTGCATCCAGCCGATGACCGGAATGCGGTAGGGCTGGTTTTGCCGCAACGTCGCGTTGACCTCCTCGTCCAGCAGAGCATGCGGGTTCGTCTCTCTGTGCCAACGGCGCTCCTCCAGGATCACGTCGCGCTCGGTCTTGATATCATCGTCGTTGAGGATGAGGTTGAACATGCGATCGGCCTCGAAGCCCATCATCTCACCCAACGCCGAGGGCGCCACCGTCTCGAGGAAGGTGGTGTAGTCATAGGCGGTGAAGGCGTTATTGTAGCCGCCGATGGCTGAGACGGCTCGGTCGAACTCGCCGGCGGCGTGGTTGGTCGTCGCCTTGAACATCAGATGCTTGAGGAAATGGGCAAGGCCGGATTTGCCGGGTGGCTCGTCGGCGCTGCCGATCTTGTACCAGATCATATGAGTGACGATCGGTGCGCGGTGATCGGGGATGACCACCACTTCCATGCCGTTGTCGAGCAGGAAATCCGTCACCTTGCCGCCGTCGGTGGCGGCCAGAGCCGGAGCGGTCGTCACCAGGGCCAGCGCGGTGGCAATGAACGCCCTGCGCAGCCAGGGGGACAATCGATGGCTGCGGTTGTGGTGGCTGGTCGAAAGGCAAGATTCGAGGCAAAGTGATTTGTTCCTCATTTTGATGAAGGCGCTGCGTCCCAGTCTCCCCGCGTGGGAGGATCGGCGGGCAGCGCCGAGCCAGATGAATAAGCTCTTCAGGGGACCAAGCCTTACTCGAGCCTCATCTTTGGATGGACCCAGGAGACCTGCGGCGGTATTTCTTGGTGAGGTGATCATGGGACGGATTCTCCTTGGTCCGCGACGCCTTGCGGATGACCAAGCATGCACCGTGCCAGATCAGAAAACCGTTCGAGGCAGTGGACAAATCGGGCTCTGCCATGTTGCGCATCCGACATTGTCGGACATCGGACAGGGCCGAACGCGACGCGCGCGCGGCTGAGAATATCTTCTTCGTGCGGAAGACGATTGGGCGGGCTGCCGGGGAGGGGTATAGGATGCGCTTCGAATGGCCGCTGCACTGACGGTGAGAATGGAGATGTTGGTCGCCCCAGCGGGACCCTGTCCTCGACAGCCAGACCGGGTCGATGCTGAAGGGCAGAGGCGTGAGCAGCCCAGCCAACTCGAACCCGGAGCCTGCTCGCGCGCTAGGACGGATCTGATCCAAAAATCGGCAAGTTGGGCGATATCCGCGAGGCGCTGGAGCGAAGATCGTAGGACTCGGGCGGGAAAAAACGATGCGGTCGCGCGCTTCTGGCGTAATGCGCCTGCCGCGAGGCCGTTGAGCCTGATGAGTTGCTGCGGGAAAGGGGAGTGTTTGCGCGGGACCTTGGTCAAACGTAAGAAACAACCGTCGAGCTCGCCGTAGAGGGGCATGCAGGCACGTCTGTCGCTGGAAGACAGCAGCACGGAAGCTGTCCGCGCTTGCCGTCGTCGCTGGGTACCAAACAGGAGAATTTGGCGGTCGCGGTCGAATTCATCTGCGCAAATACCGACTGGCTGTGCTCGGTTTGCCGGCGAACAGATTTTGCCTTCTTTGCGGCTGCAAACGCATCCCTGGCGGCGTGGTCCCTTAGGTCAAGAGCATCGGGTGAGTAACAGCCTGATCCTGCTCAATCTGATACGCGCCAACCGCCTCGCCGGATTGTGGAACCCCTCGCGGGTAGCGTCTACCACAAACAGCAAGGTCATGAAATCAAGTAGGAAGTCGTCGATCGCTTGGGCGATTGTTTCTGACTTGCCCTTGAACTGGTCCAGCAAAACGCGCGCGTTATCGATCGCTTCCACGCTGGTGGCATCGATCAACCCCTCGACCCTCTTGAAACAATCCAATTCGAAACTCCTTCAAGCGCTTGCCAAGCCGTTATGCACGAAGGTAGCTCCGTGAACTACCCGGCCTTTGACCTGGCGGCACGAGCAGCGGTCGGCCTTACGTCCCGTGCCTCCAAGCACCAGCCCTAGACGTGGCGCTGAGGAGCGTTGGAAGGATCGGGCGCTTCCGGCCATGCTCGAGCGGTAGTGTAGGACAGTGCTTGCTGGCGACTACGGCCAAAATGGAGTGCGCCAGCTGATCGGGGCTTAACAATTTTTCGCTTTTTGCTGCGCCCAAGTCTCGGCTATGAGTCAGGCAGGCCTAATGGCCTGCCCGACGTTGCAATTGTTAAGGAGGAACACGTATATGCCTACTGGAACGGTAAAGTGGTTCAACAGCACCAAGGGGTTTGGATTTATCCAGCCCGACAATGGCGGTCCGGATGTTTTCGTCCACATTTCCGCTGTCGAACGCGCGGGCCTCTCGACCCTCGCTGACGGCCAGAAGATCAACTATGAGATCGAGCAGGATCGCCGCACCGGCAAATCCTCCGCTGGCAGCCTCAGCAAAGCTGGTTGAAATTTTCTCCTGCGTCCTGGCAAGAGTGGGCGCGTAGGTCCGGAGGTCCTCACGGCCGCTCGATAGGAGCGAGCAAAAACTGAGGGCAGCAGATTGCTGCAGGCGTCGCGAATTCCTCATGAAACAAAAAAGGAAGGCGGGGTTGGCCCCGCCTTTTTATATGACGATATGACGCGCAGATTAAGCCGATGGCTGCAACGCTCCAGAACGAATCTCCATTGCCGAAATCAAGCCGCGACCTTCTTGCGGGTTCGCTTCGTCGGCGCCGGCTCCGGCGCTTCCGGCGCTTTCGGTTTGCGGCCGAGCCCCATTGTCTTGGCCAATGACGAGCGCGCCGCGGCGTAGTTCGGCGCGACCATGGGATAATCCGCCGACAGGCCCCATTTGGCCCGATATCCATCCGGCGTCAGCCCATAGTGGGTCGACAGATGGCGCTTTAGCGATTTGAATTTCTTCCCGTCCTCAAGGGAGATGATGTAGTCCGGTGTCACCGACTTCCTGATCGGGACTGCAGGCGTAAGGGCAACCGGCTCTTTTGCAGAGACACCTTCCGCCGTCCCTTTCAGAGCCGCGTGCACTTGGCCGATGAGGGCAGGGAGATCCCCCACCGGGATCGGATTGTTGGAGACATAGGCTGAGACGACATCGGCCGTGAGCTCGATGAGGGTGTTGATGTTTTTTTCGGCTTCTTCTGTCATGAAACTCTCCAGGCGGCGTGAAACACAGTCGGCGAAGCGTCGCTTCATAGTGGCGGTCGCCGCTGAAAGCAACCAAGGTCTCGACAGGGTTATTGCGATGCTCGTCCAGCAGCGAGATCTATAGCGCGGTATCGCGCCGTCATGACCGTTGATGCGTTCCGTTGTTGGCGACCTGCCGCGGTGCTTGCGCATTTTCAGGCGCGTCTCGGCCGTAAGCTTTGCGCCAGACGACCAGTAATCTCGAAACGAAGCGGGCTATTCCTGTTTCGCCATTCTCTTTTTGGCTGTGAAATCGATGGCAGAGCAGTGGCCGCTTCCTGGTGGCGCGTGGCGGAACTATCAAGCGTTGATTCGCAATGGTCGAAACGATCTAGATTCATCCGGTGAGCCGCTCTTGCAGCAGGATGTTAGGGATTGACCCGCTGGCAAACCGAGGACATCACGCCGCTGCTTTGCTATTGAACCGCTATCGCTATGACAACACATTCCGCAATGGTGGGCGGGTGTAGAGGAGGCGCCTGTTCACGCAAAACTAGCGGTTTCAGCAGGTCGGGAGGAACGAATGAGCTCAGGGACTTTCAGCAGCCCACTTTTCGTAAGGCGTGCAGCGCACATCGTGCAAGAGATTGCCAGTCCTGCGGATGCTATCGATTTTCTCAACGAATGGCCAGAAGATCGCAGAGACCGGATCTACGAAGCCGCCCTCAGGGCGTGCTTTGATGCATACAACGGACGAAAACCTGCGAGCGCAGCGCGCAAGGCTGTTTTCCGCTTTGCGAAACAGGTCGCCATATTGGAAGATGCAACTTCGGCGATGCAATGGCTCGCTGCCTGCATGTCGGGCAGTGGAAAAGCGCAAGTATAGGCGCCGCAGTCGTGTGTGAGGCTGGAGCGGGTACGCCGACGAGGTTATTGTGTCGAGATTTCGCCGGCATCTGGAGCGTAGTGTAGCGAACAAACAATATTTTGCGGCGCTATGGCGATGTTAATCATCTTGTTGTATTTGTAAATCAGCTTCTCGCGATAGGATTGCAACGCCTCCGGTGTGAAAATCACTGCGTGGGACTTGGTTCTCAAATTCATGATGGTAAATACCGTGTGATGATTGCAAAGCAGTTGTCCCATCGAAGCAAGATGATAAACGAAGCCAAAATTGCGCTCCGTCGTCTGCCAATATTCGCTCTATGGAGGCCTACAAGCCAATTAAAACAGCTACTCGGGCGCCTCTGAAATTCGTGTAATTCTGCTCACCCCAAACGGCCCTCTACAGTCGAAATAAGATCGTCCCGCAAAGGTGCTACGAGACACTATCGCGGATCGATTTGGGCCCACGTCGATCTGACGAAGGCAGGCGGAAGTCGAGCAGGACCTGCTGCGGAACAGATAACCGGCCCCAAACCGAATCTGACACGGTGGCGGCCCCGATTTCTTCATAGTTGAAGGCGCAGAGAGAACCGAAGCACGGCTCAGGCGCCGCCGCTTGCCGAGCAGCGATCCTCCGCCTCCCTGAAATCCAGTCGAGAAGACCGTTCAATTCCGGGACAGTCCAACCTCTGCCGCAAAAACAGGTTTCAGACCACCCGGTCCTCTCCCGCAACTGATCTAGCGCAGGGCGTTCATGAGCCGCATATCCCAGAGTGGCTGCGTGCACGACGCAGCGAGATCATTTATGAAAATCCTATTCAGTACGATGGCTGTCCCCTTGCTGACAGCCATCACTTTTGCTGCGGATTCGATCCCCGCAGACCTCAGAGAAACGGCACTGGCCACTTTCAAGGCTTTGCCACCCACCACGCCGGTAGTCGCTAACAACCCGATCACACCGGAGAAGATCGCCCTCGGCAAGGCACTGTTCTTCGATCCACGCGTCTCGGCGTCAGGCGTCTTGTCGTGCAACTCGTGCCACAACTTGGCCACCGGCGGCGACGACAATCATGAAACCTCGATCGGCCATGGTTGGCAAAAGGGACCGCGCAACGCGCCGACTGTACTGAACGCTGTCTTCAACATCGCCCAGTTCTGGGACGGTCGTGCCGAAGACCTGAAGGCTCAGGCGAAGGGACCGGTCCAAGCCGGCGTCGAAATGGCCAATACACCGGGTCAAGTCATCGCCACCCTCAAGTCGATGCCGCAATATGTCGATTGGTTCGATGCAGCTTTTCCGGCTGAAGCCGATCGCGTCACGTTCGACAACTTCGCCAAGGCAATCGAAGCCTTCGAGGCGACACTGGTCACGCCGGCCCCCTTCGACGGCTTCCTCAATGGCGACGAGGCTGCCATGACTTCCGAACAGAAACAGGGCCTGGCGCTTTTCATGGACAAAGGCTGCTCGTCCTGCCATGCCGGCATCAACGTTGGTGGGGAAGCCTATTACCCATTCGGCCTCGTGGAACAGCCCAGCGCCGAGGTCCTGCCGGAAAAAGACAAGGGCCGATTTGCGGTCACCAATGCAGCCGACGATTCCTATGTTTTCCGCGTGGCGCCGCTGCGCAACGTTGCACTCACCGCGCCATACTTTCATTCGGGCAAGGTTTGGGATCTGAAACAGGCCGTTGCCATCATGGGAACCACCCAGCTTGGCGTGGTACTGGCGGACGAAGAAGTCGACCTGCTTGTTGCCTTCCTCAACTCGCTGACCGGAAAGGCACCCGAGGTCGCCTATCCCATCTTACCCGCCGAAACGGCGACAACACCCCGGCCTATAACGCAGATCTTAGGAAAATAAACGGCCAGCTGACTGCGGAACATCGCAATTGACAATGATTGCGACTTTTACTGGACGAGACGAGTCGCGACATCCATGAGAACGCAAATGGCTCGTTTCCAAAGTGCAGACACTGCTTCCGTCACCAGCTCGTTGCGATGGAATCATGTTTGGGATCTGGCGTGCGACATGCCAAGGAAGGCGTCTGACGCACGAGGCTCGCGCGCTGTCGATACCGCGCGGCGGCCGGTCATCGCGCTGGCGGCCGAATTGCCGCGCGCCGAAGTGATCGGCCCCCTTAGGGCGAAGGGGCAGCCACTCCGTCCTCCATGTCCAGCGATTCTTCGACTGCTTCCGGATTCCGGGCGATGGTCCAAAGGAGAGTATTCGCCGCTGCATCCGGTTTCGAGCGACCTTGCTCCCAGTTTCGAAGCGTTGCCAGATCGAGGCCATACCTCACGGAGAATGCCTCCTGAGAGAGCTTCGTGCGATCCCGGACTTCGCGAACACTTATCGGCCGCGGCGCATGAACCTTCGCGATCACGCCTGCGGACGACAGTTCATTCTTCAGTGCCAACAGGTCCTCGACGCAAGGAACCGTCACGAACGCCTTGCCGTGATCGACCATCTCCGTGAGTATCGCGTGGGCCGTCCTGAGCGGCAGCTGTCTCTTAACGAGAATCCGGGCGGCCTCAGGAGTATTCGCGCCGTGAAGAAAACTGAGGCTCAGTCGGACGGGAGAGCCTGACGACACCGGGACGACGTCCCGGGTTCGCACCCGTTGTCCGTACCGCTCCATGAATTTCGATTTAGTCGACATTAAGCTTCTCCGCGATCACTCGACCGAGCTTGCGCAATTTGGACCATCCCCACTGGAGGCATCGCGATAAAAGTACGGCAAACAACGCTAAGGGAGAACAAGCAGTGATCTGATTTCGTTCGACGCTCGTTTTCGAGAGCCGTTCTGGGTCGTTTGCAATCAACTGTGTAGGCCAGCGGAGCGAGCAAGGAGCGCCAGATCCGGACAGGGCTGAGTGGGGTGTTTCTCCGAAAGGTGGGCCATGCCCTAAGGGACACGAGATGTAGTGGACTCGTCGATCCGCGCGGTTTCGATTCGCGCACCCGGGCACAACGCTTGGATAAGTCCCATCAAATGCTCTCCGGTGCCCGTCATCTGTTTAGCTGACATTGGGCCGAGGGCTTCCAGCACGAGCCACATGGCGCGGGTATCGGCCGTGACCATGGTGCGCCGCCCCTGCCGCCAGTTCCAGCGGCGGCACGTGACACCGGCATCATCACACCAGATGACTTCGCCCGGTTCAGGATGCTCTGTAACCATTTCACCTTGCTGGATCGTGTCGAATGGCTCGCTTCGCAACTAGAAGTCTCGGGACCCCCCTGGTAGAGATCGAGATCTTCCCCGCCAATCGGAACGCCGTACAGCACGCTGACGGCATTGTAGGCATCAACCAGTGGGGATATCCGCGGGAGAGAGCCATCTTTCCGCACCCGCTTGAGAAGCGCGGCGGCCGAGCACGGCGTTCGATTGGCTTTTGTGCCGAAAGCCTCCTAGGCAACGGCCCACGCCGCAAGACGCGCGTCCCTTTGGGCGTCATCGCGAAGCGCCGCCTGTTTCGCCGCCGCAATCGTGTCGTTCAACGCCTGTGCATCCGGCACGTCGATTCCAGCGTTCCGCACCACAATGCTGATCAGATGAAAATCCCGGTAGCGGGCCTTGATCTCGGGGCAATCAATGGCGTGAAAGACATGGGATGCTCTTTTCTCATGGGGAGGCTTTGCGCTGCGGGTGGTTCGGGAAATGTTTCAAGAAAGGTGCTTGTCGAGCGTCCAGATCTTCTGGCGTCGCCATGGTGCATGCCGCACCATGCGCTGGATAATTCCATCATTCGGCGGTGGACAAGGCCTGATAGAGATCGTCGATTATGTCTTGCGGGTGCTCGAGCCCACCTCGGCCGGCAACAAGCTACGCCTCCTCCAGTTCCTCCATTTCATAGGAGGCAGCGGGCGCGATATGGATGTGAAGCAGCTTTCCTTGCCAGGTCATGCATCGCTCTCGGAAATTCGTCTCGCACGAAATCTGCCGCCAAACTGGCCTGATCAACAGCACCAGTTGCATGGCGTATTCCCAGTCCAGTTGGCTTTGCAACGACTGCGGTTAAGCCCAAGGGTCGGTTTCCTCGCCAGCACGCCACGTCCCGCCGTTTTAGCCACCGTGTCCCGGCAACGCGTCTTGCACCTGCTTGACAACCGCTCGCAGGATCTCAACGCCCTTCTCGATTTGCCGAATGCTCAAGGCGGCATAGCCCATGACAAGCCCCACGCGATCGATGTGGCCTTCGTCCGATTGCCGCTCGTAAAGGGGCGAGATCAGGTGCAGCCCCAGGCCCGCGCCTCGGGCGGCTTCGACCAGGGTCGTTTCCTGCGACCGCGGCAGGTCGTTGAACCAAACGGCGACGTGCAGTCCGGCATCTGCTCCCTGGACAGCGATGCGATCGCCGAAGCTGTGCCGCAAGGCGCCCAACAACGTCTCCCGACGCTCGCCGTTCAGCCTGCGCACACGCCGCACATGGCCTTCGTAGCCGCCACTCTCGAACAAACAGGCCAGAGCCTCCTGTTCAGCCACCGGCGAATGCCGGTCCGCGAATTGTTTGGCGGTAGCGAAGACCTCCTGCAATTCCGTCGGGACGACGAGATAGCCGATACGCAGCATCGGCGAGAGCGTTTTGGAGATCGTGCCGAGGTAGATGACAGCCCCGTGGTCCTCAAGACTGTGCAGCGGAGGGACCGGATTGATGTCGTAGCGATATTCGCTGTCGTAGTCGTCCTCGATCACATAGGCGTTGTTGTGCCGCGCCCATTCCAGAAGCTGATGGCGGCGCGCGATCGGCATGACGCCGCCCAGCGGAAACTGATGCGATGGCGTGACATAGGCCAGTCGCGCCCCGATCCCCGCCAGCAACTCCGTCTTCATCCCGTCCTCGTCGACGGTGACGGGGATGGGCAAGGCACCCGTACTGGCAAAGACCTGACGCGCCATCCTGTAGCACGGGTCCTCGATGACGAAGCGGTCGGCGCGATCGAGAAGCAGGCGAGCGCACAGATCGAGGCCCTGCTGCGAACCGTTGACGATGATGATCTGCTCGAGGTCGCAGCTCAGGGTTCGGGCGCGCCAGAGATAGCCCTGGAGCGCCTGGCGCAGCCGGCGCGAGCCGCGAGGATCGTCATAGGCAAGACGCAACGGGCGCTGCCCCATCGCCTCGTTCATCGCACGTTTCCAGACCAATGCGGGGAAGTCTGACGTCGCCAGGTCGCCATAGCGGAAATCGACCTTCAGCCCAGTCGGCAGATAATCCGGCCAGGGCGGCGTAACGCGCAGTCGTTCGCCATAGGCGGACAGATGAACCGGGCCGACTCGTTTCGCGACAGTGCGGCTCGTCTCAGGACCGATCAGCGAGGATGCAACGCGAGGTCGTGCGCCTTGACGGACTTCGATAAAACCTTCCGCGGTCAGCTGGTCATAGGCGACCGTCACCGTCGTTCGCGAAACCCCAAGGTCATTTGCGAGGCCTCGGGAGGACGGCAGCTGACTGCCGGTTTCATAGACGCCGCCGAGGATTTGCTCGCGAAGAGCCTCGTAGATCTGGCGTGCACCCATCGCGTGCGAGCGAGCTGCAGAGCCGGCACTTGAAGACTGGACCATTTCATTCATTGCTAACTGGATATTTCACATTGGCCAGTTTGCCGTCAATCTTTCGGAAACCCAAGAAAGATCTAGAGGCCGAATGACCCATTCCTATCAATCGGAAACCGATGCTCTCACGCGGTCGCCCAACGACACCGGTCCCGGATTCGCCACTCGGGCGATCCATCATGGCTACGATCCGGCCCGCTTTTCCAATGCCGTTCAGCCGCCAGTCTTCTTGACCTCGACCTATGGATTCGAAAGCGTGGCAGCGAACGAGGCCGCCGCCACCCTTGGCGGAAGGCTCTATGCGCGCGAATACAATCCCACAACGGAGATCCTCGAACAACGGCTTGCCAATCTGGAAGGAGCCGAGGCAGGTTTGGTCGTTGCCTCGGGGATGGCGGCTTTCGGCACACTGATCTTGTCGCTCCTGTCCCAAGGCGATGAACTCATCGTCCACAGGACACTTTATGCGAACACGCTTGCCATGGTCGAACAGGCGGTCCCCCGCTTCGGCATCAAGGTCGTCGCGGTCGACCTGTCCGATCCTCACAATCTCGATGCCGCGATCACCGAGCGGACCCGGCTTGTTTTCTTCGAGACGCCGGTGAATCCGCTGAGCCGCATCCTAGACATCGCTGCCATTGCCGAGCGCGCCCACGCGCGCGGTGTAAAGGTTGCAGTCGACAGCACCTTCGCCTCCCCCGCGCTCCAGCGGCCGCTCGAACATGGGGCCGACCTCGTGCTCCACTCGCTGACCAAATACATCAATGGGCACGGCGATGCCCTTGGCGGGGCGATTCTCGGCGACGCGCAAACGCTCCGCACGCTGCACGAAACGGGCCTGCGCTACATCACCGGCGCAGCGCTCTCGCCCATGTCAGCCTTCCTGATCCTGCGCGGTCTGAAGACGCTCACGCTGCGCATGGAACGGCACAGCGCCACTGCCCTTGCGGTGGCTCAGGCGCTCGAGGCGCACCCGGCGGTGGCATGGGTGAGTTATCCTTTCCTCGACTCGCACCCTGATCAGGTGACGGCGCGAAAGCAGATGTCCCAAGGGTCGGGCATGTTGGCCTTTGGCCTCCACGCTGGGTTCGAGGGCGCGCGGCGGATGATGGACCGGCTCAACCTGATCGCCCGGGCTGTCAGCCTCGGCGATGCCGACAGCCTCATCTATCATCCGGCAAGCCTGACCCGTGCTCGTCAGCCGATCCGCAAGGATGCGCATCTGGCCGGTGGAGTCGGCGAGGACCTCATGCGTCTCTCGGTGGGTCTTGAAGACGTCGATGACCTAATCGCCGACCTGCGGCGGGCTCTGGACGCCTTGTGATGACCTGCCGTCCGGCCAGTCCTGCGCTCACGCACAAACCTGGAGTCTTGCCATGGCATTCCTGAGCGGTCTTTCCGCGTTTCCCATCACGCCCGCCGATCGTGACGGCCGCGTCGATACCGTTGCTCTGCGCAGGTTGATTGCCAGGCTTTGCGCCGCTCAGGTCGACTCCATCGGTCTTCTCGGCAGCACCGGCACCTACATGTATCTGTCGCGCGAGGAACGGCGACGGACGCTCGCCGAGACCTTGGACGAAATCGCCGGGCGAACGCCGGTCGTGGTGGGTGTGGGCGCGTTGCGCACCGATGAAGCAGTGAGATTCGCGCAGGACGCCAAGGCCCTTGGAGCTGCCGCGGGGCTGCTTGCCGCCGCCTCCTACACCCCGCTCACTGATGACGAGGTGTTCGAACATTTCTCCACGGTGGCGCGCGAAAGTGGCCTTCCGATCGTCATCTACGACAATCCAGGAACGACGCATTTCCGTTTCACCCCAGCACTCGTCAGCCGCCTGGCAAAGGTGCGGGGGATCGTCGCTATCAAGAATCCGACAGACAAGGGCGATGCGATCAAGAGCCATCTGGCCGACCAGAGGCGCACTATGCCGGAAGGGTTCTCGATCGGCTACAGCGGCGACTGGAACGCCGCAGAGGCCATGATCGCCGGCGCCAACACATGGTACAGCGTCCTCGCCGGCATCGTGCCCGAGGTCTGCGTGAAGATCGTCACGGCGGCGCAACAGGGCGATGCGGCCGAAGCGCGACGGATCGATGCCACGCTTGCGCCGCTCTGGAGCCTCTTCAAGGAGTTCTCGAGCCTTCGCGTCGTCTATGCACTTGCCGAATTGCTCGACATTTGCCGTACCGACCCCCCGCGTCCCATCCTGCCTCTGCCCTCAGCAGCGAAGCGCCAGATCGCCGCCGCGTTGGAACGCTTGCCATCGGATGTCAACCGGTGAACAGCGAACCCGGCGGCCAGTGAAGGAACCTGTCATGTATGTACCCGCGCATTTCGATGAACCGAGCCGAGAAGTCCTTTACGAACTGATCGAGAACAACGCACTTGGCGTGCTGATAACCATGGCTGGAGCGGTCTCGACGCCAATCACATCCCCTTCGAACTCGACACGTCACAGGGAGAAAACGGTACCCTTTACTCCTGCGCGATTAATACACGTGCCGAAGGAAAGTGCACATTCTCGCTCGAGTGACTTATTTCAAAGGATGTGATCGCGTTTTGGCACATTCACGGCCGACATGCGGCAGCCGGTCACTCACCACATGGTGAGCAACCAGGAAACCCTCCGGCCTACACTTTCTACCGGAGCGCACGTGCTGCATCGACCATGTTCATGAGGGCAGGGCGGACCTCCTCCCATTTGCGTGTTTTGAGGCCACAGTCCGGGTTTACCCACAGCTGGGAATCCGACAGTCGCTCGCGGGCAAGCATGACGAGATCCGAAATCTCGCCGACTTCCGGGACGCGTGGTGAGTGAATGTCGTAGACTCCGGGACCGATTTCGTTCGGATATTTGGAGCTCGTGAAGGCGTCCAGCAGTTCCATCTTCGAGCGCGACGTCTCAATCGAAATGACATCCGCATCCATTTCAGCGATCGCGTCGATGATCTCGTTGAACTCCGAGTAGCACATGTGGGTATGGATTTGAGTCGCGTCCTTTACACCCGTTGAAGCGATCCGGAAGCATTCGACAGCCCAGTCGAAATAGTCTTTCCAGTCAGACTGGCGCAGTGGCAATCCTTCGCGAAACGCGGCCTCATCGATCTGGATCATCCTTGCGCCGGACCATTCGAGATCCGTCACCTCGTCGCGGATGGCGAGCGCGATCTGGCGGCATGCTTCGGAGCGGGGTACGTCGTCGCGAACAAAAGACCAGTTGAGAATGGTCACCGGGCCTGTGAGCATTCCCTTCACAGGGTTTTCCGTAAGCGACTGGGCGAATTGCCACCAGCGCAGCGTCATCGGCTTGGGCCTCGATACGTCGCCGAAGATGATGGGGGGGCGCACGTAACGCGACCCATAGCTCTGCACCCAGGCATGCTGGGTGAAGGCGAAGCCGGACAGCTGCTCGCCGAAATACTGTACCATGTCGTTTCGTTCGAACTCACCGTGCACCAGCACGTCCAGCCCGATCTCTTCCTGCCAGCGAATTGCAGCCTCGATCTCCTTCTTCAGGAAGGTCTCGTAGTCGACATAGCTCAGCTGGCCGTTCGCATGAGCGGCCCGCGCCCTGCGTACCTGCGGCGTCTGCGGGAAGGACCCGATGGTCGTCGTCGGGAACGGCGGCAGCCCGAGCGTGCCGGCCTGGACTCTGGAGCGCTCGGCAAAAGCGCTCTCTCGTCGCTTCATGCTGTCGTCAATGCTGGCGATCCGCCCCTCAACCAGCGGGTCATGGATCTTCGTGGATGTCACGCGAGTGGCGGCAGCCTCGGCAGACGCTTTCAACGCGCCTGCCACCGCATCCCTGCCTTGGGACAGGGCCCGGGCAAGCAACACCAACTCGTCGGTCTTCTGGGCCGCGAAGGCGAGCCACGACCTGATGTCCGCGTCGAGTTCCGTCTCCATGCGGAGGTCGATCGGCACATGCAGCATCGAGCAAGAAGGCGCGATCTCGACGCGGTCCAAGGGCCAGCCGGCGACGATCGGTTTGATGCGGTCGAGAATGGCGGGCAGGTTCGCACGCCAGACGTTGCGGCCATCGATCAAGCCAAGCGAGAGCACCAGATCCTTCGGTGCGAGCCGACCCACCGTTTCCAGCTGCTCGGGAGCGCGCACGAGATCAATATGCAGCCCGGCCAGGGGCAGAGAAACCGCGGTTTCGAGATTGTCTCCCAGCGGCCCGAAATAGGTAGCCAGCATGATCTTCAGCTCGGGCGCGGCTTTCGACAGCTGGCCATAGGCGAATTCGAACGCAGCTCGTTCGTTCGGGTTCAGATCGAGGACAAGCGCTGGCTCATCGATCTGCACCCAGTCGGCTCCAGACAGCTTCAGCCTCTGCAGGAGTTGCTCGTAGACGGGCAGCAGCCGCGGCAGGAGCGCGATGGGATCGAATCCTTCGGCAGGCGATTTCGCCAGCTTGAGGAAGGTGATCGGTCCAAGGATGACTGGGCGTGTGTGAACGCCGAGAGCTTTAGCCTCGATGAAGTAATCGACCGGTTTCGTCGACGAGAGGGCGAACGTCTGATCATCGTTGAGTTCCGGCACAATGTAGTGATAGTTGGTGTCAAACCACTTGGTCATTTCCATCGCGGTTACATCAGACCGATGAGCCGCCTGCTGGTGACCAGCGTGTCGACAATCCTCCGTCTGACCCTGGTTGCCCCGCGCCATTGCGAAGTAGATGTCAAGTGGAACCTCGCCGCTATTCCAGCCGTAACGGGATGGAACGGCGCCGACCATGGCTGCGGTGTCGAGCACATGGTCGTAGAGCGAGAAGTCGTTCGACGGGATTTTCGACACGCCGCGATCGTGCTGCTCCTCCCAGCTAGCGGCACGGAGCGCCTTCGCGGTCGTGAGAAGGTCGGCAGCGGACGATTTTCCGGACCAGTAGCTTTCAAGCGCGAATTTCAGTTCTCGCCGACGACCGAAGCGGGGCACGCCGAGCGTTGCTACAGGAATTTGCTGAGAGACAGTCATGCCAGACCCCGATGGTTGGGGCGTCGGTCACAAGGAAGGCGCTAGCAGGCCGGCACGAACGCCAGGCTGCAGCGGCCACCGAGACACCCCGCCCGTGGACGTAATTCGCCGTGGCAGGTCTCCTGGCTCGCGGGGTCATAGCCTCTACCCGTCTTCCCAAGGCTATTCGCCTCAGTGACATGAGTGGGGTTGGCTCGCCGCTAACAGTTGCGGGGGCAGCGCCGGCATCGCACCGGCTTCCCTCTTAGCTCCGCTGCGGCAGCGCCGTACGGAGAACCACGACGCGGGAGACAATTACAGCAGTTCGCTTCTTTGTCAACGCCGCATAAAGAAATGTTTATGTCGTTATGTTAAATTTCCGTTGGCATGTTCCAAAGGTCGCCTCGAAAGCGAAAACTGTGGAAGCCTTGAGCGGCCGGTAAATCAAAGCAATGACGCACGGCGCCCTTGTCCAGGAGGATAGGGGTTCGTCGGCTGCCGGCAGCAAACATACCGGCAAGCGCGGTGGTGCTGCTTAGCGCATCATGCGAACCACCTCGGCGTCGAACTTCGGCTCCGAGGTTCCGACCGCTTCGTTGGTGATCTGCTCGCGACCATATTCGGCTCAATGGCGAGGCTGTTGCCCATGTGGAAGCTGTTGGCCGTGATGCCCTCGGTGATACGACACAACGATTTCGAGGGGAGCACCCGAGGCCAGGCGCAGCGGCGTGTTGCGAAGTGATCGAGGCCAATGTCTCGAACTGCTTGTTCGCGGCCCACCGGCTCAAGGTAACCCGCCTTAAACCACCGGGCCAGCTCAAGTCCTGTCCAAATGAGGCCTGAGCGGCAAATCGTCGTGCACGCGCACGGTTTGTGATGCGTCTTGGGCGGGCAATCGCCACGGTGCAGCGCGCAGAAGCGGTCCCCAATTGGGAAGCCGAGGGCGTGAGGGCAAGCCAGCGCCACAGGCGGAAGGGGACTTGGACCTGTTTGCCCTGCTGGACCACAAGTTCGCGACACAGGGCCTCAAGGTGAAGACCAAGAGTGATTATGCGCGGGACCTCGCCAAATTCATCAAAAGCAGCGGGCAGTCAAAGTTCGGCGCCGATTGACATGGAGATAGCCATCGCGGCGGACCGCCCAGGCGGACCGCAAGCCGGAATACAACCGGGTGCAGGCGGCCAAGCTCGTCCACAAGATGGCGTCGGGCACACACCGGCGATGGGAGAGCGGACCGTGGAGTGCAGGAACTTCACGCCTATCCACGCTCCCGTGGACGTGTCCTGCGGCACATCGGCAGCGATATTGAGGAGGCAGTTGAGCTTCTGGTCGAGCACTCTTACCTGCCACTACCTACGCTTAACGTCATCTCGTACTGAAAACGCACCACGCAAGGTCGAGGTGTAACATGCGCCCTTCGTGGATGGTTCTAAGCTTCCTCGGGCGCGGTCAATCTGTGATAACGGTCGCTTGGAACCTCCATCACCGCGACGCGATCAAGGTTGGCGTATCGCGCTCGGTAGTAACCTTCTTCCTCCACTTCGGCGAAACTACACTGGGGAACGTCAAAGGTCGCAGCTTCCAATCCGAAGAAAGTCGTAGCGGTTTCTTCATCCAAGAAGTTCCACTCATCTTCTCCGTCGTCATATGTGACGCGAACATAGGAGGCCATGCGCACGGCTTCCTGATCACCCATCTCTGCGATGATGGCATCGCATTCTTTCTTCAGCTTTCCTGAAACCTCACCCTTATCCCAGTCATCCAAAGCCCGATAGATTTCTGGATGATAATACTCTGGCATCTCCTCTACATCGTCACCGATAAGCTCAATGGTGCGGACATATTGCGGATTTATCAAGAGTATTTTGTTGTCAAGGCTCCAACAATACAGCCATGGCCTGCTTGTGTTATTTCTACGAAGATTATGAAGTTCCTTCAACTGACGTAAAATCGATTCACGCGCCTTTTCATCGATAGGATATTGGCGGCTGCCAACAGTCGTCTTGATTCTGAGCGTGCCGTATCGCGTTTCGGCATCGGCAATTGCAAACGGGCTCGTGCGCCACTCCTCGACATCAATCTTCCAGCCCAGCTGGCTGGCATGAGGAGCAGACAGCTCAGCCCAACGTGCTCGCTCCATGCCCGAAAGAAGCAGCTGATCGCCAATACAAAGAACGCACCGCGAATGACCCATTCGTTGGAGAGAACTTCTCGGACCGGCCCGATGAGGAGCGCGCCGCAAATCGCTCCCAGGCCGAAGAAGCCGAGCATCACGCCGTAGGTGACTGCGGTCCCTTTGATCTGTTCGCGAGCGACCAACGGCAGGAGAGCCAAAATGACAACGGCGGTGAGGCCGAAAATGAAACTCCGGCACATCACCTTGAGAAGGTTCGGCGACAAGAGCACGTAACGGAAGCCCGCCGCCATCGCACTGCCGAAAGCCTCCCGCGGCAGCGCTTGTCGTGCCCGTTCGGCTTTCCATCGCAACAGCGCAGCGATCAGAGCGAAGTAGCAAAGGACGTTGAAGAGGAACGCGAAGGCCGCACCGGCTGTGGCCACGATTATGCCGCCAATCGCCGGCCCGATGCTGCGCATGAGATTGTAGCTCATGCCGTTGAGCGCAACCCCGCTTGGCAGGTGTTCGCGAGGCAGGATATCTCCCATGGAGGCTTGCCAAGAGGGATCGTGCAATGCCCAACCACAGCCGATTAGGAAGGTGAGACCCAGAAGGGTCCAGGGTGTCATTCCCCGCATAGGTCAGGAACGCCAGGAAGGCGGATACGCAGACCATCAGCAGTTGCGCAGTCAACATGATCCGGCGACGGTCAAACTTGTCCGCGAGCGCTCCCGCCGCGAGCGAGAAGATCATGTAGGGGAGGGTGGTCGATGACTGGACGAGCGCCACCATTCCATGGGAGGTGGCGATGCTCGTCATCAGCCAAGCTGCCGCCGCACCTTCCACTAGGGTGCCAAGGTTCGAAATGAGTGCAGCCGACCATAGCGAACGGAAGGTCTTGTGCTCAAAAGGAACGAGTGAAGATGTTCTCTTCGCCATTGTGGGAAGCCTCGGGATTGACCGCGGGGCTGGATTTGTTTCGCCTCACTCAACCATGGCCTCGCCGTACAAGCCAAGCTGCCACAGTGCGCGCCTGCTAACCCAGAAAACTTGGCGGCCTTACAGGCATGCGCAGGACGCGCGAAGCCCTCAAATCCCCCAGATGGGTCAGCCATCGAAGACCGGCATCACTTGCCCGTTGAGCGGCTATACGATAATGCTCCGCGCTAAGCAGGAAGCGCCAAAAATTCGAGCGGCGACTTCATTCTCCTATTCAGGAAGGAACTATGAGGCGGCAGACGCGACCATTCACCGTGGAAGTCAAACAAAAGCGCAATTATGAAAAATCCGCACGTTCCATCTGGGGCAATTTCGACATCGCCGCGGCGATGGCCGAGACAACAAAGGAAGTCGAGCCGTTAAATCGTCAGCTTGTTGACTCTACTGTAGTGGCCCTTGATGCTGAACCTTTGCACAAACCGCGAGTGGAGCATTTCATGGCCAATCCCCTGGAAACCGAGTCAGCAGTAATTCATAGCGCACCGGCGGACAAAGCGGAAACGCCAAAACCGAAGACGAGAGCGCGGCGGTCGAGGAAGCCAGAAGCTGAGGCGAGCGCGCCTGCCCGCAAGGAGGGCGCCAAGCCGATATCCGCGACCACTGAAGCACCGCCGTCAGCGCGAACAGGCCGAAAGAGCTACTCCGCGAAGGATCGTGCCCAGAAGCTGGCGCAGATCGAGACCTCGATTGGCGGCGGCGCTACTCTCAAGAGCGCGGTGAAGCAAGCCGGCATCTCGGAACAGACATATTATCTTTGGAAGAAGGCGGCGGCGCCGGCGGCGGATAGTGAAGGGCTGAAGGATCTCGTCGCGCTCGAGGAAGAAAACAAGCGGCTAAAGAGCCTGCTTGCCGATCGTCTCCGCAAGGAGAATGCGGAACTGAAGAAAAGGCTCGGGCTGGATTAAGAAGGGTGGGCAGCTGGTTCTTGGCTCCCCACCTACAGCAAAACCGCCTGCTCCGCCTCGCGACGCAAATTCTGCCTTGGCCTTGGGCCGATCTGCTGGATGACCAGCCCGGCCGCCAGCGAGCCGAGATCGCCGCACTGCTTCAGGCTGCGGCCTTGCGTGTAGCCGTAGAGGAAGCCGGCGGCATAGAGGTCGCCGGCGCCTGTGGTGTCGACCAGCTCGCGGATCCTGGTCGCCTTGATGGTCACGGTCTCGTCGCCGCGCACGATCACCGAGCCCTTTTCCGAGCGGGTGACGGCGGCGATCTTGCAATCCTTGCGGATCTGGGCCAGTGCCTCGTCAAAGGAAGCGGTCTGGTAGAGCGACTTGATCTCGTGACTGTTGGCAAAGACGATATCGACGGTGCCGGAGCGCATCAGATCGAGGAATTCGTCGCGGTAGCGATCGACGCAGAACGAGTCCGACAATGTCATCGACACTTCGCGCCCGGCGGCGTGGGCGAGCTTAGCCGTCTGCCTGATCGCCTCCTTGGCGCGCGGCGGGTCCCACAGATAGCCCTCGAAATAGGTGACGGCGGCGCCCGACGCCTTGTCGGCCTCGACGTCCTCCGGGCCGAGCTCGACGCAGGCGCCGAGATAGGTGTTCATCGAGCGCTCGCCGTCCGGCGTGACGAAGATCATCGAGCGCGCTGTCGGCGGTTCGCCGTTAAGCGGCCTGGTGTCGAAGGCGACACCCTGGGCATGGATGTCATGCGCGTAGATTTCGCCGAGCGCGTCGTTGGAGACCTTGCCGAAGAAGGCGGCGCGACCGCCGAAGGAGGCCACGCCCGCCGCCGTGTTGCCGGCGCTGCCGCCCGAGGCTTCAATGGCCGGGCCCATGCGGCTGTAGAGCAGTTCGGCGCGCCTCGTGTCGATCAAATTCATTGCGCCCTTGATGATGCCGTTGGTCTCCAGGAACGCCTCGTCGCACTGGGCGATGATGTCGACGATGGCATTTCCGATACAAAGCACGTCATAGTCCGGCATCAATGTCTCCGCGAAAATCCCGACGGCTTCTTAACACGGCGGCCGGCCGGCCGGGTCTGGCGAGTTGGAATGGGCTTTCCGGATGCCAATCCATTCGGCGCCAGCCCTCACGGGGCGGCAAGTCCTGCCTCGCGACGCAATTCGTCGGCCCTGTCTGTCTTCTCCCAGGTGAAATCAGGCTCTTCACGGCCGAAATGGCCATAGGTCGCGGTCTTGCGGTATATAGGGCGTAGGAGATCAAGCATCTTGATAATGCCTTTCGGTCTGAGATCGAACAACTCAAGAATGAGGCGCTCGATCCTTCTTTCCTCAACCCTCGCTGTCCCGAACGTGTTGACCATGGCAGAAACCGGACTGGCCACGCCGATTGCGTAAGCAAGTTGCACCTCGCAGACGTCCGCAAGTCCGCTAGCGACGATATTCTTTGCGACATACCGGGCCGCATAGGCAGCTGAGCGGTCAACCTTGGACGGGTCCTTGCCCGAAAAGGCGCCGCCGCCGTGACGACCCATCCCACCATAGGAATCGACGATGATCTTGCGTCCAGTGAGACCGCAGTCGCCGCGCGGCCCGCCGACTACGAACCTCCCCGTCGGGTTGACCAGAATTCTGATGCCTTCCGTCTCCAGGTGGGTCGGCAGGACAGGCTTTATGATTTCCTCAATGACGCCCTCGCGGACCGTCTCTTGCGAGACCTGCTCGTCATGTTGGGTCGATACGACGATGGTATCCAGGGCGACCGGGCGCAACCCGTCATAGCGCACTGAGACTTGGGATTTCGTGTCAGGACGCAACCAGCCAAGCTGTCGTGCTTTCCGGACATCTGCCTGTCGTTTCGTCAAGCGATGAGCGAGCTGGATCGGCAAAGGCATCAGAGTATCGGTTTCGCGGCATGCGTAGCCGAACATGAGGCCCTGATCTCCCGCTCCCTGTTGGAGGTCCTGCCCTCGTCCCTCGTCAACGCCCTGGCTGATGTCGGGCGACTGCTCGGTGAGTGCATGAACGACGGAGCAACGCCGGCCGTCAAAGCCGACGGCTTCATCGTCGTATCCAATATCCAGAATCGTATCGCGCGCAACTTGGCTATAATCCACCCGCGCATCGCTGGTAATCTCGCCAGCCAGAACGACCATCCCTGATTTTACCAACGCTTCACAGGCGACGCGCGCCTTGGGATCGGTGCGGAGGATGGCATCGAGGATGGCATCCGAGATGTTGTCGGCCAACTTATCCGGGTGTCCCGCGCCAACCGATTCGGAAGAGAACACGAACTGCCTAGCCATGAAATGCCTCGCTTCGGGTGTTGGAGTTGTATGGGGCATGTTGCTTAGCCCACCTTACCTGTCGGTGATGCCCGGGACCTCGAACGCAGCGCACAAGTCGGCAACGTCTCATCGCACGCAGGCATGGAGATCTTCGTCGTCTGGCTCGCCGGAGGACGGAGTCAATGAAGCCAGCAATTTGCACCGTTTCCACATCGCGCATGCCCATTGACGTCACTGCTGGCGCCGGATGGCGCGGGTCGCCCGGCACCATATTAAAGCTCGTAATGATGCCTGCCTTCGCTAACCGCTTGGCATAGGCCTTGCCTGATAGTGGTCGATCGCGAAGATCAAGGATCAGCATGTGATTGTCAGTGCCCCCGGTGACCAGGTCATAACCTCGGTCCAGAAGCGCCTGGGCCAGAGCCTTGGCATTTTTGCCAATCTGTTGGCCGTAACTGCGGAAGGACGGGTCCGCGGCTTCCCGCAAAGCGACAGCTAGCGCCGCGATAACATTCATATGGGGGCCGCCTTGCAGTTGAGGGAAGACAGCGCGATCTATTCGTCTGGCGAGATTGTATTTGCCCTTCGAATGATACAGCGCTTGATAGCGATCTTCATTCCTTGACAAAATGAAGCCACCGCGGGAACCGCGGATCGACTTGTGAGACGTGCTGCTGACGACGTCGCAATGGGGTACGGGATTCGGATGCACTCCAGCGACAATCAGGCCACTGATGTGCGCGATGTCGGCCACGAGGTAGGAGTTCGCTTCCAGGGCGATTTCTGCCATTGCCGCGTAGTCAAAGACACGCGGGTAAGCAGTTCCGCCGACCCAAATGAGCCGCGGCCGTTCCCGCTTGGCTGTCTCGCGCAAGCGGTCATAGTCAATCTGCTGTGTCTTTTCATCTAGTCCATAGGGGACGCGCTTATAGTCTGTTCCGGAAAAATTGATGGCCCAACCATGAGTGAGGTGGCCCCCTTCCGGAATTGGCAAACCCATCACCTTGTCACCGGGGCTTAAAAGCGCTCGATAGACAGCCTGATTGGCCGGCGAGCCGGAATAAGGCTGGACGTTGGCGTCTTCGCTGCCGAATAACGTGTTCAAGCGCTCAATGGCGAGGTTCTCAAGCTCATCGACGATCTCGTTTCCCGCGTAGTAGCGCGCAGCGGGGTACCTCTCGGCGTACTTGTTCATGAAAATCGAACCGGTTGCTTCCAGCACGGCCGAGGAGGCAAAGTTCTCAGATGCGATCAGTTTGAGCGTCGTCCGCTCCTGCCGCTCCTGCCTTAGAAGCAGTTCGTGAACGCGGCAATCAACCGCGGCCAATCGAGACCGTCCGTAACTGTCGGGCTGCGCGATGGCGCCGTCGGCGGAGTTGTCCATGGTAGCTTCGCGCTCCAATTGGATTGATCTATTTCACGGTCAAGCATGCGGTCCCCTTCGGCCGCGTGTCTCGTACCGCTTCGAGCCGTTGAAGGTCTCGTTTGTGATAGCCATCGCCGTGGGGCAGGAGATCAACCAACAATTGAACCAGCCCGCCGTCCTTACCTCCTGTTTTGAGATTGTACGAGCACCACGGACGTTGTTCGTTGCAGTAAAGAAAGTCGGCTCTGGCCAGCAGCCGGACGTGTCGTACAACGTGCTCACGACGCAGACCCAGAATCTCCGCTAGCTGGCAGACAGTTAGGTCCGCGTGCGCGCAAAGGCCTAGAATTCGAAGGCGATCTAAATGCGCTGCCGTCCGTAGGCGACTGACCAGTGTCAGCATTGGTCAGGACCAAGCCACTTGGAAAGCCTGGGCACTCGTCCTACTGAATTTGTCATTTCGCGTTCTCCACAGATGTTGCAGCTTTCGAACCAAATAATATGGTTGCTTGTCCACCGACCGGACAATCTCGGTGGCCGTGAAGATACTGTTTTGAGCCGATATGGCTGTGTCGAACAAACAAGATGGGCGCTCTTCTTGCCATTGCCTTTAGCCGAAATTGCACGCAGTTCGGCGGGTCGGAGAATAAGCCACGGTTGGGACCCCACTGACTCAAACGTTGCAATAAGCCTACCATTCACAGCGAACCGGAGTTGCTAAGAGTCTATGAATTTCCTTGAAGGATCTGTTGCAACGTTTGCGCAGCCCGGTCTTGCTCCCGGCTTGCAGCGGTCAATCTCGTGCAGACTGACCGTGATGCAAAGATGACAAGGAAGGTTCGCTTTCAATCCGATCTTCTTCCTGGCCAAGTAGTTCGAGTCTCATAACTGTGGCCTAGACAAAAGCTGGGCTAATCAGCGAGGTATGATGTCGTTAGCGTGGTTGGGCCACCAGCAGGTCGACGCCAAGATCGACACGCGCAATTTCCCGCGCTCCGAGAATGTCAGTGACTGCGCGCTCTTCCTCGGGCGGTCTGGCTGCGCCGTCTAGAATCTGAATGCGTCTCGCGCCGACCCGTTCAGCAATGAGCTGTTCGGCTTGCCGCATTGACGGCGAAGCAAGCTCAAGTACGTTTTCGCGCATCTCACGGCGCCGCCTCGCCGACTTCCGCAAAACGCTTCTCGGCGAACTGCTCCTTAAAGAGCGCAGCGAGATCATCAAATGTTTGAACTTTGGTGGGCTTGGGTTTCGAGCAAAAATATCCAGTTGCCAGTCCAGGATTATAGGCAAGGCTGTACGCTTTGTCGTCTGGCAAGGGCCCAATATCCCTGGTGAGACGAAAATGGACTGCCGTGCTACGGTTGCTCCATTATAAGAGCGGTCGAAATCGCTGATGTTTGCAATACAAGGAGCCGCATAGAAGACGTTTGACGGATAGCGCGCCTCAAGCCGAAGAAGCAGTTCATGCTGACGCGACACATCCCTGCGCATCATCGCAATCCGAAAAAATGGTATCGACAAACCGGGACAATGTCCGCTCGCAATCTCAAACGCAGTTCCTCGCTTCATCAGCTCCGGAAGCTTGTACTGGAAAAACAGCGGAACCCCTGGGAAATTGATGCGGATGTCAACGCCAGAATGCCCCTCCTGTATGAGGTTTGGAAAGACCGGCGCGCCTACAGGTGCGGCTGACGATGACCGGATAAGGTTTTCGGTGAAGGCATACCCAAATGAGAACTCCGTGTAGCCCACCTTCATTCAATTCTGCTTTCGTGCTGAAGTTTATCCGGGGCTCTTTGCCTGCAGCCGAGCAGACCATATAACAGAAAAAGCTATGCATATTTGCGATAGTCTGAGCTTATCGATTCATCGGATAGATATTTAAAGAGCTCACCCACTCTTCTGTGCTGCTAGAATGGGAATGGGAAGCTTCTGATTGATCTGGGTCGAGTTCCAGTTGATTTTGGTAAGCGACAAAACCTCCTGCGCTATCTCAGCGATTCCCGGCGCAGATCGCCGATAAGTTTCGGGCTTCGCGAACAGCGCCAGAGTGCGTAGCCGATATCTTCAACCGGGGCGGCGGCTTCTCCCTCGCCAGTGCCGAGCGCGATCATATGCGTTGCGCATTCGGCCAGCGCGCCGTCAAGGCGCCCCGCTTCCGTCGCGCTGCCGTAAAGGTCCAGGAACCACGCCAGCGAATAAGACCAGTCGGCAGGCAAGTCCTGCCCATTGTGATCCCTTGCGACGACGGCCACGACGGCGTTGCGGCCTTCGGGCGTGCGGGGCTCTATCCCAAGGATCGGGTATAATTCGGGTGTGGGCTGCTGAAGGATACGCGCCGGCACGAGCGACAGTGCTTTCTCCAGCGAGGGAGGAAAATCCTCCAGTTCTTCGGCCAGTTCGGCAGCTTCTCTCCTTCGTCCCTCGCGGCGCGCTTCTACATATTCTGCCGCAACCACGGCAACGGTGCGCTGCGCCCGTTCAGCGGTGCTGGTGGCAATCAGCTCGGCCGGAATGTCACCATCCTTGATCGCCCAGTGCGTACGGTGCTGTTCCAACTGTTGAATGCCCAGCCGGTCCGCAATTCTCAACACCGCTGACCGGTCGAGAAAGGCATGTTTCGGATCGGGCTCGAAGGTGAAGGCCAGTTCGTGTCCGCGCCGAACGATATTGCGTATGCGGCTGTGCCGGACCACGCGCGCGTGCGGGCCTCCCGCCCCGACTTCGTACATCAAAAGCGCCGGGATTTCCTCCAGCCGGCGCAATGTTTCAGGGCGCGAGGTCGATAGCCTCGGCCTCGGCGCCGCTAGATTCCTTGAACCGGTCAATGGTTGACGTGAACGGCGGCGTTTCCCACCACTCGCCGTGGCCCGAGACAAGCAAGTTAAACATGGCACACCACCGACCTCACGCCGCCTTCTCCATAGACCACTTCACCCGTTCGGCGAGAAAGGCGGCGAACGTTTTCACATTCATATTGCCGCTCGCCTCCTCCAGCCCTGCGAGGTAGGCCTTCCGGTCATCGACTCTGACGACTGTCCAGGGGTAACCGCCTGAAGCCAGCATCGCGTTCATGAGGAACCGCGCCATTCGTCCGTTGCCGTCCGGATAGGGGTGCACATAGCCCACAAGCCAATGCCCCAGCACGGCACGCACGGAGGCCTCCTTCTCCGCCTCCAGCAGGTCGAACAGCTCATTCATACCATCGGCCACCGCTTCGGTACGCGGCGGCACGTGCTGCGAGCCGCGCAGGTACACAGGGTGATTGCGATATCCCGCAAGCGCGCTGGCTTTGAGGATGCCGGCGGTCACTGACGGCGCGAACAGCTCCCGGTACCACTCCCGGTGAGTGTCCCGCGTCAACGCGCCGGCTGGCTTGCCGTTGATGATCGCGGCAACAGAGTCTTTGACCTTCTGGAATGCGAGGTAGTAGCCACGCGCGGCAAGCGCATCTCGGTTCTTGCGGTCCTCTTCATCAATCTCCGGATTCCAGCTCCCCTCGCGCACCCGGTCGATGAGTTCCGGGGTGACGCTGTACCCTTCTATCGACAGCGAATGGTAGGCGTCGCTTTCGTAGATATCCTCGACGAACTTCATATAGGCGTCTTTGTCGGACGGCAGTCCGGGTGCCTTCGGGAATATCTCGATGATGGCTTCGCGCTGCGATTGCCAGATCCCGCGCAGGCGGGCGACCAACGGCGGTACGCCCGCCGCAATAGTTGTCACTCCAATTTGTCCCGCGAACGGATCGGATTCGCGCACGTCATAGCCGGCGGCTTTGAAGGCGGCCACGATTTCATCGGCAACAGAGTCGCGTCCTACGCGACGGAAGGCCCCCGCAAGCCGTCCCGCCACGGCGGAATGGCCGCCATCAAGCAGCAGGGCCAGAACGGTTGATACGTCGCGCACCGACGCCATGGCGATCTGCATCTCGATAGGGGCGCGCTGGAAGAACGCTTCCGGCACCCGGGTAAGGGCGGCCTCGACAGTGAACAGGCGCTGGCCGTTTTTCTCTGTCAGTTCGGCCGGCATCTCCTTGACCTTGAGGTCATAGAGCGAAGTGCCGAACAGCAGGTCGATTTTGTTATTCGTGCCTTTGGGGGTGTTCACCACCACCTGAGGCGGAATAGTGGGCGCTTCCGCGTGCAGAAGCAGCGACTGCTTCGGTGAGAGGAACCAGTCCTTGCCGAACCGGTCATTGCAGTAAAGGGAGCAGAACTCCCAGAAGCTCGCGTACCAAGGGGCGGTGTCTTGCTGCCGTGCCTGCGGGCCGGTCGACATGAGCCAGCCTTTGATAACATCGCGCAGGAACCCGTTCTGCAGCAGCCGCTCCCGGTGGACGCGGGTCAGCTCATCTGATTTGAATATGCGCCGCCCACCCTCCTGCAGCTCTTTGAGGACGGCCAGTGATACAGCGAGTTTTTCATGGGGCTTGGCCATGGCCGTGCCTTTGCAACTTTTTTAGAGCTGTGCGATTACAAGTATATAGTGCTGATAGGCGACAAGTCAATGATGCTGTGGAGTTGCAAGTTTTTTAAGTCGTGCGATAACAAGTTTTTATGCGATAATCGGCAAGTGCGATCGTTTCCATAGCCGCGCGAAGGATCGTTACCCGGATGGGCCGAGACCCAGCTCCCCCGCAGGCTACGCACGGGCTCGGGGCGAGCCTAGAGCCTGGCCCTCCGAAGCGCTTCGAAGGAGGACGCGCCTCTTTGAAAAACTCGCCCGTTGTGCATCGTGGGTACCCGTAAACGCGAATTCTCAAAGGAAAGACGCTCCTTACCTCTCCCTCCCGCCACGATCATCACGGCCGCGCCCGCGCTCACTACGCCGTGACGCCCGCGAGATCGCTGCACGCATCTGATCGGCCACCAGACCGGGTTGCAGATGAAGGGATGTCCGTGACGCTGCCGTGTGTTTGCACCGTCACCGCAGTGACGGCAAGGCAGCTGCGCACGCCCATGGAGGAGAGCGTCTCGATATCGCGCGCGATTCCGGCACCCCACTGGAGTCCGATCCGCCGACGACAAGTACATGCGATGCCTGCCTCAGCGCCCTTTCATCCGTTAGAATGAGCGTTCGAAACGCAGGATTCCGCCGACACTGCTCTTCTTGTTGGCGTTGGTCCAATTCATGTTGGAAGCGCCGTCCACCTTGCCGACGGCGAAGTTACCGTATCGGCCATAGTCGAGTTCCGCCGTAACTGTGAAATCTGGAAGAAACGCATAGGCGACGTTTGCAGCGACACTATGGTTCTTGAGCTGATCACCGGAGAGCTGAAGGTTGAACGAAGTTGTCTCGTTGAGCTTGTAAGTGGCGCCAGCCCAGAAAGCCCAGTTCCCGCCCCAACTCTTATAGAAGCCGCGACCATGAGCGTCGATGGCGTTCGTGGAGTCGTCGTTGAGCTTGCCGTTGGAACCGTAGCCGAGCATTCCGAACAGCAACAGTTCGTTGGTGACATTGATGTCGACACGGACCTTGGCGGCCACCGATTCGTAGTTGCTATCATAAGCGGCAACGCCGGTGATCGCGCCCCAGCCATGTGTGTATTTCAAGCCGCCGACTACGTGCGGTGCGTAGCTGTCGATTGTGCCGACCACGCCCGAGCCTTCTTCGAGCGAAACCACGGCCGAAAAGCCGTTCCCGGCGTCGAAGTAGTACTGAACCACATTGGTATCGAAAGCGCCGTACGGAACCGGCGTCTGGTTGAGTACGTCACCCGCGCCGCCAATAAACATGTCGAAGGCCGACCAGTCCTTACCAACTCGGAGGCCACCAAGCTGAATCCAGGCAAAAGTCAAGGTGCTGTCTCCGTTGAAGGCATAGGACCGAGAACTGTCCGAAACCGAAGTGTGGCGGTTGCCGAAGTTCATGCGGGTTTCGGTGTAGGTCTTCAACGTGCCGAGTTCGGTCTCCTGGCCGGTCCAAGTTTTCAATGTGAAGCGCGTGTTGTTTTGCCATGTGCCCTGATGCTCACCAGTCCTCACATCCGAGGTTCTGGCGTGATCAACCAATCCGACATGGCCCAAGCCGACGTCGTAACGGACATAGCCGCCGATGCGCACGCAGGTCTCAGTGCCTGAAATGTAGACGTAGCCCGAGCCGTAGACGTCGCAGACTTTAACGTACTCAGTCGGGTCAGGCTCGGCAACGGCGGTCACGGCGCGAGCGTCGGAAACGGCAATCAGTGCCGCAGTTGAGCCGAGGAGGAGGCTCCTAATGTTCATTGTTGATCTCCGTTCAAAGAGTAAAAGGAATGGACGTCAGTGATGAACTCTTGCTAAGGAAACAGTCGATAACGATGCGCATTGAGTTGAATTTGAGAAGTTTTGATGCGCTCGTCACGCCAGATATTCATCAGAAATTGAGAATATGATTGGGTGTTATTGTTACAAATATGCGATTGTTATTACAAATATAATAATCGCCGAAACGACGCCATCCAACATTTCTGTACAAATCATCCCCGTCATCTCCGCTAGTTGTGGGCGGCCGTCACAAAGGCTTCTACTGCAAATGACGTGCCATCCTGACGACGCAGCTGCGGCTTGAAGCTCAAGTGTGCCGGCGGACCTTGGTTCGCTCTTCCTTCCTTTTTGCCTTGCGGATCAACCCAAGCACGAACGGCAAACGTTTCGGCTACGGTTCGTCTGTTCGCTTCGCGACAGTTTCGTTCAATGGCGACAGCTTTGTTTGCTGTGAGCCCCGACGTTGAGACATCATGCGGCGGCACCGCTCGGTACGACGCCGTCATTTTGGCGAGCGCGATGATCGGTAATCACGCGCTGAACGCGCAGCCTTGCCTCCACCACGGAGTCAGTAGGCGCGCCGGCCTTGGCATTGCGGCCGACCTGACGGTCGCGTCGAGCAGCCTCTCGTCCTGATAGACGGCGCGCCACAGCTAATGCTTCTTGCCAGCAATTCACACAACGAGCTCATCGAGATGCCAGAGATCACTATGGGGCTGCGCTAGCTGGCGAGCAAAGTCTGGTCCCAACGCCGTGTTATCTCGTTGGATGCGGCAGCCGCGCTCAGCAGAATCTACTCGACCAGGCGCAGGCTGAAGGGAAGGGATGGTGGAACCAAACGGTGCGCGTGAGGGTCGCGGCGGGAACAGCCATGGCCAGTCGCTGACCGTCCAGCCAAGACTGAACGGCCGCTATTGCTGAGAAATACAAGTTTCGAGACCAAAGCGGAACGGACTGACATAGCGCAAAGACACAGGCGAGCGCAGCGGTAAGGTTGGTGGTTATCAGCATGGGACGGTAACTGTTGCAGACCACAAAATATCGCGAGGCCGGCCTGCCTTGGTACACTATCTATCCGACTGTGTCGGAGTTCTCTGGGGCGGTCGGCGCCGAGGCTTATGAGGAATGGCTCAGGAACCTGCCGGCTGACGATCCGGTGTCGCTCTATTTCCACGTTCCGTTCTGCCGATCAGCTTGCTGGTATTGTGGCTTCCCCACCACCATCACCCGCCATGATGCGCCGATCCTCAACTATCTGGCGGCCCTGCGTGACGAGCTCCGTTTGGTCTCGGAGCGAGCGCCGCAGACGCTGCCCGTGAGCGACATGCATTTCGGCGGCGGAACGCCGTCTCTCATAGGACCAGCCGAGTTCCTGGCTCTGATGGAGTTCCTGCGACGCCGCTTCGCTCTCACGAAAACAGCTACGGTTGCCGTCGAGATTGATCCGCGCACGTTCACGGCCGAGATGGCCGAGGCCTTAGGAGCAGCCGGCGTGAACCGTGTGAGTCTCGGCGTGCAGAGCTTCGATCCCATTGTTCAAAAAGCAATCAACCGGGTTCAGAGTGAGGCGCAGACGTCGGCTGCCGTGGAAATGCTGCGCCGGCATGGAGTAAGCCGCATCAACTTCGACCTCATCTTCGGTCTCCCGCATCAAACGGTGCAGTCCTGCGTCGAGACCGCGAGGGCGGCGGTCACAATGCGCCCCGACCGGCTTGCGGTGTTCGGCTATGCGCACATCCCGTCGCTTATAAAGAATCAGCGCCTCATCGAGGAGGCAGTTCTTCCGGGCAGCGCTGCCCGCGCCGAACAGTATGCGGCCGTGGCCGCGACGCTGATTGCCGCCGGCTACCGCGAGATCGGGCTCGACCATTTCGCCTTGCCGGACGACGAGCTCGCGCTGGCACAGAAAACGGGTCGCCTGCGGCGTAACTCGCTGGGCTACTCGGCCACCACCTGCAGAACCCTGATCGGTTTCGGCGCGTCGGCTATCGGCCGCGTCGGCGAGGGGTACGTCCAAAACGAAGTTACACGGGATTCCTACATCCAGCACATCGCAGCTGGCCGTCTGGCGACGTCAAAGGGCTATCGCCTCACCGACGACGACCGCGTGCGAGCCGCAATTATCGAGCGACTAATGTGCGATCTCGAGGCCGATGTGCAGGCAATCTGTGCCGCCCACGAATCTGATCCGATCCGTCTTCTCGATTCAGCTGAACGCTTGGCGATGCTGGCCGAGGACGGGATAGTGGACTTCGAAAACGGTTTTGTCCGCGTACGGCGGGAGCATCGCTTTGTAATTCGCGCTGTCGCTGCCGCGTTCGATGCTTTTCTCGATCGGGATGGCCGTAAGCATAGCCACAGGTGAGGGCAAGCATCCAACCGGAAGCTAAACTCGACGCCCTCGGCCGAGGCCTGTCATGAAGCGCGCGTCAAGGATGCGAAAAGCAGAGCTGATCCGCCTATTTCATCTCATCTTCAATAACATCGACCTCGTGGCTGCCACCGAGGCGTTTCCATATTGATCGTGGTAGGTGCGGGGCATCTGGGTGTTTCGCCGTCAGCGCATGAATATCCCCGCCATGTGATGGGTCAGGAAATCGCGGTGGCTGCAATCAGCCCGTCCATCGATGACAGACCGCGACCACGCCGCTTCGCGAGGCCCGTCAGGTCGCCCCAGGCCAGGGCAACCAGTTCGTCCACGGGCAGGACTCTCGGCTCGAAGCGCTGCGGCAGGTCCCGGGCGAGCCATCCGGCCAGTGCGTCACGTTTCCGACCTTTGTCCATGAGGGCAGCGCCGCGCCGGATCTCGGCGATCGACACAACGCTGATAAATGAGCGGTCTTCATCGAGCCCGTCATCCATTCCAGCACGCGCGCGTCAGGGCTCGGCCTCGTCACCTCGGAGAGGCCATTAGTGTCGAGCAAGAGCCTCACAATGGCAGACCATGCGGTTCATCGCGTAGCCGCTCGATGTCCAGTTCGGCGTTGCGCAGCGGCGATGCGCAGCGAGTGCCCAAAAAACAGCAGTCAGCTCCCCTTCCGGAAGATCGGAGCGGACGCCACGCAAAAAGCGCCAAATCCTTGGCGCCCGCGGTCTGTGTGTTTGCGCGCTGGCGGCTTTGGTGTACTCCTGTGCCGTTTCGACGAGGCTTCCAGCCGGACCGGCAGGGGAGGAGGCTTTGGCGGCGCGGCCGGCACACGGCCCACCTCGAGGACGAGATCGACGATGTCGGGCAGATCCTCGGTCGCCTCACAAATCGGTGAGGTCGTCGGGACACCGTCTTCCACTTTTGTTGATCAGCCGCCTTCCTGGCCATGTTCCGAGACAATAAGGCGCCCGTGCGCCGCCGCCTCGATTAACCCAAGACGCGCAAGGATCTTTTGCCGGAGACAACGAGGTCACCATCCTGCGGTGCCGCGTTGCGTCACAGTCGGCATGAGATGTGCAAAGTGGACCGTCGTCAAACGTCAAACAGAGGCGTCGGTGACTGGACTGAACGACCAGAACGGGCTGCTTGCGCCCTTTCGGACTTCACAAAGTTCGAAAATGGCGTCGTTTCAGGGCATAATCGCCGCTTGTCAAAATGTTTGCGACAAGTCCGGTGAAAGCCTACCGAGTATCTTGTGCTTGGGGGGCGGTTAGTTCCGATAAACTATGCGGCATACACATGCTAATCTATTTGATTTACGGGCCGACCTGCAGCGGCAAAACAGACGCGGCAATCCAAATTGCACGAGAGACCGGATGGCCGGTAATTGCGCTGGATCGTGTACAATGCTGTCCTCAAATCGCCACCGGCAGCGGGCGTCCCTCGGATTCCGAACTGCAATCTACCCAGCGGATCTACTTGGATTCGCGCCCGCTAACCGCGGGCATCATCGACGCCGAGACCGCCCATCGTAAGCTGATAATGCAAGTGGATGAGCGTAGTTCCCAGCCGGGGCTCATCCTCGAAGGCGGTTCGATCTCCCTTCTCAATTTAATGGCGCGAAGTCAGCATTGGGATGGCGCTTTTCGGTGGCATGTAAGGCGGTTGCGGCTCGGCAACTCGGACGCCTTTCTGGAGAGAGCCAAGCGTCGGGTCACAGACATGTTTGTCACAAGAGAAGGACAACCTTCATTGCTGCAGGAACTTGCGGATCAGTGGAAGGAAGATGCAGTCCGTCTCACTTTGGAAGACGTTGACGGATATCGTTGCGCCATTCGTTTTGCGAGAGAGCACAGCTTGGCAATCAGCGAAATGCCGTGCCTTCGCAAAGAGCTCCAACAAGATCTTGTAGAGGCGATTGCGAGAGAATATCTCGAATATGCGCGTTGGCAAGAACGCGACTTTCCAGAATGGCAAACTGAGTGAGCAAGCCTCCCCGGACCTCGCCTGCGGTGCGGGCACGGTAGCTCCTGAGAATTGCGCTAAGTGGTTTGCTGAAGCAAGCTAGTGCCAGGCGACATTAGGTCCGTGTGGCAGCGGAAGGATTGCTTTCGCCACGGTGACTGCGGAGGAGGCGACATGGCTGCACTGCTCATTTCAGGCATGGGACGGAATGTACCGATGACAAAGTGCTGCGCGCTTCGTAGCGACCGCTACCGTGGCTGACTCGCGAACTACTATCCGCCAGCCCAGTCTGTGGCGTCGTCTCGGCTTTCATCGCCACCGCCTTCGCCCAGGAAACGCCCGAGGCCGCAAGCGTCGCCGTGGCAGTGCGGCACCCGGCAAGATGGGTGGTCATCGGCCCTATCTGATCGACGGGGAGCACCGTGCTTTCGTCCTGGGCGAGGTTGAGCGAGATGCCAACATGACGCTTCATCAATTGACGGCGGCACTGGCTGAACGTGGTCTCCTGCGAGCGTCGGTCGCTTCCTGCACCGCGAGGGCAAGAGCTTCAAAAAAACCGTTCTGCCGGCCGAGCAGCTCAAGCCAAAGCTGATGCGCGGGTGTGCGCAATGGATGCGCTATCAGACCCGCATTGACCCTACGCGCCTGGTCTCCCTGGATGAAACATGGGTCAAGACCAACATGGCGCCGTTGCGCGGCTGGGGTGTGCGCGGCAAGCGGCTGATGGCCCACGCACCATATGGCCATTGGAAGACGATGACCTTCATCACCGCGCTGCGGCATGATCGGGTGGAGGCGCCTTGGGTCATTGATGGACCCATCAATACGCAGGCCTTTCGCGTCTATGTCGAAACCGAACTCAACAAAACACTGAATCCGGGCGACATCGTCATTCTCGACAATCCCGGTTCTCACAAGGGCCAAGCCGTCCGCGACATCGTCAGGGCTGCTGGCGCAAGGCGGGTCAAGCCCGCGAGAGCGGCAATTTTGTTCCGGCTATCACCCTCTCGTCGAGAACGGCGTGACGGAAGCGATAAAGTTGCGCCGGCCGGCCGCCGGTTTCCGCGGTTGTCTCACCGGTCTCCTCGACCAGCTCCTGCTGCTCGATCAGCCGGCGAAAGTTCGGCTTACGCACGAGCCTGCCGGCAAGCGCCTCCACGGTGCGCTGCAGCTGCAAAAGCGTGAAGACCGGCGGCATCAGTTCGAATACGACCGGCCGATATTTGATCTTGGAGCGCAGCCGCGCAATGCCGGTCGCCAGGATGCGACGATGATCGGCGATCATCGATCTGCCCGAGACCCAGGTGGGCGCAGCGGAATGTCCGGCGCGTATTGCTTCCTCCACCATGGCGGCTTCGTAGAGCAGCTCATAACGTTGAAGCGCGAGTTCCTCGTTCCAATGGCGGTCGTCAAAGCCGAAGGCGATCGCCGCCCGCCGTCGTCGGTCGAGGCGTGTCGTACTGTCGTCAGTGCCATCCGCCCATTCCATCAGGCGCGGCCGCAATTCGTCCAACACGACCGCCGGTGTGCCGGAGCGGTGATCCTCCCACGGGAAATAGTCGTACCAGCTTCCCCAGTGTCGCCCGGCCGGGTCGCCAGCTTCGTCTTGGTGGGTGAGCGCCAGATAGCTGATAGAGACCACGCGGTCGTCAGCGCCAACCCTGTCGCGATCGGCGAAGGTGTAGAGCTGTTCGATATAGCCGAGCGGCTGGCCGGTCTGTTGTTCCACCCATCCCCTGAGGCCCGACTGCAGCGAACGGTGAGCAAGCTCGAACGGGCCGGAGGGCAGGGCGTTTGCCTGCGGGATGGTCAGAACGCAGGGGGCGCTGCTGTCCATGGCGACCACAACGGCGATCAAGTCCGCATTGACGTCGTTGGCCTTGCCTCCAGCTCCGCCTTTCCTAATCCCTTTTGCGCGATCGTCCATGGTCCCCGACGTCGTTGAGCAGAGCCCTGCCGCGTAGGCGGCTGAACCGATTGAATTCCGTTTTTGTCTGATAATTGTCGGCGCGTCAACACCACCCGTCGTGGCGATTTTAGCTCTTCGCAGCTGCACAAAAAGTGCCAACGCGACATCCGTGCTTGGGGAAGGAGGCCCATTGAGAGCGTCGATTCAAAGCTCGTCGTCGACATTGCGACGTTGTTCTCGTCGGCGACAGCGCGGCATGGTTCTCCACGGCTTGGCGTCTACGCTGGGCGTGACGCTGGAGATGATGATCATGCACGGTCAGGCCTGCCCCGTGGCCTGGAGCCGGCCCAAATGGTCGTCGACCCGCCGTTCGGTTCCTTTTGAAGAAACCCGGAGCCAGGCTTTCCGCAATGCCTGATAAAGCCCTTCCAGCGCGCCCGCGCCAGCATCATCGCACTCTCGCTCCAACACAACCTATGCGAGTCAGTAAATCGACTCGCCGGCACTATTGTTTCAGGGGAAATGAATCTAGGTTCAAAGGGTTCGGCCGATAGGCCGGGCACAGCTGCGGTCTTCACGGCCTTTTTGACATAAACGCGTCGCCCGATTGAGATTATCTTGACGGTAGCGCAGTGCGCCATCCATGCCAGTCGAGATGATCATGGGCAAATATCGAGACCATCGCGAGCCACGCCGGCATCGCTATGACGATGACCCCGTTTCCTTTTCGGAACGGACTTCCGAGCCAAGCTATTTTCAGCGCCCGCCGACCGTGACGGCAGATCCTGTCGATGCGGAGGTATTGTGGTTCACAGTCAGCAAGGGTTTTGGCTTCGTCAAACTGTCGGACGGCACGGAGGCCTATCTGCACGTGCGAGTGTTAGAGGCGGCCGGAAGCCGGGATGTTGCCGCGGGAACGACTCTCAAGATCACGGTCGAAAAAAGTCCAAAAGGTCATCAAGTCGCGCAGGTGCTGGAGATCGGCGATCACCGCGCAAAAAATCCGTCACATACGCGCGTCGCTGGAGGGACCTTCGTTGAAACCGGTGCGCAGCTGGAGAGCGGGGGCACGGTCAAGTGGTACAAACCCGAAAAGGGCTTCGGCTTCATTGCTCCTGACACCGGTGAGAAGGACGTCTTCGTTCATGCCAGCGCCCTGACGCGCTCAGGGCTCAGCGTGCTGGTGGCGGGACAGAAGGTGTTTGTCGAATGCGGGCAAGGCAAGAAAGGCTGGGAAGTCCGGAGCATTCGCCTTGCCTAGACGGCGAGGCATTGCTCGCCTCGAAGGAGATGCCGGAGAGCGTCGGGCGGCCGCCCGAGCCCGCGTAGCAGAAACCGACATTGTCGAAGCGCAGCACGCCGTCGGTGACGACGAGATCCCTGGCGCCCGCCGCGTCCTCGATGTCAAGTTCTGCGTCGAGCAACTCGAACAGCCGCGTGCCGCAGGTCGAGGCGCGCGCGAACGAGTTGACCATCAATTCGGGCTGGCGCACCGGCATCTGCAGAAATGGTCATGAAGGTGAGCAACAGGGCCAGCGTGCCGACGCTGATTTGACCTGCGATCACTTTCTGGCCACCGAACCAGAGCACCAGGCCCATGGCGGTCAGGAACGAGAAATTCATGGCGCTGGTGTTGCCGACACGGATGTCGACGCGCTCATTGGCGAGATCAAGGCGCGTCCTGCTTGGCGCGGTCGAACTTTTCCAGCTCGTGCGGCTGCGCGGCGAAGGCACGCACGACACGGATGCCGCCGAGATTCTCATCCATCACCCGGATCTTTAACGATCGCTGATGCCCAGATATGGGAAGGTCAGGCTTCAATGACGGGGAAGGTGAAGGATTGACTGGTCGGGTTTCCGGGCCGAGCTTGTCGGCCGCTCAATCGAAAGCGTCATTTGAGGCGCTTCTTCTCCCGCGTGTAACTGGAAGACACGCTCGTCCAGTTCCTTGTCTACTTCCGTGAGACGATGATTGAGGCGAAGGTAGTCGGTCCAGGTCGGCGTGCGGAACGTTTCTGTCCACTGCATAGGCTTCTGAAGGTTGCGCTGGAGCGTCCAGTTCCGAGCACCGACGCGGCTGTGTACATGACGCCGCTGCCGCAGGAGGTCGAGGAAGGCCTCGACATTTCTCTCGGCTATCAGATATTCGATCTTGACCACGATCGGGCCGCTTCTCGGCTTCAAACTGAGAGCGACAGCTGGGGCGTCGAATTCCTCCAAAGGATCGGGCTCGGACTCGCGGCGCTCGCGAAGAGGAAACAGAACGCCGGCTGCAGCGACGATCAGAAGGGCTACAGCGGAACCCTCGAGCGCCCAGGTCAGCGAATGGTTCTGGGAAACCGTGCCCCATACCCAGCTGCCGGCCGCGATGCCGCCGTCTATCAATGCGTAGTAGATCGAGATTGTGCGACCCACGACCCAGCGCGGGCTCGCCAGCTGCACGCTCACGCCAACCCCCGACCAGGCGGTGACCCAACCGGCGCCGCCCAGGGCGAGTGCAATTGCCGCCACAGCGATCGAAGAGGTCAGAGCCAGGGAGAGGGAGCACGCCGCGCAGGCGAGGCAGGAGAGCCTCATCAGCCTTTCTTGCGACAAGCTCCGTCTGAACAGGCTGTTGGAGAGGCCGGCGAAGACGGCACCGGTCCCGAAGCCAGCCATGAGCGCGCCATAGGCGAGTGGACCTCCTCCCAGCTGGTCGCGGACAACCACCGGCAGCAGCGCGAGTATGGCGATGCTCGCCAAGCCAAAGAGGGTTCCGCGCGCGATCGCTGCCTTGATTTCCGATGACATCGCCGTGAAGCGCAGTCCGTCATAGATCGCCGTCCTCATCGACTCGCGTGGAAGAGGGGACGAGCGAACCTTCCACTTGCAGCGCCAAATAGTGACCAAGGGTACGAAATAGGTGAGCGTGGTCACGGCGAATGCCGCCATGAGGCCGAATGAGGCAACCACAATGCCGCCGAGCGCCGGGCCCACAGTCCTGACAGTGTTGAAGCCAACAGAAAGCAGGGTGACGGCAGCGGGAACATCTCGTCGGTCCACGATATCGCCGACCGACGCTTGCCAGGCCGGATCATTGAGAGCACCGCCGCTTGCGATCAAGAAGCTGAAGCCAAGGATCATCCACGGACTAACAAAGCCCAGCGCTACAACAGCGGTCAGCATCGCAGATGCTATCACCATAAGGCAGCGGCCGGCGAACATAACCCTGCGACGGCTGAAATTGTCAGCGAGAACCCCGGCGAACACGGACAAAATGAAAGCCGGCAGGTTCGATGAAGCCTGCACCAGCGCAACCATCAGATCGGAAGTCGAGATGGTAGCCATCAGCCAACTGATGGCAACAGTCTGCATCAACCAGCCGAGGCTCGAGACTTGCGTGGCGAGCCAGATCGAACGAAAGGTGGGCTGCAAAAGTGGCCCAAAGGTCGTTGGTGCAGCCAAATCTTCGTTTAATCCAGCCACCCTACTCATTTTGCGACCCTTTGCTTTCCGTTATTGTCGTTTCCCATGTAATCTAGGCTGAACCGTGGCGGCTAGAAGAATAGAGAGAAACTGTTTGCCTTGCGGCACAGTTCCTCGTGATTAAGGGTTGCGGCCGAGACGCATGCCCGAGCCGGCTCACCCCGCCTTCGAAGACATCACCTGGGTGGAGCCCGGATTCTTGCTTGTAGTTTGACGCAGCATGCTTCATCAACGCGCACTTTGCCGAGCGATGCCTTTTCGCGAAACGCGACGATGTTCTTTCGTCGGAAACTCTCTCCAACGGCGTTCGATGCGCTGAGTCTGGCTTGGGGCGAGGTGAGGGCTTGCAGATCTTAGACAGGATTGATTCCTGATAGACGCAGACGGTTGCCGGGCCGCGATCGAAGAGGCGCGCGCCTTGCTGCTTCAGCTTGAACAAAAGTCTCACGCGCTCACACATGCCATCGACGACTTTCTGCTCGATCTGATGAGGCTGACTTTCATTGTTGAATGTTATGGACGCGGCTTTGAACTTTTGGCGCGAACGCTTGCCCGTAGAAGACTGGCAAAGGTCAGACTTTTTGTCGGGGGCGGTGGACTCCGCCAGGGGAGAAATGACACCCAAAGCCTGATGGCTGAAGCGACGGTCGCCCCGCGTTCCGCACAGTGGCGAAGGTAACGGCACGGCTCTTCGGCAAATGGCGCATCCTCATGGTAGCGTCTGGCCGTTCCCTCTGATGCCTCGGCCTCCCACACCTATCCGAACAGGCCCGATCCTGGAGGGTCCTCGAAGCGGGCATGAGGGCGATAGGCCGCGTGGTTGGGGTACCAAGCGTAGGCGCGGTATTGGGCTGGAAATTGGCGATGCGCGACGAAGAAGTCCGAGATCAACTCGTGCAATGGCAATTCCTAACACCGTGGACGTGTTGGAGCAGCCTCATCCTCCTAGTCAGGAACGTCATCAAGGTTATAGGATTGATGCGGCGAACCCTCGGAACTCAGGATCATGTTGACATCGCTGTTCGACAGAGCCGACTTGGCGCAAGGAAGCCACATCGTTTCGGAATTGCTTATCGCATGGTCTATCGTCGGCCTAGTCAAACCCTTGGCGCGGCGAGGAAGCGGCGGTCGTCGGCGTGATGCATGACGGGAGTCGGCGGCGCCTCACCATAGGCGAAATGCAGGAACCAAAGGAAAGGACCACCTGCATGGAATTGCGAACCGCGTCCTCGGCGTCTGAGCCGCGACCCTTGCCAACGATCACTCAACCCGCGACGTAGAGCTTCAACCCAGCCTTGGACACGCGAACCGCGCTACCATCGTTGCAGAGGAGCCGTCCACCAGATGGTTGCACTTGTAGTCCGCACGCCTTTGGTCGACATAGCGGACTGGCTCTGGCCACCGGCAAGGTTGAAGAGTGTTCCGTTGTTGCAGTCGTACTTGGCCTACGTGAACCAGATGCCTGAGCACGCGGTCGCGTTTCATGGTTGATCTACTCGTAAAAAGGAATTGTCTTAGGCGGAAGGCCGCACTTAATACCGCTATCCTATTGGCGCCCCATCGGGTTCCCGGATTGAGCAAGTCCGGATCACTATTTTATGCCGCTGCCAGCCTTGTGTCGGCCATGTGCACGCGCGCTGCCGCTGCCAGCAGGTCAGTCTGGGTGATCAGCCCAATAATGCGTCGCTCGGTATCGACGATGACCACGGCATGGCTGCGGCCGTCGGTGAGCACCGGCAGCAGGCTCATCGCCGGCGTATCGGGAGAGGCGGTGCTAGCCTTCGACATCACAGCCCTCACCGTGTCGGTCGCCTTCGTCAGCTCGCGCAGGCCAACTACACCGACCAGCCCGCCCTCGGCGTCGGTCACCGGCAGCGTCCGGATGTTGTGATCGAGCAGCAAATGACGCGCCTGGTCGGCCGGCGCATGTTCATCGACCGAAATCACATCGCGCGACATGATGTCCTCGCACAGCAGGGTGCGGTGGGAGCGCACCATCGCCTGCAACTCGACCTGCCGCAGCAGCCGCTCAAGATCGTTGCGGTCGATATCGAAGGTTTCCTCCAGCGCGCCGAGCGCGGCATCGATATCCTCGGGCTGGAAGCCGACCCGCTCCCGCGCCGGCGGATCGATGGTTCCATGCGCGCTTTTAAGGGCGGGGGCCGCCACATGTGGATAGTTGCGCCGCGACAGTTTATGGATGCCGTAGCCGAGTGCGACCAGCACGATCGAGTTCAGCGCTACCGGAACGAAGGGAAACAGCAAGCCGGAACTGAAGACGGCCGGTCCGCCGAACACCGCAGTTAAGGCGGCGGCGCCACCCGGCGGATGCAGGCAGCGCGTAAACGACATGGCGGCGATGGCCAGCGCCACCGCAATGCCGGTAGCAAGAACGGGTTCACGCACGAAATGCGCCACGATCACCCCGACCAGCGCCGAAATCGTATTGCCACCGATAATCGACCAAGGTTGCGCCAGCGGGCTTGAAGGCACGGCAAAGAGCAGCACGGCCGATGCTCCCATTGGAGCAACTAGCAGTGCGACATGTGGGCCAGACCCGTTCGCCAGCGCACTGATCACGCCAGTCAATGCGATGCCGATCATGGCCCCGATGCAGGCGAGCAGCCGCTCGCGCAGCGTTGCACCGGCAAGGATCGGAACAAAGAGACGAAACGCCATGGCATACCCTTGGGCGAGTGGTCGGAACTCCGCGCTCCGCAATGCAGGCAAAGCCACAGATTTGGAAGTTAAGCCAATTCGGAAAGTCGGCTCACGGGGGAATACTTTTGCGCGAAACGGCCATTGCCAAATGGGTGCAGACATTTTGATCGGCTAGAGAAGGCAGACGGCACGCTGATCCGCTCGAGCGCAGCTAGAGGCCAAGGGCTGCCGTGCCGCGGGCAGCCGGAAATGGGGATGGTCGGAGGTCGAGCTGGGATGGACACTAAGGAATTCAGAGGCTTCGAAAAGCGTGCTGACAATGTGGCATGGCAAGACAAATCAGGCCCTTGTCGCTCCACTTCCGAGGCGAACTCCAGCGGAGTACAGCTTCTAGCGGTGCTTGGTCTGCCTGTCCTTGCCGCCATCGGATTCGTTGGCGTCATGCTGAAACGTCCACCTGTAGCCGCTGAGAAGACGACTGCCGCCAGTGCCGTCGTGGAACCGCTATATGACGGCGGCTTGGTTACAGAGCCGGCTCGTGTCGATCGGGCGGGGGAGCCTGATGTGACGTACATGGTCCAGAAAGTGGCCAATGAAGGTGCTGGCATCGTCAACGTGATCAGGTCACGTAATAGCGGTAATACAACCGCGACCACGAGCCTCTCAGGCGTTCGATGAGGCGGGAAAATCCGATCACCAGACCAAACGCGTTTCCGCCACACTGCCACACACGAAACCGATCAGGTCACGTTCCAGGCTCGCCAGAAGATTGGAGCCAAGGCCACCTCGGCTGAACTCTGCCATGCCGCGGCCGCCACCTCTTCCAGCCGCGGTAGAAAACGTGGGTCAGCAGCGCCGGCATGGGCGAGCAACTCCCAAATCGCGAGCAGCGCCATCGACACCGCAAGCGGCCGCATATGTCGGCCGATGAAGCGGAAGGCCGGCGGTGCGATGGAAGCGCCGTGCGACAGCCTATCCCGACCTGCAATCGTGATCAGGCTGATCGTGGGGTCTCCGGACGCCAGCGTTGCAGATGGTTTTCGGCAATCGTGAGCAGGCCGTGGATCACCAATTCGGTCAGGCCGACCACGATCATGGCCGAAAGAACGAGTTCAAATTGAAAGAGCTGACGACCATAGGCCATCAGGTAATCGGAGCCCATCGAACGATGCGATGAGTTCTACCGCAACCAGGGTCTGCCAGCCGTTGGCAAGGCCTTCTCGCAGCCCTGTAAAGATCCACGGCACGGCGGAAGGCAGCACGATCATCGTGAGTTTCGACCAGCGGCTGAACGAAAGGACACGGCCAGACCCGTCTCACGACGACGCCGTTGCGCTTCGCCGCCATCAGCTGGGTAGAGGACTTGCACCTCCAAGCTGTCGATCATGCTCGGCACACAAAAAAGGGCGACCTCTCGGCCGCCCTTTCCGCTGTAGGTTGATAGGGGGCTGGATTAGAAATCCATACCGCCCATGCCGCCCATGCCACCGCCGGGCATACCAGCCGGCATGCCGCCGCCAGCCGACTCCTTCTTCGGAGCCTCGGCGATCATAGCTTCGGTGGTGACCAGCAGGCCGGCGACCGAGGCCGCGTCCTGCAGAGCCGTGCGCACAACCTTGACCGGATCGACGATACCCATGGCGATCATGTCGCCAT
>NZ_JAMYKZ010000023.1:0-76034 GCF_040317735.1 Mesorhizobium sp. M1399
GGTTCCCTTTTTACTGGTTTGGTTGGGGGGTGCCTTTTTCGTTTGCGGGGCCATGTTACTTTTTTTTTTTCGGCGATTTTTCCACCCTTTTTTGGGGGGGGGGCCGCGGCCCCTTCCGGGGGCCGCCCGCCGATGTCACTGGGGGTTGTTCCAGAGGATGACCTTCTTGTTTTCCTCGCCACCCGGGGCGGGAGCGAGATTGCCGAAGATCACGCCGATCTCGGGGGCTTCCAGCTTGACCGAGAGGTACTCCTCGCCCGAACGTTGGGAGGTGCGGTGCCAGCCGGCTCCGATCTCGAAGCCCGTGCGCTTGTTGACGATCCGGTAGTCCGGCGCGTCCTCGCGCGACTTGTTGGTGTTCGGGATGAGGGTGATCGGGGCATTGACCCGGAGCGTGGCAAAGACGCCTTCCATCGAGCCGTCGGACTTGGTGGTGAGGTTTGCGATCGTGGTGGCCATGGTAGTTCTCCTTCGGTTGCATCGGGACCATTCCCGATGGCGCCAAAGGAGAGGGCCGTCCTGCTGCGGTCATCTCGGCGAAAATTCTGGAAAATTCTATTTGCCGAAAAATAGCGGGCAGGCCCTTCGCCTGTCCGCGGACAAAAACAGAAATCGAATTTTCCAGAATTTTCGCCGAGTGTACCCCCAACGGGGGTTGACCGCACAAAGCAGGCGGTCGTCTACAAAGGCGACATGAAACGGGAATGGCCCCGGATGCGAGCGAAGGAGAAGAACTCAGGCCGCCATCGCTTGGCCGACTCTACGCTGCCGGATCGCTGGAACATGCTGCAGCCTCTCGGGTCATGTCGTCGACATCGCCAACCCATCGAACAGCAGCCCGGCGCGTGAACCGCTTGGCATGTTCGGTATTGCGGCAGAGCGGTTTCGAGATCGGGGCCGGCTGGCAGCGGCCTTCACGCCCCTCGGGGGATGATACCGCGCAGTCAGGTTGGATGATCCGGCAAGCCAGCATGTTGTTCGGCACGCCTGCACCCGCTTCAAAGGCGAGAAGCGTCAAGATGATCATCCGCACAACGCCCCGCGGCTCTGCGCGTGGACCGGTTTCGAAAGGGGCCGGCTCCGTCCGCACATACAAGTGGATTAGGCGGCGAGGAGCCGGATCAACATATCTGATTGAACCCGCCGGGCTGTCAGGGGGACCGCCCGTACATCATCTTGGCAACGCCCGACGCTCGTCCGGCGTCATGCGGGCTTCGGCTTGGCGGCGAATGTCCGGACCGACATGGCGGAGCATGGCGCACCAGTCTTCCACATTGTACGTCGTCGCCATGCTGCCCCTGGCCAGATCGTAAATGACGCACGGCTTGTTCGCGATGGCGAGCCGAAGCACGTTGACGGCCGTCCCGGGTGATGCGCCATCCCAGATCATCATGCCAAAGTCGGCGCGCCGCGCCATCTCCCGGTCTTTGGCAGCGTGGAACCAATACCCGTGAGCGCCTTCAGGAGACGGGACATGGTAGGCAGCCCAGTCGCCCAGATTGTTGCGAGGTTCCTTGCCCGCATGGAAGACCCCGACATGTTCGTAGCCGTAGCCAGCGAGCAGGCCCTGCGCCTCGGCATCGGCCCCAGACGCGTCGCCAATCAGCACGCCGTGCTCTGCAGCGACGATCGCGCCGATGCGAGCGATGGCAGGTTCCGGCAGCTCGAATATCTCGCGTGATCCACCTATGAATATCATCGACATCGTGACTTTCCCTTCTCTCTAGCGCCCCCCGCCCCGCGCCGGCCGCCCTCTCCCTCGCCCCTGCGAGAGGGATCGTCACCCGAAGGCCGAGACGGCGAAAGCCGGCTCGGGGAGCGGCGAGGCGCCGCGACTAGAGCCCGGCCGGCCGTAGGCCGGCGCGCCCGGACCCTGCCGCTGCCGGAGGCGCTACGCGCATCTGGCTAGTGGCGCTTCGCGCTTGGAGCTAGTGGTCTTTGTCGGCCAGCCAGAGGCTCACGTCCTGGATCGAGCGCATGGCCGCGAAAAGAGAACGTCAATCCAGACGGCTGACGCGGCGGCCCTCGCTGCGCGCTTCGATAAAGGCGCCTGCGATCTTCATCATGAACGCCTTGCTGAAACGACCGAGGGGCTTACCGTCGGATTCGATGTACCAGGAGCGTTCGGCAATATCGTAGTTGTATTCGTCAACCACGATCCAGCAGCGTTTGAGATCGGTCAGACCGGCGCGGCGGCACTCGATAGCGGAGACTTCCAAACCGACCCGATCGCTGGTCGGTGGCTGGGTGGTTATCGCCAGGAGCGCGAGATGGGTCAGGCCATCTCTTGCGCCGCGGACAGCGATGACCACGCAGGTCGGCCGGCTCTTGCGGCCTTCCGTTTCGCCGCGCTCGTGTTGCCATGCCCAAAGATACGGGTAGGAGATCACCTGACCAGGCAGAAATCTACCGATCATCATCGTATCCTTCCCCGCGCGCCAATCGATCGATCTCGGCGGCGAAGAGTTCCGTATGTTCCTCCGGCATCTCGGAGACATGGTATGCGCGGCGGGGATCGCCGCCGATGCGCATCCGTTCGTAGTGCTCGTAGCTCATCAGCACGAACCGGGGTTTCCGGTGCTTGGTGAGAATAACGGGTTCGCGGCTGGCAACGTCGGTGACGTCGCCAACCTGCTTGTTGAGATCTCCGGTCGTGAACTGGCGCATGCTGGCCTCCTTATCGATCTCCATATTATCTGGATTGTCTGGATTTGCAAGAAAACGGCGCTCACGCGCCGCCTTCCGCGAACCGCCAGACGGGGATGCCTAGCCGACGCGCCTTGTCGGCAAGGTTCTCGGTAATGCCGGAGCCGGGAAATACGATCAGGCCGTAAGGCACCACCGAGAGAAGCTGGTCGTTGCGGCGGAACGGAGCCGCCTTGGCGTGCCGGGTCCAATCCGGCTTGAAGGCGATCTGGGTGACCTTGCGGTTCTCGGCCCAGCAGGCGGCAATACGCTCAGCGCCGCGCGGGCTGCCGCCGTGGAGCAGAACCATGTCGGGATGCTTGTCGCGGGCCTTGTCGAGCGCCTCCCAGATCCGGTCGTGATCGTTGCAGTCGAGGCCGCCGGCGAAGGCGATCTTGGTGCCGGCCGGGACGAGCACCTCGGTTTCGGCGTGGCGGCGGGCGGCGAGGAAATCTCTGGAGTCGATCACCGCCGCTGTCATCGCCTGGTGGCTGACCTTGGAGCCGGTGCGCGGCCGCCATGCCGATCCGGTCTGCGCCTCGTATAGGTCGGCGGTCTCATCGCGCATGATTTCGAGCACATTGCGGCGCTCGATATAGCTGATGCCTTCCGCGGTCAGCCGCTCCAGCTCGACGGACTTTACCTCCGATCCGTCCTGCTCCTGCTGACTCGAGCGCTGCGCCTCCTCATTGCGGTCGAGGCTGCGGGCGACGCGCTCGGCGGCACGGTGGAAGACGTTTGCGAAGGACCAGAGCAGGTCGTCGAGATCGGGTTCGAGCCTGGTGTCGCCAAGCATGCCGGCGAAGGTCTCGACGATCCCGGCGAGGCCGGCCCGGATCACTTCGTCGTCGGGAAGTGGCCGAGGATCAGGTTCGTCCTGATGCGGGCGATGGCCGTACATCTGCAGTTCGAGGATGACGCGGTCGGTCGGCGAGGAGGCGTGGTAGGGCTCGTAGGCGTCTTCGAGAGGAAGCTCGTAGGTCATGGCGTGTCTCCGTCGGTTATGGCCGCGCCTATCGCGGCCTGACAGCGCATCCCGGCCGCGCGCCGGGCGCGGCCGCACCGAAGGCCGGAGCGCGAGCGGAGGACGGCGCAGCCGTTGCGGCCGTGACCGGGGGGTGGCAGGGGTCGCCTCTCAGGCAGGCCGCGGGCGCGGCTTCTCCGGTGGACCGCCGCCATGTCTGCAGGCTGTCCGGCGACGCCGCGCCGGCCCGCGTGCCGGCCCGACCCATTCATCCGGGCGGCAGGAAGAGACGGGCATCCTCCGGGACGAGCTGGTCACTGAGCCATGCTGCGAGATGGGCCGGGCCGAGATGACGCAGGTCGTCGTTGAAATCGCCGAGCTGCGGCCGCAACACCAGGGCGAGGATCCCGGCTTGGCCGGCTCGCTGGCTGAGACGCTCGATGCCGTGCCGGCCGGCGGCATCGGCATCGGCCGCGATATAGAGGCGACGGCAGCCAAGCGGGAAGGTCAGGCCGGCGAGGTGATTGGCCGAAGTGGCGGCGGCAACCGGCAGCGCCGGCATCACCACCTTAAGCGACGCCATCGTCTCGAACCCCTCGCCGGCGGCCATGACCGAGACGGGCGCACCGGGCTGGTGGCCAAGCCAGATGCCGTTGCCAAGGAGATTCCCCAGCGAACGGCGTGGATCCGCGAGTTGCGCCTTGCCCTGACCCGAAGGATCAAGCCAGGTGCGTTGTAGGCCGGTGATACGCCCGTCGAGGCTGGTGACAGCGGCAATGAGCGCAGGTAGGGTCTGCGTCTCGCCCGTCACGAGATCCCTGCAGTAGCAGCCGGGATGGAAGCGCACGGCACGCTCATGCGCGGAAAGCAGGATGCCGCGGCCGGCGAGGTATCGTTCGGCCAACGTGCCGGCGATCGGCTGCGACATGGCGAACAGGCGACGCGCCGCGTCAGGCGAGCCGGGTGCCGCGGCAGGCTGGCGTTGCGCGCCAGGAGCGTGGGGCGGTGGCAGCGGCACGGAGAGGAAGCGACGCGCTTCATCCGCGACGTCACGGAAATCAACAAGACCGCAGCTTTCTCGGATGACATCGAGCAGATCGCCAAACTCAGACGTCGCCTCGTCGACCCACCTACCCGCCGGGCCTTTCGCGTTGGCTTTCAGCCGCACATGCATGGAACGGCCGCGCGTGTTGCGGACATCGCCGACCATCCAGTAATTGCCGGAGCGATGGCCGTTGGAGAGATATTCGCGGCACACCGCCTCGGCATGATCGCCAAGGCGGCGTGCCAGCTCTGAGGCCGAGCCGGTCATCATCAGCTCCCTCAAGCCGCCGAGGTGCGGTCGGTGACGCCAACCAGCGTATGGCGGTCGAGGAGCGCGGCGAGGATGGCAGACCCTTGCGCGGACGTTGGGATGAACAGCCGGAGCTTCCAGGAGATGATCTCGGAGATCAGCCCCAGCGCCTTCAGCCGCGGAACCATGGCGTCGGTGAAGCCGATCAATTCGACACGGTAGTCGTTCATGACGCGGCCGCGGCGCAGAATCAGGCCATCGGCGAGTTGCAGTCCGATCCGTCCGTCGACAAGCCCGGTCCAGGCATCTTCCGGCGCGAGCTTGGGTACATCGTCGAGCCCCAGATTGCGGAACATGGTGGCGACAAGCGTCGGGGCGATGTGACGCCCGATGATGCGTTCGCCGGCATCGGTCTGGATCCGGTAGACCTGACAATCATGGTCTGGCAACCGCCGCCAGATCGGCAACAGCAGACCCGTCACGATGTGGAAAGTGCTGGTGGTGAACTCCGGGACGGCGTCGATTTCTGCCTGCCAAAGCTCGCGGAACAGGTTTCGGTCGGTCGGCTGCCAGTGGGTTTCGGCAAGGGCGTCGAGACCGAAGCGCAGCTCGTCGGTCGGCCGCAGCAGCCGCACGCGGTGTTCTATCGTGCCGTCGTCGAGCATCAAGCTCGCCGTCGGCAGCCGGATCGCCGCACGGCTGGACCGGGCGTTCACCAGCAGAACCGATTGGGGCTCCGCCCGGACGATGGCCAGCGCGTCGACCAGCCCGAGCGGCCGGATGCGGTCCTTGCGCGCGACGGTGAGCACGTGCGACTGGGCGCCGGAGACCGGATGGGTATAGACGGTCCTACGATCAGTGACGACGATGCTCTCCGCCGTGATCGTCTCCAGACCCTTGTCATAATTGCCGGCGGCGATGGCGCCTTCGATCTTTGCTGCCATCAGTTGCTCGAACACCTCGAACAGCAGGTTCTGGGTTTCGATGCGCAACGCCAGCAGGCGATTGAGCCAGGTCGTGATTGGCGGCAGCTCGTCCCGCAATCCGCCGTCGTCACTCGTCAGCGACAGCCCGGTCACCGTCTCGAAGGTCGTGAGCGAGCAGCCCTCGATCTTGCCCTGGTGCAGCAGATGATAGAACTGCCGCAGCGCCGCTCGGGCGTAGGCGCTTTCGAGATTGTCTTCGGCACGGAACAGCCCTGCCCCGCCGGTCTGGCGCTGACCGCGCGTGATCGCGCCCAGCGTGTCGAGCCGGCGTGCGATCGTCGACAGGAAGCGCTTGCCGGCCTTTACATTGGCGGCCATGGGCCGGAACAGCGGCGGTTGCTTCTGATTTGTGCGATGGGTCCGACCGAGACCCTGGATGGCGTTGTCGGCGCGCCAGCCGGCCTCGAGCAGATAGTGCTTGCGCAGCCTCTGGTTCCTGACACCGAGATCAGCGTGGTAGGAGCGGCCAGTGCCGCCGGCGTCGGAGAAGACCAGAACGCGCTTGTCGTCATCCATGAAACTCTGGGTCTCGGCCAGATTGGCCGAGCCGGCGCGGTTTTCCACGGCCAGCCGGTCGATACGGTCGCGGCCGGATTTCTTGACGATGCGGCGCGAGCGGCCGGTCACCTCGGCAACCGTGTCGGTGCCAAAGTGATGGATGATCTGGTCAAGGGCACTGCCGACCGGCGGCAACGACGCAAGCCGCTCGACCATCTCGTCGCGCCGCCGAACTGCCTCGCGGCACTGGACCGGGTTGCCATCTTCGTCGTGCACAGGCCGCGAATACACATTGCCTTCGGCGTCCGAGTATTCCTCGAACAGCTGGATGGGGAAGGAATGCATCAAGTACCCGCCGACATACTCCCGCGGCGTGACGTCGACATGCAGGTCCGACCATTCCTCGGTCGGGATCTCGGCAAGGCGTCGTTCCATCAGCGCCTCGCCGGTCGAAACGATCTGCACGACTGCCGAATGACCTTCGAGCCGATCCTGCTCAATCGCGCCGATCAGAGTCGGCGTCATCATCGAGGTGATCAAATGCGAGAAAAAACGTTGCTTGGTACTTTCAAAGGCCGAGCGCGCCGCCGATTTTGCGTTGCGGTTCAGCGTGCCGGACTCGCTGGTGATGTTGGTCGCCTCGAGTGCGGCGGTCAGGTTGTTGTGAATGACCTGGAAGGCGTCGGCATAGGCGTTGTAGATGCGGATCTGCTCCTCGGTCAGCGCGTGCTCGAGCAGGTCGTATTCGACACCGTCATAGGAAAGCGAACGCGCTGTATAGAGGCCGAGCGACTTGAGATCGCGGGCGAGCACTTCCATCGCCGCGACACCGCCGTCCTCGATCGCGGCGACGAATTCGGCACGGTTGGCGAATGGAAAATCCTCGCTGCCCCAGATGCCGAGACGTTGCGCATAGGCGAGGTTCTCGACGGCGGTCGCACCGGTCGCGGAGACGTAGACAATGCGGGCATCGGGCAGCGCGTGCTGCAGCCGCAGTCCCGCCCTGCCCTGTTGCGAGGGCGCGACGTCGCCACGCTCACTTTTGCCGCCAGCGGCGTTAGCCATGGCGTGGGCCTCGTCAAAGACGATGACGCCATCGAAAGATTTTTTCGCCCCCGACGGGTTTTCTCCAATCCCTGTCTGGCTTTCTTTAATCCCTGTCTGGCTTTCGGGCCTCCCCGCCAAGTTTCCTCTGTTCCCCGTCGGGCCTTCGTCCCTCCTGGCCTCTTGGCCGACCCAGTCGAGTATCTGGGCGATCCGGGATTTCTTGCCCTCCCGCTCTTGCGAGCGCAGGGTCGCGTAGGTCGTGAACAGGATGCCCTCGGCAAGGCGGATCGGCGTGCCCTGCCGATAGCGCGAGAGTGGCTGCACGAGAAGTTTTTCCTGGCCGAGTGCTGCCCAATCGCGCTGGGCGTCTTCCAGCAATTTGTCCGACTTGGAAATCCAGATCGCACGGCGGCGGCCCTGTAGCCAATTGTCGAGGATGATGCCGGCGACCTGCCGTCCCTTGCCGCAGCCGGTTCCGTCACCCAAAAACCATCCGCGGCGGAAGCGGACCGCGTTCTCAGCACCTTCTGGCGCGGCGGAGACGACATCGCAGGTCTCGTCAACAGTCCAGGCGCCGGTGAGATGGCCGCAATGGGCTTCGCCGGCATAGATGACACTTTCGAGTTGGGCGTCTGACAGCAGGCCCTCGTCGATGATCGCATCAGGAAGAAGCGGCCGATAGGAAGGCTTTGGCGGCGCGACGGCGGCCATTGCGGCCGACTGCACGAGCGACGTCGGATGCGGTTTCGCGCGGGGAATGTCAATCGACTGGAGCGCATAGGGTTCGTAGATCGTGTCGGTGAGCCGGCCGCCCTCCTCCGGCATCCAGTCGCGCAGCTCATAGGCGAGGGGGACAGCCGGCGTGCTGTTTGCCATGACCTGGCGGGCGGGCTTCGCCCGCGCAGTCGGGCGGACCGATTGGATGGCCTTCGGAGCAGCCGTTGAGGCACCGAGGGGTGCGGCTCTCGCTCCCGATTGGGCAATGTGCATGGCGGCATTGCGCACGATGCCGTTGGACAATGTACCGATCGAGTCCGGAAAGCCGCCCGGTGTCCGGGGCGGCAGATCCGTGATCCAGGAGAGCAGCGTTTCGACATCCGTGGCCTTGCCCGGCGAGCCGGAGAAGCTGGTTGGGTCGTTAGCAGGAACTTTGTCGATGATGGTCAAGCGGGTCTCAGCCGTCGTCCCATGGCGGGCGTAGACACGGCCGTCGATCGCTGCGGTGAAGACGGTGGTGCCCTGCTGCTGCAACCGTTCGAAGGCCGGCCGCCATTTGGAGTTTTCGGGAGACAGCCCGGAGCCGGTGACGGCAACGAGGCGTCCGCCCGGAAGCAGGCGTGCGAATGCGGAAGAGAGGTGCCGCCATGCGGCATCGGCGACATGGCCGTCGACATATGCGCCGACGCTGAAGGGTGGATTCATCAGCACGACGGACGGCTCCATGGCCGCGTCGAGATGATCGTCGATATGGGCGGCGTCGTGCCGCGAGACGGGAACGCGCGGGAACAGAAGGCCGAGGAGATCGGCGCGTGTCGCTGAAAGCTCGTTGAGAGCGATCGAGGCGCGCGCCATCTCGGCATGGACGGCGAGCAGACCGGTGCCGGCCGAGGGTTCGAGAACGAGGTCGCAAGATGAGATCGCCGCGGCGTGCGCCGTGACGAAGGCCAGCGGCAAGGGCGTGGAGAGCTGCTGCATGGCCTGGCTCTCGTCGGACCGTCGCGTATGAGTGGGAAGAAGTTCGGCGATGCGCTTCATCATCGCCAGCGTCGCCTGCGGCGTGGTGGACCGGGACAGGATCGCTGCTCCGAACCGGCGCAGAAACAGCACCTGGGCGGTTTCGAGCGCCTCATAGGCGTCTTTCCAGACCCAGAACCCTTGCGCATCGCTGCCGCCAAAACTTGTCGTCATGGTGGTGCGCAGTTCCGCAGTGGTGACAGACTTGCCCTGCTCGAGGAACGGCAGAAGCCGCATTGCCGCCTGATAGATCGCCTGGGCGTTGTTGATGGGGACGTGCCTCGGCGCGTCGAGGGGAGCGGCAGCTGTGGTCGAAACGATGTTCATGGAGATGTCCTTCGCGAGAGGGGAGAGGCGCCCGCGCCGACACTCTCTGCGCGCCAGCCGGGCCGCATTCCTCCCGGCTCCCCTCTGCCTCTGGCGCCGATGCACCAAATGGGTTGCGCTCTGCGCAAAGCCATGACTTGAATGCGCGCACAGGGATGCGGCGGCGACCTGGAGCGGCGGAGGTGATGCGACGGTTCAGAATTGGCAGTGAGGTTTACGAGGGGGCAGCGCCTGACCTGCAGGCGGCGTTGGCGAGCGCCTATGCCCGCACCGAGCGTCCGCTGTGCCTGTGCCGCGAGCCAGGCTGCCCGATGTATATCGCCCGCATCGGCGACCTTCACCTGATCAAGCGCATGCCGCTGAGCGGCGGCGGACATGATCCATCCTGTGATTCCTATGAATCACCTTACGAACTGTCCGGTCTGGGCGCCTTGATGGGCAGCGCGATAAAGCTCGATCCGCAAAGCGGCATGGCGGCCCTCAAATTGGACTTCAGCCTGTCCAAGACGGGGAGCCGGGCAGCGTCCGTGCCTGCGGGGCAAAGTTCCGCCAGCGTAACCGCCGATCCCAGGGGGATGTCGCTGCGTGGCCTGCTTCATTATCTCTGGCACGAGGCCGAACTGACGGTCTGGACATCCCGATGGGCCGGCAAGCGACATTGGTGGAATGTCCGCTGGCATCTGCTCGAGGCTGCCGGGCAAATGACGGTGAGGGGCGGACCGCTCGCGGATATCCTGTTCGTGCCCGAGCCGTTTCGCGCCGAGAACAAGGAAGCCATCGAACAGCGTCGCAACGCGGTTCTCGGCACGGCGCTCCCGCCGAAATCCGGTCCCCGAAAGTTGCTCGTCCTGGTCGGCGAGGTGAAGGAGATCGTGCCCGCCCGCTCCGGTCAGAAACTCGTCATCAGGCATTTGCCCGGTTTTCCCTTCATGATCGACGATGCATTGCATCGCCGCTTGCAGGTGCGATTTGAGAAAGAATTGTCGTTGTGGGCAGCGGATTCCAGCTCGCATCTCATGACGATCGCGACGTTCGGACTGAACCCGGCCGGCCTCGCCATTGTCGAGGAGGTCGCGTTGATGGTGGTGTCCGAAAACTGGATTCCCTACGAGACGATCCCGGAGAAAAGGCTCGTCGATGGGCTCGCCCGCGTTCGTGAGAAGAGCGTGAAGGGATTGCGCTTTGACCTGCAACCCGACCAGCCGATCGCCAACGCATTGCTTCAGAACAGGGACGAGCCGATAGCGCTCTTTGTCGTTCCGGCCGGTGCGGACGAAGCGTTCGAGGCGTCGCTCGACGAAATGATCGCCACGCGTCCGGAGATCGGCTCCTGGGTGTGGCGGGTCGGCGAAGGCGATATGCCGCCGCTACCGCTCTGAGCGTCGGCGGAATTTCCGTCGATGCTTCAGTATGCCTTAGGCCAGGCCCAGCTTCTTCTTGAGCTCGGCATTTTCCTTGCGCAGACGGTCGGCCAGCAGGTTCTTGAGGCGCTTGTTTTCTTCTTCGAGTGCGACAAGATCGCGAAGATCGCCGCTGTCTGAAGAAGGTGCGGCAGCCCTCTTCCAATAATAGTAGGTCTGCTCCGATATGCCGGCCCCGCCGACCGCAATCTTGCTGGTCGCGCCGCCCGCGATCGATTTCTCGATCTGGGCAAGCTTCTGGGCGCGTTCCTTCTCAGAATATGTCTTGCGGGCGGTCTTCGCTGCCACGGGAGCTTCCGCCGCCTGGGCCGCAGGTTTCGCTCCGTTCTTGCGGACCGGCTTTTCGAGCTCTGCCTTCGCCTTCTTTGCTCGCGGAACTTTCTTCTTGGATTCAGGCACTTCCACCTTGGCTGGCGCTACTGTCGTCTGAACAGTCTGAGCGTCCTGAAAATCGGCCATAATATGCTCCGCTTTTGGTTTATCCCCTCCTTCAGCATCAATGGCTCTTATACTGAAGTCAATAACCTCTGAATTTGGCGACTGAGCACCGTCAGCCGGCTGCGTCATTTCCGTGACAATTTTGGACAGGTCGAGACCACCCCAGATCGAATGGGTTGACTTTTGCTTGCCGCGCTTCTGTTTCACTTCCACAACAAATGGCCGGATCTGGCGCTTCATACTGTGTTCCTTGATGTAGACGACTTGCAAACCAAGCCGCTGTTCGTGTTTGCGAGTATCGGAAGCGAAGGCATCTGTCGCTCTCGCCGTGCTTTATCGGAGAAGCGAGGCAACGAGCAAGCCATGTCTCATGGGCCTTTGGCGACCGGCTCAATCCGGGGCAAAACATCCATACTGAGAGGTGGATGTTCAGAGCTGCATCCATACACGCGATGCTAAGGCGTCTAGACGGCGGTGTGCGATGACTGTGCACAGTCCGGCTGGAGCGATTGCAATCCTTGTTTTCTTGGGAACTAATCTTCTCATGGCGGCGGATGAGCTGGACCCGCTTGTTTTCGGGATGGCGGTCGACAGCGTTCGTGCGCTTTCTGTTCCTTTCGCGGAAAAAGTCGAAGAAATCGCCCACAGAACACACGGCGTACTGCTTTTCAATTTGCGCATTGATGGCGACATGGAATTTCAGCGCGTCGCCGCCATCCGGTATCCAAGCAATCAGACAGGCGTTGTGGTACTGGATAAGCAAGGCTTATTGACTAGCCATTGCATGGTCAATGGCACTTTCTCCTCCTTCATCGTTCCATTGGAGGACTGGAACACGCTGCCGCTCGCAACGCAGGCCAGGACGAGTATCGCCGGCCCGGCCAGCCTGTTCATCGGCGCTTTACGCAATGCCGGATACCTCCCGCGTGGCAGGCACTGACCCCAAGTTTTGCTGAGGGCCGGATGCTTGTATCCTCGGGGCAGTTGGCCATACGGTCTGGCATGTCTCAACAGCTTGAGGATGGGCTGTACGCCGGTGCATCCATTGAGCCAAAGTAAGTCACCGTGATGGAGACGCTTCGCCGCCGAAGCGCGATTCTTATATGCCCATCGTCGTCTTTCTTCGTTAGCTCCGACGCACCCGCACTTTGGACAGGAACTCGTCGATCTCGAGATCCGACAGATCATCGAGCAGCTTGAAGGCAGCATCATGCCTTCCGGCGTTGACGAGAATCGTGCGTTTGCCGCGATGTTCGGCCCACCCGGTCTCGGGGTCTGCGTTGCGGGCGGTCCCCCTGAGTTCGACAGGGGTTATGTTCCAGATCGCCTCGAGCTTTTCCGAGCGGGTCATGCTGTCGCTCGCGCCGGTCTCGTGGGCGATGATGGCGGCGCGCATCTTGTCTGGCGACTGCCGATCCGTGAGATCGCAGAAGCCATGAAACCAGCGTTCGCGGCCCCGGATCCGGATCGCGAAGAATACGCTGGTGACGTTGCCGGCCTTATACTCAGACATTCCGAACATGCCGGTGCGCATGAAGAGCGGCGGCAGCAAATCGAGCATGAAATGATATTCTGACGCGTTGATCTCGAACCACTCGCCTGAATAGGGAGTGCCGGAAAGCGGATCGATACCGGGAGTGTCTTTGTGACGGCTGAACAGTTGGAACATCTGTTCGCGGGTGGCGACGCCGTCGAGCACCTTCCTGAAGGGTGGATGTGCGGTCATGGGGTTCTCCTGAAGGCAAGTCGGCCACGCGCGGCATCGCCGCGCCATGGCAACTGCTTGGTGTGTTGTGGTTGGCGACGGGCCGAGCCCGCGGCCGGCGCGTGCATCGGCGATGATGGGGTTTGCAGGGGTTCAGGCGGCGCGTCGTTCGGAGGAACGCGAAGCGTTTCGACCAACCCCGGTGATGGCACGGACGGCGGCGGCGAGCGCCGGGATGTCGTCCAGCATGCCGAGCGCAACGAAGTGGTTGGCCCCGCCAGTATAGTCCTTGCGGCCCTTGCAGGTGCGGATCAGGATGCCGTGACCTGAGGACAAACCGAACTGGCCGACCTGGATGTAGGCGCGGTCATGGTGCAGGGTAATTTCACCGGAAACGGCTATGCCCGCCTTGTTCGAGCGCAGGTCAAAGCTTCCCTGCGGCAGGGCAAGTTCGGCGGCGAGTTTCTTCAGCCGTGAACGGGCTATCGTGTGGAAACGTCTCTTCTGCTGCTCGTCGTAGGAGCAGCTTCTGTTCCAGTCGAACATGTCGATCTCCATGAAACGAATTTGGAGAAATTCTTCGATCGGGTGAACCACGACATCCTGATGGGTCTGGTGGCCAAACGGGTGCAGGACCGATCTCTGCTCCGGCTCATCCGCCGTTATCTGACGGCAGGTGTACTCGTGGGCGGGATGGTCGATCCGATGGCGCCCGGGGTCGCGATGGCGATCCCGGGCTTGAGAGTGAGTTGGAACTGGATTGGGCCCGGCGGGAGTGCCGGGCCCGGTGCGAGCGTGAGGCCGGTTATTCGGCGGCCTGGAGGTGGTCGGGCTCGTCGCCGTCGATGGTCACCGGCTCATCGGAGGACGGATCCGCATCGTCGGTGAGGAAGGCCGGCAGCTCCGCGGCATCGCCGTCGATAGCCGCGTCCTCCGACATCTCGCTGGCGGCCGCGTCGCCTGCATCGCCAGACACTTCATCGACATCAACGCGCAGCGGCTCCGGCAGCCAGCTTGATCCTTCGAGAAGACGGGCGGCTTCACGGGCCATGATGTCCTTCTTCATGTGGTCGATCAGCTGCGCGGAGTCTGCGCCACGAGCTTCACGGACAGCCTGCAGGATCCGCGCCTTGGTGAGCCGCCCGAGGAACTCGACGGTAGGCGTCCAGCCGGCGTCGACCATGTCGAACTGCAGCGAGCGGCCAAGCACGTCTGCATGCTCGAGCGCCTTCGCTCGCCTGTTCCAGGGTTCGACCACCGCATTGAGGGTCAGCGAGACGCAGTGCGCGAACAGCGCCTTGCGGCTTGCTTCATCGAGGCCGAGAAGGAAGTCCCAAAGGCCATCCGCCTCATCGGGCAAATCGCGGTCCCAGGCTTCGTGCCGCTCGGCGATCTCCTTGGCCCAGGATGTCTCGGCAAGACCGTCGACCTGGCCGAAGCTGCCGCTCTTCAGGCTGATCTCCAGGCACGTGTTCGGCGCGAAGCGATAGAAGACCTGCAGGACGAAGGCATGGAGTGCGGCGACGAAGGCGATGTCGACGTCACCAGCGAGCGCGTTGCGTAGCGCCAGCGTCCGCTGCGCGGTCAGGTCGAAGACGAGCCGATCGGGCAGTGGCTTGATGCCATCGTCCTCGCCGTCGTCGTCGCCCGAACCGTCGTGCACCGGTTTGCCGTTGACGACAACACCATCGCCATCGTCGTCGCCATTGGATCGGGTTTCGCCGTCGGAGCCCCCTTCCTCGCCCTCATCGACATCGCCGGTTTCGGTCCGCGGCTCGTCCTCGGACCGCACGAAACCGGCGTCGACCTGGAGCTTGCCGTCCGCGGCAAGCGTAACGAACACACCGGCAATGGCCTTCTGGGCGGGATCGTAGCTTTGAGGACGATCATCGATCGCATCGAGCTCGGAACCCAACTGGTCGAGCTTCGCCTCGATTGCTTCATCCGCATCCTCGGCCTTGGCATAGTCCGCATCCAGCTTGTCGTATTCGGCCTTCAGCGCGTCGTAGCGTTCGATCTCCTCAGCGCTGAGCTCCTGCGCCTCGGCGTAGATGCGCCGCATGCCGGAGGTGTGGCCATAGGGAAAGCTGATCGCCGCCTCGACCCATTTCCAGCCTTCGGCGCGGATCGCCTCGGCATCCACCTTCAGCCTGTCGAAGACAAGCTGCTCGAGGAGCGCCGCATCTTGGAACCAACCGCCAGAATCCTGCTCGAACAGGTCGCGAAGGATGACGCCGCCAGCTGCTTCATAGGCTTCGGCGCCGACATAGACGGCGCGGCGATCATCGGCCCGCACCGTCGTCTCCGTCAGCAGGCGCCTGATGTAGTAGGGTTCCTGCGTGTGCGAGCTGGCAATCCGCTCCCAGACCTGCTCCTGACGCGCATGATCATCCGAGATCGAGAACGCCATGATCTGTTCGAGCCGGATTTCATCCTTCTCATAGAGATTGAGAAGCTTCTGTGACACCGAGGCCAGCCGCAGGCGCTGTCTCACTGTCGCCGGCGATACGAAGAAGCGGGCGCCGATCTCGTCGGGATCGAGGCCCTGATCGCTGAGCGTCTTGAAGGCCCGAAACTGGTCGAGCGGGTGCAAGTCGGCGCGCCGCAGGTTTTCGGCAAGCGAATCCTCCTCGGCCGAGGTTTCCTGCCCACGATTGACGATGCAGGGGATTGGCTCATTCTTGGCCAGGCGCTTTTGCTTGATGAGGATGCCGAGCGCGAGATAACGCCGGCCGCCGGCGGGCACCTCGTACGTGCCGGTCTCCTCGCCCTCGCCGTCGAGCACGGGACGGACGTTCAGGCTCTGGATCAGCTTTCGCCGTCCGATGTCTTCGGCCAGCTGCTCAATCGACACGCCGTCCTTGATGCGCCGGACGTTTTTCTGCGACAGCATCAGCTTGTCATAGGGAATATTCTCCGCGGCGTTCATCGCGATCTTCTGAATGGCGTTCTTTGCCATGGCCAGGTTCTCCGTGACGGGCGGCCCGGGGCCTCTCCCCGAACCTCCAAGCCCGTCAGCAACCCTCCCCTCCCCCCTCTGCCTCCAGGCCTCACGCCGACCTGGCCCCGCTCGCGGATCTCGATGCGACCGGAGCCGCCCCAAGGATCCATGTTGGCGTCGCCGGCTTCTCCCACGAAAAAGGCGCGGTCCTCTTGCTTCGGAGGACCGCGCTGGGATTAATGGAGACGGCCCGGAGGCGAGGCCGGCGGCGAGAATTCGCTGCCGGCCTGTGCCGGATCAGGCGGCGAAATCGAGAAGCTTCTTAGCCCTACCCTCCATCTCCAGACGAACATCCTGATGCGATTTGTCGCGTGCGACCCGCGTGATGCCCTGCACGAAATCGAAAATCGATTCTGGCGGCCGGCCTTCCTCAAGCAGCACCGTATCGATAATCTTGGTGGTCTCGGACTTGGAGAAGCCCCGCTTGCGCAGGAAGCCCTGGCGATCTTCGTCGTCTCTGGCAACGATCCGTTGCCGCGCCGTCTTGATGCCGTTGACGAACGGCATGGGCGAGGAATCGGCAAACTGGATCAGCGCCGGCTCGGCTTCCAGGGCGAAACGGGAGGCCGCGTATTTTGAATGGCGGATGGTGATTTCCTCGAAATCTTCGACGCCCCACAGATTTCGATTCTGACACACTGCGCGCAGATAGAAGCTGGCGATCCCGAGGGTGCGGGCGCCGACTTCGGAATTCCAGCAGTAGAAGCCGCGGAAATAGAGATCCGGTTCCCCATTTGGCAGCTGCCCGGCCTCGATCGGGTTCAGATCGTCGACGAGGAACACAAAGACATCGCGATCTGACGCGTAGAGCGTCGTGGTGTCGCGGGAGATGTCGACGTGCGGATTGTAGATACCTGTCGACCAGTCGAGGACTCCCGGCACCTTCCAGCGCGTGTCGCCGGTACCGTTGCCGGCAATCTTCTGCACGGCGTCGATCAACTCTTCATCGAAAATCCTGCCGTAGTCCGGACCGGTTACGGCTCGCAGCTCAAGGCGTCCGTTCTCGATTTCCAGCGTCTTCACCTGCTCGGCGCGGTGGTTGAGGAGACCGTGCTGGAGATTAATCGCGGCGAGCGGGGCTGGAAGCTGCCGCAGATAGGTGGCCGGTGCGCCGACCAGGCTGGCGAGTTGGCCAAAACTCCAATGCGTGGGGGCAACAGGGGCAGGCGCATCGGGCAGCATTAGCCTTAGGCGCTCCGGATCGTCGCGGCTGGCCTCGACGCGGATCAGCTCACTTTCGACGATGCGGGTCTTGCTGCGCTCCGACCGGCTCTTCACGGCATTTCCAAGGTCGTTGAGCGACAGGTATCGCTCGTCCGCCGGCCGGTTGAACCATTCTGACGACACGCGGCCAATACGCTGGCCGCGGCTGACGTCGACCTTGTAACCGGCACGCTCGTTGCGCTTGGGCGCAAGAATTTCCATCTGGGTCATGGGTGTTGCTCCTTGGCGGGCGCCGGGAGCCTCTCTCCCGGACCTTTACCCGCCACCGCAACACGCCCGCCCTCTTCCTCTACCGGCACCCGCGCACCACTCAGCGTCGCCATTGCGGCAGCGGCCGCCTCAAGGCTGGCACCCAGGCTGGGGTTTCAGGAAAGCCCGCCCCTGGGACCTAGCGCCGCTCCATACGGGCGCGACAGAATTCCGCTGTGCTTTTTTGCGCAATAAGACGGGGGCCCATGCTGATTCAGATAGCGGTCTGCTGAAATTGGACAGGCAACTTGTCTTGAGATTGGGCAATTGTCATTTCTGTTCTGGCCCTAGCCAGAAATCTATAAATTGACCTTACGTCATGAAAGCCAATGTCATGAGATCGAGCAGAAAGTCGTCGATCGCATGTGTGAGCGCATCAGACCTTTGTTCGAATTGAAGTAGCAAGGCGCGCGCCTCTTCGATCGCGGCCCGGCAATCTTCTGCGTCAATCAGCGAATCGATCCTGTCAAAGATCTGCAAGCGTCCTCACTCTCCCCAAAGCCACACTCAGCGCATCGAACGCCGCTGGTGAGTGAGTTTTCAACTAAAGAACATGGTCGCGTCTCGGGAAAAGGCATCGCTCAGCAAAGTGCCCGTTGACGAAGCATGGTGCGTCAAACGACAAGCAAGAATCCGGGTTCCACCCAGGTGATGTCTTCGAAGGTGAGGTGAGCCGGCTCGGGCATGCGTCTCGGTCGCAAAACACTGGTCAGAAGGAACTGTGGCCGCATTCGTCGGAAGCAAAAACAGTTTCTCTCAATGTTGCCAGCCGCCACGGTTCAGTCGAGATTACATGCGAGACGGCCAATAACGGAAAGCAAAGGCTCGCAAAAAATGAGTAGGGTGGCTGGGTCAGTTGAAGATTTGGCTGCGCCGACAACGTTTGCGCCCCTCATGCAGCCGACCTTTCGTTCGATCTGGCTCGCCACCCAGGTCTCTTCTCTCGGCTGGTTGATGCAGACTGTTGCCATCAGCTGGCTGATGGCAACGATCTCGACTTCCGATCTGATGGTTGCGTTGGTGCAGGCTTCATCGAACCTCCCCGCTTTCATTTTATCCGTGTTCGCCGGAGTTCTCGCCGACAATTTCAGCCGGCGCCGGGTCATGTTCGCCGGTCGCTGCCTTATGGTGATTGCCTCCGCGATGCTGACCGCGTCCGTGGCGCTGGGCTTTGTCAATCCGTGGATGATCCTCGGCTTCAGCTTTTTGATCGCATCTGGTGGCGCTCTCAACGATCCAGCCTGGCAAGCGTCTGTCGGCGATATCGTGGACCGACGCGATGTTCCCGCGGCCGTCACCTTGCTCTCCGTCGGTTTCAACACTGTAAGGACTGTGGGCCCGGCACTCGGCGGCATCGTGGTTGCCTCGTTTGGGCTTATGACGGCTTTCGCCGTGACCACGCTCACCTACCTGGTCCCTCTGGCCACCATATGGCGCTGCAAGTGGAAGGTTCGTTCTTCGCCTCTGCCGCGTGAGCCGATGAGGACGGCGATCTATGATGGGCTGCGCTTCACGGCGATGTCATCGGAAATCAAGGCGGCGATCGCTCGCGGAACCCTCTTTGGCCTGGCGAGCATCGCCATACTCGCGCTGCTGCCGCTGGTTGTCCGCGATCAGTTGGGAGGAGGACCGCTCGCCTATGGCTCGCTCATGGCCGGCTTCGGGACCGGCGCCGTCTTCGCTGGCATCTCCAACAGCACATTCAGACGGAGCTTGTCGCAGGAGCGGCTGATGAGGCTCTCCTGCGTCGCCTGCGCGGCGTGCTCGCTTTCCCTGGCACTGACCTCTTCGATTGCGGTGGCGGCAATTGCACTTGCTTTGGGCGGCGCGGGTTGGGTCACCGCCTGGTCCGGGGTTGGCGTGAGCGTGCAGCTGGCAAGCCCGCGCTGGGTCGTGGGGCGCACGATCTCCATCTACTATGCATTGATAGACGGCGGCATAGCGGCCGGCAGCTGGGTGTGGGGCACCGTTTCCCAGAACCATTCGCTGACCTGGGCGCTAGAGGGTTCCGCTGCGGCCCTGCTGCTCGTTGCTGCAGCCGGCGTTCTGTTTCCTCTTCGCGAGCGCCGCGAGTCCGAGCCCGATCCTTTGGAGGAATTCGACGCCCCAGCTGTCGCTCTCAGTTTGAAGCCGAGAAGCGGCCCGATCGTGGTCAAGATCGAATATCTGATAGCCGAGAGAAATGTCGAGGCCTTCCTCGACCTCATGCGGCAGCGGCGTCATGTACACAGCCGCGTCGGTGCTCGGAACTGGACGCTCCAGCGCAACCTTCAGAAGCCTATGCAGTGGACAGAAACGTTCCGCACGCCGACCTGGACCGACTACCTTCGCCTCAATCATCGTCTCACGGAAGTAGACAAGGAACTGGACGAGCGTGTCTTCCAGTTACACGCGGGAGAGAAAGCGCCTCAAATGACGCTTTCGATTGAGCGGCCGACAAGCTCGGCCCGGAAACCCGAGCACTCAGTTTTTCGCCATCCCCGTCATTGAAGCCCGCCCGGCACATATCTGGGGCATCAGCGATCGCTTACCTATCGCGCTCAAATGGTGCGGGGCGGAGGCGGACGATCCACCTAGATTCGATGGTCAGTGGCGGAGAAGAACAATGGGCTGCGAGTGCGATCGATCGGCCCCGCCTTGAAGAGCATCGACTGCCAAGCCGCCGCGAGTTGTCTATAAAACATGACTGCAGAGGACATATCGACTGCTCCAGGATTGAAGCTGCCGTGTCGAACTGTCCATGACAAACTAAGGAAAAGTGCTTGTTTCTGCTTGCGGAGCCTGCGACTGCAACAGCACGCGACTATCGCCGCGTGCCGGCCCTGAGTTTGAAGTCTTCCTCAGGCCGCTTCGCAGATCCGGGCCAATGCGACCTTGAGGCTGGCATTTTGTCCCTCCAGTTCGCCGAGACGCTCACTTCGGCGGCGACCACATCCGGTTTCGCGTTGGCAACGAACTTTTCGTTCGAAAGCTTGCCGCAAATACGAGCGGTCTCCTGCTCGGTGTTTGCAATCGCCTTCTCGAGACGCGCCTTTTCAGCAGACACGTCGATCAGGCTCCCGAGAGCAAGGCAGATGGTCGCCTCGTCGAGCACACCCTTGGGTGCCGCGTCGGCGAGCGAGATGTCGCCGACGCGCGCCAGCCGCTTCATCGCCGAGTCCTGGCGAACCAGCCTTTCGCGTGTCAAATCGTTGGCGCCGACCACGACAAGCGGCGCTATCGCCGCCGGCGGCACGTTCATCTCCGAGCGCGCGGAACGGAAGCCGGAGACGAGGTCGACCAGCCAGTTGATCCTCGGCGGCCGCTTCGGCGTGTTCGAATCCGGCGGGGGCCAGGCGGCATGCATGCCCAACCCGACCATCGCCGCCAAAGTGCCAGTCCTGCAATTCAAGGACTTAGCTTCTGACTACACGGCTTCTCAGCAATGCCAGGAATGTCGTCTATCCGGACAGGTTTCCCGATCAAATAGCCTTGAGCTTCATCGCATCTGACGCGGCGCAGAAAGTCGAGCTGTTCGGGAGTTTCTACGCCTTCGGCTGTTACCTCGATTCGAAGCTCGTGCGCCAACTCAACCAGTGATCTTACAATCGCGCCGCAGTCGGCATCAGTCAGCATATCTTGGACAAAAGATCGGTCGATCTTGAGCCGCGAAAGAGGCAGTTTACGAAGGTAAGTGAGTGACGAATAGCCGGTGCCAAAATCGTCAAGAGCAACTGTGACGGATAGCGAAACTAACGATTGTAATAATGAAATCGTTTCTTGAAAATTCGAAATCAGCACAGTTTCTGTGATCTCGACCTCCAGTCTTCGGGGCTCCAACCCGGCTTCAGCCAAGGCCACTTCAATTCCATCCAGCAAGGCCTTGTTCTTAAGCTGCACTACCGACAAATTGACGGAGACCCGCAAGTCGCGCGGCCAGCGCGCAGCCGCCAAACAAGCCGTTTTGATGACCCAGTATCCGATGGAGTGAATCAAACCCGTTTCTTCAGCGATGGTTATGAACTCCGACGGAGGGATCGCGCCAAGGGTCGGATGCTGCCACCGCAGCAGGGCTTCAAAACCTCGAATGCGATCGATCGCGAGATCGAGAAAGGGTTGAAATGCGAGCGAAAGCTGGTCATTGGCCAGCGCAGAAGCCAGATCGCGTTCAAGGGCATGGCGCCTTGCAGCAGCTTCATCGTCGCATGGGCTGAAGAACTGGATGGACCCCGCCAGCGTCTTAGCCCTGTATAGCGCGGTGTCGACGCACCGCAGGAGTTGGTTGGTATCCAAACCGTCCGTGGGCGCCCGAGCGATACCGAGAGAGGCCTTGCAATATATTTCGCGTCCTTCGATCAAGAAAGGGGCGCGCATGCCATCTATAATCTGTTTGGCTAAGGACCTGATTTGATCTGGCCTGATATCGCGCGTAGCGATTATTGCAAATTCATGCCCCTCCAATCTCGCGATGCTATCGCTCTCCCGCGTCGATTTCCGAAGTCTCGCAGCCACTTCGACCAAAAGGGCATCCGCCATTGGTCGGCCAAAGCGGTCATTCACCTCGTCGAAATTGTTAAGATCGAACAAAAGTAACGCAAAGTGCTGGTCAAACTGCTTTGCGTCCACCAACGCGTTCTCCAACCGCTCATTGAAGCTGAACCGGTTCGGCAAACTCGTTAGAACATCCCTGCGAATGGCACTTTCGCTTTCCGCTTGCAGAATGAAGCGTTGGGTGAATTCGACTGCGTGGGCAAGCACTGCACGAAACAGCGTGATGGCGTAACTCACTATCAGGATTGCGACGGGCAGATTGACCGCGTCTCCCGCCCCCACAATCGCAACCGCCGAACCGAGGAAGATCGGTAGCGTATACGCGACGGCCGCAATAGGAATCGTGGAAAAAGAAGCGGCACCGCCTGCGATCATCCCCGCGCTCAGGCAGGTAATGACGACCTGGGCTGCGCTTGTTGCCCCGCTGAAGAACAGAACGGGAAGTGCTCCCCACCAGGTGCCGAACAAGAACGCGTTCCGCACCAGGTTTTGCGTTGTCCGGCGAGACACTGACCTTGGTTTGACTGACTGAAACGATGATCTCGCTCTTAGGCCTACGAACCCAGCGGCGACGATGATAACACTCGCCCAGAGGACGGCTTTCGTTTGGTCGGGCGAGCCCCAAACCGCCATAACAAAAGTGGCCGCATTGAGTATGTTCGCAACCATGCCAAGAGGCGTGTTGCGAAGCACGATACTGACCTGCTCCGCTCGTATTCGGCCGGCAAGCGGTTCAATTGTCGAGGGTCCGCCAAAAGCCCGCAGATCTCCCGCCAGAAGGTCACCGAACCTTGCGGTAGACAGACGCTGCATCACTCTGTCACTCCCCCGCCCTAGAGTAGTCGCTGCGTGTTGGTCCCCTAGCACCGAACAATTCGGAAAAGGTAAATTTTGACCGCAAAATTGGGAAACCAAGGGGTCCCAAATTCGAAGATAACGAAAAACGCAACGCTCCCTTGCGAAATCGCCCCCCTCTACGACTGGTGCAAGGTGAGGCTACCCGAAACCTCCGCTGTGCGGGTGAGCGAGACACCGAAAACCTGGGCGGAATACCGGCCATGACCTGCACGCTGGATCCCGGAATCCAAGTGAGCGAGATCTTCGGCCCGACCATCCATGGTGAAGGCATGCTTGTCGGCTTGCCGACGGTGTTCGTTCGAACGGGCGGATGCGATTATCGCTGTTCCTGGTGCGACAGCCTGCATGCCGTGGACAATCGCTTCCGCCATGAATGGAAGACCATGTCCACAGACGCGATCCGGCAAGAGGTCAATGCGCTTCGGGTGGCCGACCAATAATGGTGTCGCTATCAGGCGGCAATCGGGCCATCCAGCCGCTCGGCGCGTTGATCGAACACGGACATCGGAACGGCTACCGCTTTGCGTCGGAAACCCAAGGTTCCGTGGCCAGGGACTGGTTTGCCGAGCTTGATGCCCTGATTCTAAGCCCAAAGCCGCCATCGAGCGAAATGACGACCGATTGGGCTGCGTTCGAGGCGTGCGTCGAGGCGGCGAGGGATAAGCCGCAAATCGTGCTCAAGCTCGTGGTGTTCGACGAAAAGAGACTACGCCTATGCCAAGGATGCCGCCGCGCGTTATCCGCAACTGCCTGTGTATCTGCAGCCCGGCAACACACCGCCGCGCCGTTATGACGAAGAAGCGCTCATTGACCTGGACGGCATAATGAAACGCATGGAATGGTTGGTGGAAACGGTGACTCCGTGACAGATGGTTTGAGGCGCGCGTCCTGCCGCAGCTTCATGTTCTGCTGTGGGGCAACAAAAGGGGCGTCTAGCCCGCGCAGTGCTGGTAGCTGGAATGCGCCTGGCCGAGGCGGCCTCTCCCGGTTGCGGAGCACTTCGTTCGGGCCACCTGCTATAGTAATTTTCGAGAATTTCGTGAAAATCTCCGAAGTAATTTGCCGGCTTAAGATCATTGAACAAGCAGTTCCGTCGACGTCAATGTCACATCAAGTTTGACGAGGAAAATGCGGCTTTTGCCACACCTGCCCCGCGGTAACTTCTCCGCGACCCATGGCTTGCCCTTCCGCCCGATTTGATTGGCCGCCAGCCGTCGGCACGGCCCAAATGCGCTTGACAAATCGACGCCGGCCCGTTCAACCTGAGGCATTCACCAGGGGAGTCCCGGCAAGGGGCTGAGATACTGCTGGCTTTCGCGGCGCAGTGACCCGTTGAACCTGATCCAGTTCATACTGGCGGAGGGACGGTGCAAGCGCTTTGCGGGAGTTCACGCCCGAGGTCCTGTTTCGAGCAGGTCTACAGAAGCGTCTTTTCATCCTTCCGGCACAGAACTGGGTCTCCAATGCATAAGCAAAGGAGCCTCAAGATGAATGGCCTCACCCCCGCCGTCTCGACGGGACCGCTGCCTGCCTCACGCAAGATCCACAAGCCTGGCAGCATTCACCCGCAGATCAGGGTGCCGATGCGCGAAATCTCCGTCCATCCGACGGCAGGCGAGCCGCCGGTGACCGCTTACGATCCGTCCGGCCCCTATACCGACCCGACTGTCGAAACCAGCATCGAAAAGGGTCTCGCCAGGTTTCGCCACGAATGGATCATGGCCCGAGGCGATGTCGAAGCCTATGACGGCCGCCATGTCCGGCCGGAAGACAATGGATTTGTGACTGGCGAGCGCCTGACGCCGGAGTTTCCCATTCGTCACCGACCGCTCAAGGCCAAGGCAGGCAAGGCGGTGACCCAGCTTGCCTATGCGCGCGCCGGCATCATCACGCCCGAAATGGAGTTCGCCGCCATCCGCGAGAACCTCGGCCGTGAGATCTTGAGCGGCAAGCTGCAGCGCGACGGCGAGCCTTTCGGCGCGACGCTGCCCGATTTCGTCACGCCGGAATTCGTGCGCGACGAAGTGGCGCGCGGGCGCGCAATCATTCCCGCCAACATCAACCATCCCGAGAGCGAGCCGATGATCATCGGCCGCAATTTCCTGGTCAAGATCAACGCCAATATCGGTAACTCCGCCGTCACATCGTCGATGGCTGAAGAGGTCGAAAAGATGGTGTGGGCGATCCGCTGGGGCGCCGACACGGTGATGGATCTGTCGACCGGCCGCAACATCCACAACATCCGCGAATGGATCGTGCGCAACTCGCCGGTGCCGATCGGCACGGTGCCGCTCTACCAGGCGCTCGAAAAGGTTGGTGGCATCGCCGAGGACCTGACCTGGGAGGTCTACCGCGACACGTTGATCGAGCAGGCCGAGCAGGGCGTTGACTATTTCACGATCCACGCCGGCGTGCGGCTGCATTACATCCCGCTGACCGTTGACCGGGTCACGGGTATCGTCTCGCGCGGCGGCTCGATCATGGCAAAATGGTGCCTGCACCATCACCGGGAAAGCTTCCTCTACGAGCACTTTGCGGAGATCTGCGACATCTGCCGCGCTTATGACGTCTCCTTCTCGCTCGGCGACGGCCTTCGTCCCGGCTCGATCGCCGACGCCAACGACGCGGCGCAATTCGCCGAGCTGGAAACGCTCGGCGAGCTGACGCAGATCGCCTGGGCGAAAGATTGCCAGGTGATGATCGAGGGGCCCGGCCACGTGCCGATGCACAAGATCAAGGCGAACATGGACAAGCAGCTCGCCGTCTGTGGCGAGGCGCCGTTCTATACGCTTGGACCGCTGACGACCGACATCGCGCCGGGCTACGACCACATCACTTCCGGCATCGGCGCGGCGATGATCGGCTGGTTCGGAACGGCCATGCTCTGCTACGTCACGCCCAAGGAGCATCTCGGCCTTCCCGACCGCGATGACGTCAAGACCGGCGTGATCACCTACAAGATCGCAGCGCACGCCGCCGACCTGGCGAAGGGTCATCCGGCGGCGAAAGTCAGGGATGATGCCCTTTCCCGCGCGCGCTTCGAGTTCCGATGGGAGGACCAGTTCAACCTGTCGCTTGATCCAGAAACCGCGCGGTCTTTCCACGACCAGACCTTGCCCAAGGAGGCGCACAAGCTGGCGCATTTCTGCTCGATGTGCGGGCCGAAATTCTGTTCCATGCGTATCTCTCACGACATCCGCGCCGAGGCACAGAAAGAGGGCATGGCGGCGATGGCGGCGAAATACCGCGAGGGCGGCGATCTCTACGTGCCAGCGGACGAGATCGGCGCACCGCTCACGCCTCAGCCAGGTAAGCCATCATGAAGGTGCTGATAAAGGGGGCCGGCGTCGCCGGCCTCACCGCCGCCTTCGAACTCGCCGCACGCGGCGCGGCGACCACCGTTGCCGAGACAAGGCCTGCCATCGAGGGCAATGCGTCGTGGTTCGCCGGTGGTATGCTCGCGCCATGGTGCGAGCGTGAAAGCGCCGAGCAGCCGGTGCTGGATCTCGGACGCGACGCCGCCGACTGGTGGGATGCGGTGCTACCGGGTCAGGTGATACGTGCCGGAACGTTGGTCGTGGCCGCGCTGCGTGATACTGGCGAGCTCGACCGGTTCGCCAGCCGCACGTCGGGATATCGGCGGGTCGCCGAAAATGAAATTTCGCTCCTGGAACCCGACCTCGCCGGCCGCTTCTGGCGCGGATTGCTCTTCCCCGATGAGGCTCATCTCGACCCGCGCCAGGCGATGGTAGCACTTCATGACAAGCTCGCGGCCATGGGCGTCGAATTCCGCTTCGGCGCCGACGCCCAGCCTGTTTCCGGTTTCGATCGTCAGATCGACTGCACTGGAATCGCAGCAGCCGATGACAGGCTGCGCGGCGTTCGCGGCGAAATGCTGATCCTGCGCACGCCTGATATCTCGCTGTCGCGCCCGGTCAGGCTGCTGCATCCGCGCTTTCCGCTTTATGCGGTGCCGCGTGCCGACACGCAGTTCATGATCGGCGCGACTATGGTTGAAAGCCAGTCCGCCGGACCGGTGACGGCGCGTTCGATGATGGAACTGCTCGGTGCCGCCTATGCCCTCCACCCGGCTTTTGGCGAGGCCGGGATCGTTGAAACAGGTGTCGGCATCCGTCCAGCCTTTCCCGACAATCTGCCGCGCGTGGAGGCACTTGGAACTGCCGTCGCGATCAATGGACTCTATCGCCATGGTTTTCTTCTCGCCCCTGCCATGGCGCGCCAGGCTGCCGACCTCGTTTTCAATCAAGACGCAACCAAGGAACTTGCTCATGAAACTGATGGTCAACGGCGAAGCGCATGAGGTTGCCGCCGCCACGCTGGCCGAACTGCTTGTCGCGCTCGACTATGAGGGCGATTGGCTGGCGACGGCGGTCAACAGCGACCTCGTGCACAAAGCCAAGCGGGCGGAATTCCAGTTGAGTGACGGCGACCGGATCGAAATCCTCTCGCCCATGCAAGGCGGTTAGACCATGTTAGAGCTTTATGGAACCGAGCTTCCGTCGCGCCTGCTTCTCGGTACCGCTCAATATCCTTCGCCGGCCATCCTTGCCGAGGCCGTCAAGGCGTCGGGAACCTCGGTGGTGACCGTCTCGCTGCGCCGTGAGATGGCAGGCGGCAGGGCTGGCGAAAAATTCTGGTCGTTGATCCGCTCGCTCGGCGTCAGAATCCTGCCCAACACTGCTGGCTGTCACTCCGTCAAGGAAGCGGTCACGACCGCGAAAATGGCGCGCGAGGTCTTCGGCACCAGCTGGATCAAGCTCGAAGTGATCGGCAATCACGACACGCTGCAGCCGGACGTGTTCGGCCTGGTCCAAGCCGCGCGCATCCTGTGCGAGGACGGTTTTGATGTATTCCCTTATACCACCGATGACCTTGTCGTCGCCGAGCGGCTGCTCGAGGCGGGCTGCAAGGTTTTGATGCCATGGTGCGCGCCGATCGGTTCGGCGCTGGGGCCGGTCAACATCACAGCGCTGCGCTCGATGCGCGGACATTTCCCTGGCGTCCCGCTGATTGTGGATGCGGGGCTGGGACGACCTTCGCACGCGGCCACCGTCATGGAATTCGGCTTTGACGCCGTCCTCCTGAACACAGCGGTCGCCAGGGCGGCCGATCCGGTCGGCATGGCGCGTGCGTTCGGCAAGGCGGTCGACGCCGGCCGTGAGGCTTTCAGTTCGGGAATGCTCGAACCGCGCGACGTCGCCGTGCCATCGACACCGACGATCGGCAGAGCAGTTTTTTCATGAAGCTCGATCCCTTCTACCTGATCGTCGACAGCGCTGCCTGGATCGAACGGCTAGTGCCACTCGGCGTCAGGCTGGTGCAGCTGCGCATCAAGGATAGGGACGAGGTCACGCTACGGACGGATATCCGCCGTGCGAATGGCGTCTGCGCGGTCCATGGTTGCCAACTGATCGTCAACGACTATTGGCGGCTCGCCATTGAGGAAGGCTGCGACTTCGTACATCTCGGCCAAGAGGATTTGGCTGCGGCTGACCTGCTGGCGATTAAGTACGCCGGATTGAAGCTCGGGCTTTCGACCCACGATCACGCCGAACTCGAAGCGGCGCTAGCGGCCGAGCCGGACTATGTGGCCCTGGGGCCTATTTATCCCACTAGCCTCAAGAACATGAAATGGGCGCCGCAAGGGCTCGAGCGGATCAGCAAATGGAAGCATCGGGTAGCGCCGATCCCATTGGTCGCCATCGGCGGCCTCAACCCCGACCGGCTCGACAGTGTCTTTGAGGCTGGTGCGGACAGCGCGGCCGTGGTGACCGACATCACGCTCAACGCCGATCCCGAAACGCGCACGCGAGAATGGATCGAAAGGACAGAGAAATGGCGCTGAGGCGAGAAGCGCATGTGCTCCTTGTCAGTGGATCGGACTCGAGCGGTGGGGCTGGAATTGCACGCGATATCGAGACGATCTCCTCCCTTGGTGTGCGCACCTGCCTGGCTGTCACCGCGCTGACGGTGCAAACGCACGAAACCGTCATGGCAGTCCATCCTTCTCAGCCCGATCTCGTGGCCGATCAGATGCGCGCTGCGCTGCAGGCCAACAATGTGACGGCCATCAAGATCGGCATGCTCGCAACCGCTGAGATCGTGGCTGGCGTTGCCGCCGTGCTGCGCGAAAATCCGCAGGTGCCGGCAGTCCTCGACCCGGTTCTGGTCTCCACTTCAGGTCGAGCGCTACTCGAAACGGACGCCATCGCCGCCATGAAACGTGATCTGATGCCGTTTTGCCGTCTCGTCACACCCAATCTTTTCGAGCTGGCGCTCCTTGTTGGCGCTGAACCGGCGGCGAACGAGAGCGATGCGGTGAGACAGGGACGGAAATTGCTGGCAGTCGGCGCACAGGCCCTGCTGATCAAGGGCGGCCACGCGGCGGGACCCCGATCGACCGATATTCTGTTGCGCTTGGATCAAGGACCAATCCGCTTTGACATGCCGCGCCTTGCCGTATCGATACGCGGGACGGGCTGCATGCTGGCCAGCGCGATTGCAGCGCATCTGGCGAACGCGAGATCACTTGAAGACAGCGTGCGTGAAGGCAAGCTGTTTGCTTTCAAGAGGCTCCAAAAGAATGCAGCCGGACGAAATTGACTTTGCCTCGATCAATCCAATCGCGGCCCCACAATCACGATATCCACGCTATGTCCGCGCATCGCAAGATGTCCGCCATCCTTCTGCAAAGCCTCGAGGATGGCGATATCGATCCTGTCGAGCGGCATTTTTCGTGACTCGTGCGAAAATCCTGCGATTTCTCGCAACGATTATCGAACGCGCGATCCCGCGCAAGCGCATTCGCAAACACCTGCGCAACGATTCATGGTTCACTACACTAGACAGGGAGTGAGCCCAAAAAGGGCGGGATCAGGAGAAAAGATGCGCGTCGGTTGCCCCCGGGAAATCAAGAACCATGAATACCGCGTCGGCCTGACACCGGGTTCGGTCCGTGAATATGTCGCTCATGGCCACGAGGTGCTGGTCGAGACCGGCGCCGGTGCAGGCATCGGCGCCGATGACAACGCGTATCGCGCCGCCGGCGCCACGATCGCCAAGACGGCAGCCGACGTGTTTGCCAAGTCCGACATGATCGTGAAGGTCAAGGAGCCGCAGCCCAACGAATGGGTTCAGCTCCGCGACGGCCAGATCCTCTATACCTATCTGCATCTTGCCCCGGATCCGGAGCAGACCAAGGGCCTGCTGGCCTCCGGCGTGACCGCAATCGCCTACGAGACCGTGACCGACGATCGTGGCGGCCTGCCGCTGCTGGCGCCCATGTCTGAAGTCGCCGGACGCCTGTCGATCCAGGCGGGGGCAACGGCGCTGCAGAAGGCCAATGGCGGCCGCGGCGTGCTGCTTGGCGGCGTGCCCGGCGTGCTGCCCGGCAAGGTCACCGTGCTTGGCGGCGGCGTCGTCGGCCTGCATGCTGCACGGATGGCCGCCGGCCTTGGCGCCGACGTCACCATCATTGACCGCTCGATCCCGCGCCTGCGTCAGCTCGACGACATCTTTGGCGGCCGCGTCCACACCCGCTACTCGACCGTCGAGGCGCTGGAGGAAGAATGTTTTTCGGCTGACATCGTCGTCGGCGCCGTGCTGATCCCGGGGGCAGCAGCGCCCAAGCTGGTGACGCGCGAAATGCTGTCGGGCATGAAGAAAGGCGCCGTGCTGGTCGACGTCGCCATCGACCAGGGCGGCTGCTTCGAGACCTCGCACGCCACCACCCATGCCGAGCCGACCTATGAGGTCGACGGCGTCATCCACTATTGCGTCGCCAACATGCCGGGTGCGGTGCCGGTCACCTCGGCCCACGCGCTCAATAATGCGACGCTGCATTATGGCCTGCAGCTCGCCGACAAGGGCATAAAGGCGCTGGTAGACGACCACCATCTGCGCAACGGGCTGAACGTCCACAAGGGCAAGATCACGAATCGCGCAGTGGCCGAAGCGCTCGGTTACGACCTGGTCGAGCCGAAGGCCGTTCTCGCCGCCTGAGCTTCCGAATCTGCCTCTCCAGTGCCCGTCGGATTCGTCCGACGGGTTTTTTTCGGTCAGACCTGTCTCCTCTCCCGTTTCCACCAACGTCCGCGGTGAAGCTTCATGCGCGAGACGCCGGTCGCCGATGAAGCTGATCGCGTTCTCACCAGACCGGCCTGACGAACTCCCTCCAGCCCCTCTCCGAGGCACAAGCGTTGGCGGCTCTGGCTGGTCGGTGCAATCGATCCCCTATCCGATCGTTACTGACGAACAGAAGAACCTGCCCCACCGACGGGTCAGATTCTGCCGCATTATTTGTGTCCTAGTCGTACAGGCGCCATTTTTATCTCGACCGCCTAATGATCACAGTTGAACTGTCAATGTGATACCAGCGTGCGCGGTCCTATGCGGCAATGCGTTCACGCCCGTCACGATCTGCAAGCTCGGGTCCGGTCGGCGCGCCGGTGCCAGCTCTGTCGTCAACAGCCCCCAGGCATCGGCTCGATACGGTCCAGGCATGAAGCTTCTGGATGAGCTTTGGTGGGGATGTTCCTCGCCGAGGTGCTGCTTCGCAGTCCGAAGCTTTGTGAACGACGTGTGCCCAAAATGAGCATTGCAGGCGAACAGCTTTTCCTTCCGGCGGCAAAGAACAGCATCCGGTACTTTATAGTCTACGAAATTGATAGACATAATCAGATGAGCTTGGGCCTTATCAATTGGAGAGAGAGACGATGATGTTGGCTGTGAAGTTTTCGAGAAGGAAGTTTGGTGCATTGGTCGCCGCTTTGGCGGTAACCTTGGTCGCGTCTTCCTCCGCTTTCAGGACCGAGGCGGGCAGTCCGGACACGGGTAAACTGCCGACCAAAATCCCGGAGGGCACTGTGCTTCGTATCGGCGATCCGGAGACGCAAAGGGCACTGGAACTCTCGGGTCTGATCGACCAGCTACCCTTCAAGGTTGAATGGGCCAACATCAGCGGCGGTCCGCAGACAATCGAAGCTTTTCGCGCCGATGCATTGGACGTCGGATCGGTCGCCGACATTCCGCCCATCCACGCGACCTGGACTGGGCTCAAGGTCAAGATCATTGCTGCGAAGTTCCGCAGGGATCCGGTTTCACACCCGATTTATCAACTCGGCATTGCGCCGGGCGTCGAGGTCAAGACGCTCGCGGATTTGCGCGGCAAACGGATCGCCTTCAGCCCTGGTCAGGCGCAAGGCGCGCTGGTGCTGAGGGTCCTGCAGGCCGTCGGCCTGAACAAGGAGGATGTAAATCTCATCGAACTGCCCAGCAAAGGCGATGCGTATCCGGTGGCACTTGCTAGCAAGCAAGTCGATGTCGCGCCGATCTGGGGCGTCCTCGTCAAGCGCTATCTGCGCCAGTATGGGGCGGACGGCGCCACCACCATCCCGCACGGCTTGCGTGATGATCCAGACCATCTTTACGCCCCGCAGGCCGTGCTCGACGACCCGGCCAAGGCTGCCGCTCTCGGCGAATATGTGCGCTACTGGGCACTTGCGGCCCGATGGGTAGAGCAGCACCCGAAAGAGTGGATCGAGGGCTACTACGTCGCCACCCAGGGCCTCAACAGCGAAGATGGCCAGTATCTCGTCGAAGCCGACGGACGGTTTGACATTCCATCCGACTGGAACGATGTGATCGTGCGCCAGCAAGCGACGATCGATCTCCTGGCCAAAGAGCTGAACAAGCCTCGTATCCAGGCCGAGGATCTTTTCGACAGGCGCTTCGAGACGATCGCCGCAAATGCGCTGAACGCGTCCTGACGACCTGCTTCCCAGCACTGGAGACGACGCAGATGAACGCAATCTCACATACCGCCGCAGTTGCACGCCCTATCCCTTACGAAAGGGGGTTGATTGCGCCCGCTGAACAGGCTCGCAAGGCGGGAACGAGGCGCCGCCTCGCCCTCGGACGGGCGATCCCGTTTGGCGCGATGATCGGGCCCGCACTGCTTCTCGTGATCTGGTCCATCGGCAGCGTCGCCGGTTTTATCGATCCACGAACGCTGCCGGCGCCTTGGTCGGTTGTCGCCACTGCCATCGATCTCATCGCCACAGGGAAGCTCCAGGATCATTTCGTGACGTCTGCCTGGCGGGCAGCGCAGGGTCTGGTGTTCGGCATCCTGATCGGGACCGTGCTTGCTCTCATTTCAGGGTTGTCCCGGTTGGGCGAGGCGATCATTGACGGCCCCGTTCAGATCAAGCGAGCCATACCGACGCTGGCTCTGATCCCGCTGCTGATGCTCTGGTTCGGCATTGGCGAGGGCATGAAGGTGACGACTATCGCCTTGGCCGTACTGATCCCGATCTATGTCCAGACCCACAGCAGCTTGCGCGGCATAGACAACCGATATGTTGAACTGGCCCAGACCTTGCGAATGGGCTACGGCGAATTCATCCGCCAGGTCATCCTGCCAGGCGCCCTTCCAGGCTTTTTCCTCGGCCTGCGTTTCGCAGTGACCTATGCCTGGCTGTCGCTGGTCGTCGTCGAACAGGTCAATGCCACGAGCGGCATCGGCTACATGATCGATCTTGCACGCAACTATGGCCAGACTGACATCGTCATCGTCGGTCTTGCCGTCTACGCGTTGCTCGGTCTCGCCTGCGACGGCATCGTCCGCTTCTTCCAGGAAAGGTCCCTGTCATGGCGTCGCACTTTGGCGGATTGAGTGGCGCGCCCGTGGTGCACGTCGAGAGCCTTGTGAGAAGGTTCGGGCCGCGAACCATCCTCGACGGCCTCAGTCTCGGCATCGAGAAGGGAGAGTTCGTCGCCCTTCTCGGCCGCAGCGGGTCGGGCAAGAGTACATTGTTGCGCGCGCTCGCCGATCTCGATGACAAAGTCTCGGGGTCCGGCCGACTGGAAACACCCGATAAGAAGTCGGTGGTGTTTCAGGATGCGCGGCTGTTGCCATGGAAACGAGTGCTGGAGAATGTCGTTCTTGGCCTCGGCCTGCCGGACGCCGCAGAACGCGGACGCGCAGCTCTCGAAGAGGTTGGCCTGAGCGGCCGCGAGACCGCCTGGCCGGTCGAACTCTCTGGAGGCGAGCAGCAGCGGGTGGCATTGGCGCGCTCGCTTGTTCGAGACCCTGAACTGCTGCTGGCCGATGAGCCGTTCGGCGCGCTCGACGCCTTGACCCGCCTGCGCATGCGCGATCTGCTGCGCCAGCTGTGTGCTCGTCACCAGCCGGCCGTCCTGCTGGTCACCCATGATGTCGATGAAGCCGTGATGCTGGCGGACCGAGTCTTGGTACTCGACAGCGGCGCGATCGCCGCCGACATCGCTGTCAATGTCACCAAACCCCGCAATCATGGCGATCGCCGGTTCGGCGAGATCCGCTCCGAACTTCTGCGTCATCTCGGCGTCGACACAGCGCCGGCTCTGCCCGTCTGAGGCCCTCAAGGCTTCTCGCCCAGTCAATACCCAGGAGACCAACGTATGCCTGCCGAAAAAACGACAGTTGAACCTCAACCTTTTCATTTATCCCGGCGGCCATCACGAAGCCGGCTGGCGCTACAAGGATTCCGCCCCGGAGAGAGTGCTGGACATCGCCTACTATCAGGAAATGGCGAAAAAGGCCGAGGCGAGCAAGTTCGACGCGCTGTTCTTTGCTGATGGGCCAGCACTCGCCGACAACATCCGCTACGCAAGCCGCTTCAGGCTGGAGCCGCTGACATGGATTTCGGCGCTCGCCGCGGTGACTGAAAGAATAGGCTTCATCGCGACCGCCTCGACCACCTACAACGAACCCTACAACCTGGCCCGGCTGTTTGCTTCTGTCGATCATCTGAGCGGCGGGCGTGCCGGTTGGAACATCGTCACCACGGGCGACGCGTCGGCAGCGTTGAACTTCGGTTTTGACCGACATCCAACCCATGCCGACCGTTACGAGCGCGCCGGCGAATTCGTCGATGTGGTGACGAAGCTCTGGGACAGTTGGGACGACGACGCGCTCGTCGCGGACAGGCAGTCCGGAATTTTTGCCGACACCGACAAGATTCACCCAATCAACCACATCGGCAAATATCATCGGGTGAAGGGACCGCTCACGCTTCCGCGCTCGCCGCAGGGGCGGCCGGTCTATGTCCAGGCGGGTTCGTCGCAAGACGGACGGTCGTTCGCAAGCCGCTATGCCGAGGCGATATTCACAGCACATCAGACACTCGGCAACGCGCGGGAATTTTATGCCGACATCAAGGCGCGCGTGAAGTCGGTTGGCCGCAACCCCGACCACGTCAAGGTGTTGCCCGGCATCAGTCCCTTCATCGGTTCAACCGAGGCTGAAGCCCGCGCACTGCATGACGAGTTCAACGAGCTGACGCAGCCGGAATATTCTCTGGATCAGCTACGCCGCATCGTGGACGCCGACCTTTCCAGCTACGATCTGGATGGGCCATTTCCGCGCGAGCTCATCAGTGTCGAGGGCGAGCGCGGTGCCAGCAGCCGCTTCCTTGTCGTGCTCGATATCATCGAGCGAGAGAATCCGACCATCCGCCAGTTGCTCCACCGTCTCGCCGGCGCGCGCGGGCATTGGGTCCAGGCCGGGACGCCCGAACAGATTGCCGACAACATCCAGGAATGGTTCGACAACGGTGCCGCGGACGGCTTCAATGTCATGCCGCCCTATTTGCAAGGCGGGTTCGACGTGTTCGCCGAGGAGGTGGTGCCGATCTTGCGCAGGCGCGGACTTTTCCGGCACGACTATGATGGGGCAACGCTAAGAGACCATTTCGGTCTGCCCCGCCCTGACAATACGTTCAGCCAACCGCGAAAGGCGACCGCTTGAGCCACCTTCGCATCGAGCGTTTTCTCTTGAAGGGATTCGACCGGACACGGATGTCTCGTCCGCATCCCCCGGTCGATGTTTCGCGTCGTGACGCGCTCCGGGCACATATCCGGTCGGTTTCCGGTTCGGGCTCGGCCTTATTGGCTTGACGATAGCCGCCTCGGATAATCGTGTCCGCTTCCTTGACTATCTTGCCGGACTGTTTCGTCTCCTTCGCATTAGCGGAAGTTAAATTTCGAGTGTTTCGGCTTGCCGCAAATTAGGATCTCGGTGGCATAACTCCGCATGACTTTCGGGGTGCTGGCAGGAAGACTGATGCGCGGGCGTGGGTGGATCAAGGCATTGCGTCAGGACGATGCCCGACAGGTGCGTGCGCACATTGCCGAACTGGAGCGCAACCTCATGGCGACCACACCTCAGGGACGCCATCGACGTTTCGAAGCCGGGAATGAACTTCGTATTGCGAAATTCCGCCTGGAGCGTCTCGAGGAATGCATCGCCGCAATAGCGGAGAAATGTGGGCGTTAGCGGAAGCTCGCCGCTCGAAGTTGCCGCGCGGTACGGCCGTGCTGTGCGTCGGCGCTGTAGTCACAAGGCCGGCCGTCTGACGCCGCTCGGTTGGGAGCATCTTTTCAAGCTGCGCTGGACGGCAGACGCGCAGGCGCATGAGACTGCCTGGAGACAACCCGCAAGTGGGGTCCGCAGTACCGGACGAGGGGCGACCGGCCTGCGGGTCCGCCCGTCGCGGCCAAATCGCCTCTATCGTAATTAATTGCCAAGTGACACTATTCGTCTTTGATGGCTACTGGTTCGACGTTGCGCCCGCGCTGGCTACCGGAAAAGAGCTTTCCGTCCTATGCGTATCTTCCCGGCCGGCAGCCGCATCCTGTGCGCGACCCTGCAGGACACAGCTATCACTGGGAAGCAATTCAGATTGCTGAAGAGGCGTCACTTGACTCGGACATGTTCCTCTGGGGTATCGACCTCTTCAATCATGGTTATTACTGGGAAGCCCATGAGGCTTGGGAAGGTCTTTGGCAGGTTGCAGATCGAGGCGCTCCGCTTCGGATGCTCTTCAAGGGATTGATCCTGTTATCGGCGGCCGGCGTGAAGATCCGCGAGGGCAAGCATGCGGCGGCGGTGCGTCATGCTGGACGCGCCGCGGCGCTCCTTCGTCGGTTGATGAACGCGCCGGATCGCGCCATCGAGCGTGCGCTCGGCATCTCACTCACAGTACTTGCCGAACAGGCCGAAGCCGCAGCAAGGATTCCGGCAGCCTTGCAGGCGACTCAGCCTCAAGCGGTGTTTGATTTCATTCTCGGGTCACGTTCCCGCGGAATGCCGATCAGGTCGCAAAAGAGAAACAGTCATTCGTAGAAGACGGTTAATTCACCGTTCCGTTTGCGGGCGAAGTGAACCGTCTGGCCCGTCGCGTCGAACCGCGGCTCGAAGGCGATCCGGGAGAATCCGGCTTTGAACCTTTGCTGAGGCCATCCCTGGCTTCATGGCGATCGAACTTGCCCCGATCGTAGGATGTTTGGCTCGAGCCGATGCAGACTGCTCAATTCGACGACGAAATTGCCGTTCCGTCCGCACGCTGGGGATAACACTAGAGTTCACTATCTGTTCTTTTCCAAAAGCGGTCGATAATATATAGTCTGGGACTACATCAGCCCTCAGAGAGTCAGCCCGCCAATGACTGTCCAGCCCAGGATTCTCAATGAACCGACGATCAGCTGCCCGAGCTGCAAAACAGACATCAAGCTCAACGAGTCGCTTGCGGCGCCGCTGATTGCCGCCACCCGCGAGGAGTATGAACGGCGCTTGGCGCAGAGCAACGCGTCAATGGCAGATCGGGAGGAGGAGCTTAAACGCGAGCGGGCCGCCATCGACGCCGCCAAAGAGGACATCGGCAACCAGGTGGCTGAGCGAATCAAGCTTGAGCGTGCCGCAATCGCGGTAGAGGAAGCGCGCAAGGCAAAATTACTGCTTTCGGTAGACCTGGAGGACAGGGATAACAAGCTTGCCGAGCTGGAAGCGACGTTGAAGGCGCGCGACGAAAAGCTCGCCGAGGCCCAGCAGCAACAGGCGGAATTCCTGAAAAAGCAGCGTGCGCTCGACGACGAAAAGCGGGAGATGGCGCTGATCATCGAAAGGAAGATCCAGGAAGGATTGGACGCCGTTCGCGTAAAGGCGAGGTCCGAAGCCGAAGACGGCCTCAAAATGAAGGTCGCGGAAAAAGAAGAGCAGATCGCCGGCATGCAGCGTCAGATTGAGGAGCTGAAGCGCCGTGCGGAACAGGGCTCTCAGCAGCTGCAGGGCGAGGTCCTCGAGCTTGAGCTGGAGTCTCTCATAGCCAGCCGATTCCCGATGGACAGCATCGAACCGGTTGCCAAGGGTGAGTTCGGCGGAGATGTCCTGCACCGCGTGGTCGGGCCGGCCGGCCAGCCATGCGGCGCCATTTTGTGGGAATCGAAACGCACCAAGAACTGGAGCCAAGGCTGGCTAGGTAAGCTCAGAGGAGATCAACGAGCCGCGAAAGCGGATATCGCGCTGATGGTCTCGGAAGCGTTGCCTCCCGGCGTGGAAACCTTCGATCTTGTGGACGGAGTCTATGTCGCCCATCCCAAATGTGCGATCCCGATCGCTATCATGCTTCGGCAATCCCTGATTGAGCTGGCGAACTCCCGTCTCGCCCAGGACGGCCAGGCCACCAAAATGGAGCAGGTCTACGGCTATCTGACCGGTCCGCGGTTCCGCCACCGCGTTGAGGCGATCGTGGAGAAATTCTCCGATATGCAGGAGGATCTCGCCAAGGAACGCAAGGCCACAACACGCCTGTGGGTCAAGCGCGAGGCGCAGATCCAAGTGGTGATCGAGGCGACCGTCGGCATGTATGGTGACTTGCAGGGTATCGCCGGAAAGATGATGCAGGAGATTGAGGGGCTGGATGTGCTGGCGATTGAAGCCTCTTCGCCCGAAACCGAATAGGTCACCTCCACGCCGGCAAAGGCGGAGGCCGCATTCCGCTATTATGTGAATACCTTCGAGTTTTCGGCGTTTGTCGTTGGGCGATAGCCGAAACCTCCCGAGTCTGACGGCCGCTTTGTTCCGCAAGCGGACTATCTATCGTAAAATCCCAAAGTTTGCTGCAGTTCATGGACTGACTGACAACGGCGGCCAGATCTGCGATGGTCCAAGAGAGATCTGAGTGACCAGTCGGAACGTCAATCCAGGAGAACGCACCTCCTATGACGACTCGAGCTCATTCTTCACCCGATTTACTTCCGAGCCACTGCTCATAATCAAATTGTGCCAGCGACGCTGGCCTGCTTGTGGAATGGACAACCGGTCACGTATTGGCTGTGGAATTGTGGCCGGGGACCCGCCTTCCGCCTCGACGAATACCGCGATGGTTTCATAGACAGCGAACAGCCTTCACACTTCTGGTCTGCCATCGAGAATGGAGCGTGGCGTTCTTAGCCAACCTTTTTGAACGCAGCCAACGATTGAGAAGCAGTCGCCCTCTTTCAGCTCGGCTTATTAAGAGGCGCTGGCAAAAGCCGGCCCACTAGAGACCAAGTCCGCCGATGCAGACATATTTGGTGTCGAGATAATCCTCGATGCCCTGATGGCCGCCTTCCTTGCCGAGGCCCGATTCCTTGACGCCGCCGAACGGCGCTTCAGGGGTGGTGATGAGCCCTTCATTGACGCCGACCATGCCGTATTTCAGCCCTTCCATGACCCGGAAGGCGCGGCCGAGATCGCCGGTGTAGAAATAGCAGGCTAGGCCGAACTCGGTGTCGTTGGCGAGTGCTACGGCCTCTTCCTCGGTCTCGAACTTGAATACCGGTGCTACCGGGCCGAAGATTTCTTCCTTCATGAAGCGCATCTTCGGCGTCGCATTGGCGATCACCGTCGGCTGGAAGAACGAGCCGCCGAGCGCGTGGCGCTTGCCGCCGGCGACGACCTTGCCGCCTTTGGCTGTAGCGTCGGCAATCAGCTCCTCGACCTTCTCCACCGCCTTCTCATCGATCAGCGGTCCCTGCTGGACACCTTCCTCGAGGCCGGAACCGACCTTCAGCGCGTTGCTCGCAGCAGCCAGCTTTTCGACAAACTGGTCGTAGATGCCGGCCTGCACCAGGAAGCGGTTGGTGCAGACGCAGGTCTGGCCGGAATTGCGGTACTTGGCGGTGATGGCGCCGACGACGGCCCGCTCGATGTCGGCGTCGTCGAAGACGATGAACGGCGCATTGCCGCCGAGCTCCATCGACACTTTCTTGACCGTCACCGACGACTTCTGGATCAGGATCTTGCCGACCTCGGTCGAGCCGGTGAAGGTGATCTTCGACACCAGCGGGTTGGCGCAGATCTCGTCGCCGATCTCGCTGGCAGAACCGGTCAGGATGTTGATGACGCTCTTGGGGAAGCCGACCTCTTCGGCGAGCGCACCCCAGGCAAGGCCGGAATAAGGCGTCTGTGACGCGGGCTTGACCACGGCGGTACAGCCGGCGGCAAGCGCCGGGCCGAGCTTGCGGGCCAGCATCGAGGACGGGAAATTCCATGGCGTGATGGCGGCGATGACGCCGACCGGCTCCTTGGTCACCAGGATACGGCGGTCCGCCCAAGGCGACGGCACGACGTCGCCATAGGTGCGGCGGCCTTCTTCGGCGAACCACAATATGTAGGACGCGGCCGAGCCGATCTCGCCCTTCGATTCGAACAGCGACTTGCCCTGCTCGATGGTTAGTAGTTCGGCCAGCACGTCCTGATTGTCCATCATCGCGTCGTGCAGCTTGCGCAACAGCTTCGAGCGTTCGAGCGCGGTGGTCTTGCGCCATGTCTGGAAGGCAGCGTCGGCGGCTTCGATGGCGCGGCGGGTCTCGGCCTTGCCCGACTTCGGCACCGTGCCGATCTTGAGGCCGGTAGCCGGATTGTTGACGTCGACTGTCTGGCCGCTGTCAGCCTGCACCCATTCGCCGTTGATGAGATTGGCCTGCCGCATGAAATGGCTGGTTTTCTGAAGCATGGTTTAGCCTCCAATATGCAATCAGGATCCTCTATGCTGCGGCTCGCGCCTTAGCGAAGCGCCCTTGTCGCGCGGTAGAACGACACGTCCAGACGGGCACGCGCCCTTGCGCGATGTCTCGCCGCCGTGCCCCGCGGGTTCATGCCAACTAGCCAGTCCACGGATGCTCCGCCGCGGTCTCATCAAGAGCTGCCCGAATGCCATCAACCATGGCATCAATCTCGGTGGGGGTGATCACATACGGCGGGCAGATCGCCAGCACGTCGCCCATGTTGCGGATCATGACGCCATGATCGCGGCACCGCCGCTCGACATCCGTGCCAATCCGGAGCTCCGGCGCGAAGGCGCGACGGGTGGCGCGATCCTCGACGATCTGGATCCCCGCGATAAAGCCGCGGCCGCGAACCTCGCCGACCAGCGAATGGTCGCCTAGCGCGGCGGCGAGCGCTGCATGCAGATAATCGCCGAGACGGCGCGCCTGGCTCACGAGATCGATCTCGCGGTAGATCCTGATCGCCTCGGCGGCGACAGCCGCTGTCACCGGATGGCCGGAATAGGTGAAACCGTGACCGAACACGCCGACCTTGTGGGCCTCGTCGGCGACGCATTGGTAGACCTTGTCGGAGATAATGACGCCGCCAATCGGCAGGTGACCGGATGAAAGCCCTTTGGCGACCGACAGCATGTCCGGTTCCATGCCAAATGTCTGGCTGCCGAACCAGTTTCCGGTGCGTGCGAAGCCGCAGACCACCTCGTCGGACAGCATGAGGATGTCGTATTTGCGCAGCACCGCCTGAACCTTTGGAAAATAATCCTCCGGTGGCACCAGCACGCCGCCGGCGCCCATGATCGGCTCGGCGATCATCGCGGCAATCGTCTCGGGCCCTTCCGCCAGGATCAGGGCCTCGAGTTCCTCGGTCAGGCGCGTGGCGTAGTCATGCTCCGCCTCGCCCGGCAGACCGTCGAGATAGTGGAACGGTCGCGCCGCGAATATGACGGGAAGCGGCGGCAGGTTGAAGGACTTGTGCATATGCGGCAGGCCACTCAGCGCCGCGCCCATGATCGTACTGCCGTGGAAGGCGCCAAACCTGCTGATGATCTTGCGTTTCTCCGGACGCCCCCGTGCGGCGTGATAATACCAGGCGAGCTTGACCATCGTATCATTGGCTTCCGAACCGGAGCCGACCAGAAAGACGCGCGCGTTGTCGAACGGCGCCAACGCGGTAAGCTGTTCGACGAGTTCGACGGTGGGCTCATTCGAGCGGTGATTGAAAGTGTGGTAGACGGCCAGCTTGCGCATCTGGCGGTCAGCCGCGTCGGCCAGCCGGCTGTCGCTGAAGCCAAGCGAGGCACACCAGAGTCCGCCCATGCCCTCGATATACCGGTTGCCCACGTCATCCGTGACGGTCGCGCCTTCGCCGGCCATGATCATCAACGGACCATGATCCTCATGCAGGCGGGGATCCGTTTGGGAATGAAAGTGCCTGGCCATGTCCAGCACGCGCAATTCGTTCTTCATCAAAATTCTCCTTCGCGACCAGATGGGCGATTGCGAAAGCGATAAATATCTTATAACTTATAAGTTGTCGAGCAAAAATGATCCTGGGAGTCACGCTCTATGCCCAACCCACCAACCCCATCAGATATCGCCTTACGACCCGACGACGAGCAGATCGCCCTTTTGCGGGACAGGGCCGAATTCGTGCGGCTCGAGACGCTGCGCCTCATCCAAATAGCCAAGGTTGGCCACTACTCGTCGGTGTTCTCCTGCGCGGAGATATTCGCGACGCTCTACTACGATGCGATGCGGCTCAAGCGCGGCGAGCCGCAATGGCCGGACCGCGACCGCTTCCTTATGGGCAAGGGACACGCGGCGGTAGGCCTCTATCCACTGCTGGTCGACTGGGGTTTCTTCTCCAAGGACGTTCTCGATGGCTATACCCGGCTGGGCAATCCGCTTGGCGATCACCCTGACATGCGTAAGGTGCCCGGCGTCGACTTTAGCTCCGGGTCGATCGGCCATGCCTTGTCCGGCGGTCTCGGCATGGTGCTCGGCGCCCGTGCCGCAGACCGGCGCTTCGATGTTTATGTCCTGCTCGGCGACGGCGAGATGCAGGAGGGCCAGGTTTGGGAAGCGGCGCTGTCTGCCGCCCATCACAAGGCCGGCAATCTAATCGCCATTGTCGACCGCAACGGATACCAGCTCGACGGTCAGGTTGACGACATCATCGGTATAGAGCCGCTGACAGACAAATGGACGGCATTCGGCTGGCAGGTGCGCGAGGTCGACGGGCATGACGTCGTGGCGCTCGCGACGCTTCTGAGACAGCTGAAGGCCGAGACAAATCGAACTCGGCCCGTCTGCATCATTGCCAAGACCTCCAAAGGCAAGGGCGTTGGCTACATGGAAACCGAACCCGGCTGGCATCTGGGCTATCTCGCGCCGTCGGACGAGGCCTTGGCCGCCGAAGAGATCAAGCGTGGAGGCAAAGCGCAATGAACGGCCCGATCGATCCCAATTCCTGGCAATACCGCCAGATCAACGCACGCGCACCTGGCCTGAGCTACCTGGCCAACGCACTCATTGATCTGGTTGAAGAGGGTCATCCCATCTTGGTGGGCACGGCCGACCTGCAATATTCAAACGGGCTGGTTCGGTTCGCGCAACGCTTTCCGGAGCGCTTCACGCAATTCGGCATTTCCGAACAGAATATGGTTTCGGCTGCTGCCGGCATGGCCAGCACCGGCGCCATGCCGTTCGTCGCTACATTCGCTTCTTTCCTCGCGCTGCTGTGCTGCGAACAGATCAGAACCGACGTCGCCTATTCGGCCCTACCGGTGCGGCTGATCGGTCATCATGCCGGTATTTCACTCGGCTTCTACGGCACCTCCCACCATGCGACGGAAGACCTTGCCATCATGCGAAGCATTGCCGACCTCACGGTCGTCGCGCCGGCCGACGGCCCGCAACTGGCGGCGGCGGTCAAGGCGTCTGTCAATCATGCCCAGCCGATCTATTTCCGCATTGGCCGCGGCCAGGAACCAGTGGTTTATGACGACGGCGTGGACTTCCAATTCGGCAAGGCGATCGTTCACGGCGAAGGATCGGACCTGACCATCATCGCCTGCGGCTCGATGGTCCATCCCTCAAGGGAGGCTCACCGCAAGCTGCGCGCAGCCGGCAAATCCGTCGGGCTGATCGACATGCACACGATCAAGCCGCTGGATAGCAAGGCCGTGCTCTCGGCCGCGGCCCACTCCCGCTTCATCCTAACCATCGAGGAACACAATATCCTCGGCGGTCTGGGCGGCGCGGTAGCGGAAATTTTGGCGGAAGCGGGCAGCCCGGCACGGTTGATACGCCATGGCATCCGCGACGAATACAGCCTGATCGCGCCGCCAACGCATCTCTACAAGCACTACCGGCTGGACGCGGCGGGGATCGAGGCCACCGTCCGCGAGGCCCTCGGCTGAGCGGCGGACAACCATAGCCATGCACGGACATTACGATGACCGATCAGAATAACACCACCTCACTCATAGAGCGCGCCGGTGCGGTGATGCCGGGCGGATTGCTCAGCCCGAGCCGCAGGCTCGGCGCGCCGCATGTCTTTGCCCGGGCGCAGGGTGCGTTTCTCTACGACATCGATGGACACCAGTACACCGACTTCCATTGCGGCTTCGGCGCCAATGTGCTTGGCCACTGTCATCCGGCGGTGCGCGAACGCATCGCGGCGGTCTCCCAGGACATCGATCTTGTCGGAGCGGGAACGATGTGGCTGGAGATCGAGGTGGCGGAGGCGCTGGTCGACTGCATCCCGTGCGCGGATCTCGTCGCCTTCTGCAATTCGGGATCGGAGGCGACCTATCACGCCCTGCGCCTTGCCCGTGCCGCCACCGGTCGCAAGCGGATCATCAAGTTCCAAGGCGGATATCATGGCTGGCACGACTATGTCGCTATGAACGTACAGTCGCACGCGCAAGCCATCGGTAAGTACGACCCCATCAGCGCCGGCATCCTCGAAGACGCGGCCCGTCACACTGTCGTGCTGCCTTACAACGATGCCCAAGCCGTCGAGGATTATCTCAACGCCAATCCAGGCGAGGTGGCGGCGATCATCATCGAGCCAATCGCTCACAATATGGGGTCGGTGATCGCGACGGATGTTTTCCTGCGCGACCTACGTCGCCTGACCAGCGATCATGGCGTCGTGCTGATCTTCGACGAGGTCATCACCGGCTTTCGTCACGCGCTCGGCGGCTATCAGTCGATCGCCGACGTCACGCCTGATCTTGCGACCTTCGGCAAGGCGGCCTCGTCAGGCTATCCCGTCGGCCTGGTGGCCGGTCGTCGCGATCTCATGGAGCTCGTCGGCCGGACCGGGGAAGGCTCCGTATTCATGGGCGGTACTTTCAACGGCACACCGTCGACGCTCGCCGCCATGCAGGCGACGATCGAGGAGCTGTCGAAACCAGGCTTCTACGACCGCCTGTTTGCCCTCGGCGCTTTCATGCGGGCGGAGCTGGATGGCATTATCGATCGCCTCGGCCTGCCCGCGCAGAGCGCCGGGTTTGGCTCGGTCTGGCTGATCTATTTCCTCAGCGGTCCTTACCGCGACTACCAGGACTTGCTGCGCAACGACGATGTCTTCGATCTCGCATTCCGCAAGGAGATGGTGGCGAACCGGCTGATCGGTCAGCCGCTTCCGCTCAAGCGTCTCTATCTGTCAGGGAGCCATGACCGGGCGACGGTCGAGAACTCACTTGACGTCATCGAGACAATCCTGCGCAAGCTCTCCGCTGGGAAATCCGCCAGCTCTTAGCCATGTTTCGCAACCTGACTTATAGGATATAAGAGCGTCTCGTACCTATCCGTTGCCGATTCGGTGCGGCCAACATTGCAGCGGTGGACCATGAGCACGATGCAGCCAATCGAGCAAGGCAGTCTGTCGGCGAGAACTTATATCTCGCTGCGCGAAGCCCTGATCGCGGGCAATTTCCGGCCCGGCGAAAGACTGTTGATGCAGGATCTGGCGCAACGGCTGGGCACCAGCGTCACGCCTGTGCGCGAGGCCTGTTTCAGGCTCGTTAGCGAGCAGGCGCTGGAACTGCGGTCAGGGCGGTTCATCACCGTTCCAGAGCTGACCCGGTCGCGTTACTGGCAGGTCCGGCTCATTCGCATCGCGCTCGAGGGACTAGCGGCCGAACTCGCCGTCGAACATGTTTCGGAGGCCGACATTGAAAAACTTGTCGAGATCCATCGCGATTTCGTGGCCGGCGAAACGTCCGGCGATGCTGACCGCGCCCGTCGCGCCAATCGTGAATTCCACTTCGGCGTCTACCGCCTGTCCAAGATGGATATGCTGATCGCCCAGATCGAAAGCCTGTGGGTCTCGATGGGCCCTATTCTCAACGTGTATTATCTGCAGGCCGAGAACGATTACATCGGCGCGGAGGAGCACGAGACGCTGATCGAAGCGTTCCGGACCCGCAACAAGAAGGTGGCGCGTAAGGCGATCGAACGCGACATCGTGCGCGGTGGCATGAACCTGTTGCGGTATTTCGACGAGCAGGACGCGGCCGCCAAGCGGGCGTGATCGAAGCCGCCGGTCATTTGCCGGCGACCTCTCTTCGCGCTGGCTCAGGCCGCCCGAAGGCGCGCGGTGGCATCCTGGTCGACGACCCAGACGCCCTGCTCGGCGTCCAGCACCAGGGCCACCTTGTAGGATTGGCGAGCCGCTTCGCTCGTCAGCCAACCGCGGTCAACGCTGGCCGCGACACGGCGGACATCGCGCTTGGTCGGGTCGCCGTACCCACCGCCGCCACACGCAACGAACTCGATGCGCTCGCCGGCGCGACACGCCTCCTCATGGAAGGCAGGCAATTCCACCAGCTCGCCGTCCGTGCCGCGCTTGGCGCTGCGACTGGCCTTGGCGTCACCGCCGCCGAGCACGCCGCGCGGCGGAAAGGTTGTGCCGTCGGCCGAGTAGACCAGTGTCATCTCGTGGTCGACGGGATAGAAGACACCGCCAACCGCGGGAGCGCCCTCGAACTCGCCAATGCCTTGCGTGTCCGCCACCACGCCGCGCGATTCAATGATGATGGGATACATGGATTCGTCCACCTCGACGGAATCCAGCGCAATCAGGCCGCCATTCGCCGGCCCGCAATATGTCAACCAGCCGTCATAGCCGTGACGCGCGCCGCCGCCGGCGTAGCCAATGAAGACCTGGTTGACGTAGGGCTGCCCATCCTTGAACGGATCCTTGCCTGAAATCACGCCGATCCCCGCCGGCAGGTGCGAGCCGCTCTCGGCCTGGCCATAGGGTTCTCCCATCGTCGAGAACACGCAATTACCGGCGATGATCAACCGGTCGTTGACATTGGTGGTCGCCACCGAGGTGCCTACGGGGTAGCGGGGTTTGCCGACCACGCTTCCCTCCCGCATCAACACCTTGATCCGGCTCTTGGCACCCTCGTTGTGCGGGATGCCGTCGTCTAGATTGTTGAACACGCCAATGCGGCACGAGCCTGTGCAGGTGTTTTCGGACAGGTTGAGACCGCCAGGGACGTTGTCCATGTTGTCACGCACGTCGACCGTGATTTCGCCGGCTTCGGGGTCGACATCGATGGTGATCCTGACCGGGATGCCCTCCTCCGCCACGCCGGGGACCGGGTCATGGCGGACTTCGTAGGAGAACTTGCCCTTCGGCAATTTGGCGATCTCGGCCATGGCGCGACGCGCACCGTAGTCGAACCAGTCCTCGACGAAATCCAGCAGCGTGTCGCGGCCGTATTTTTCAAGCAGTTCCAATAGACGGCGTCGACCGGTCCTGCAGGCGCCGATCTGGGCGCGCACGTCGCCCAGCCAGATGTCTGGAACACGGTTGCGCATCATGCCGATGCGCAGAATATCCTGCTTCTCCCTGTGCTGTTCGACCACGCGCACGCAGGGAAAGTGGATCCCTTCCTCATAAACGTTCTTGGCAAATGGCAGATAGGTCGAAGGCGTCGGCGCGCCTGTATCGGCGTGGTGGGAGAGCGCCACGGCCCAAAACAGCGGCGTGCCATCGAAAAAGATCGGCATCGCCATGATCAGGTCGGCATGATGGGTGCCGCCCGTGTAGGGGCAGTTGTTCAGGAAGATGTCGCCGTCGGCGATATCGTCGAACAACTCCGTTATCGGACGGGTCGCCAGATCCATCGACATGACATGGATCGGCAGCGCGTCCTCGGTGGAAACGAGGCGGTGATCATAGGTCAGGATCGCACAGCTCAGGTCGCGGGCGTTCTTGATTACCGCTGAGCGGCTGGCCCGCATCACGACCAGCGTCATTTCCCGCACGACGGCCTCGAACCGGCTTTTGAGAACCGACATCAGGAACGGATCGACGCGGCGCGTTGGCGTCTCCAGGCGAATGACAGGTGAATGCATTTTGCGGTGCCTTGTTCGGGAAGGGTTGAGTCAATCGACGGTCACGACGATGTTGCCTTGCGGGTCGACGCGCCCGCGATGCTTGTCCTTGAGGAAGGCGGTGAACGTCGTCGCCTCAACCAGGCAGGGGCCGTCAAGCGCCGCCCCCGCGCCCAACTGGTCCATGTCGTAGACGGGCAGAGAACTCGTCCGCCGGGTTTCGTGCAAATAAGCTGGCCGATGGGTCTTGGCGACCGGCGCTGTCGCCTGGTCGGCCAGCCTGAAGTCTTTCCAGGCATCCTGATTGGCCCGCTTGCCCACCGCGCGCAGCTTCCAGTTGGTGAATTCGACGACGTCGCGGTCGGATCTGATTGAATAAATGCGTTCGTGCATCTGATGGAACGCTTCGACGAGACCTGGCAGTTGCGCCGCGTCGAGACGCGCCTCATCGGCCTCGAAATGGACCTCGATTTCCCAGGACTGGTACTCGTAGCGACCAAGAAAGGAGAACTCGAAACGCCGGAGATCTGGCTCAACGCCGGCCTGTTCGAGGAATGCCTCGCCCGACACCTTCAACCGCGCCAGGATGTCGGAGACGCCCGCGGCGTCGAAGCGCCGGGTCGAGGTCAGAAAAACCGCGCTTTCCTCGCGCGTGATATCCGAGATCAACCCGCCGAACGCGCTCAGCCCGGCCATGAAGCGCGGGATCATGTAGCGTTTCAAGCCCAATATGTCGGCCATCTCGGCGATGTGGATGGCGGTCGCCCCGCCGCCGCAGACAAAGAAACTGTCGCGTGGGTTTATGCCCTCGCGAATGGTGATTTCCTCGATGGCCCCGACCATGTTGTGGTTGCTGGTGGTCTGGATGGCATAAGCCGCGTCGAGCAGCGGGATGCCGAGCCGCGTCGCGATGCTCGCAACCGCTTTCTCGGCCAGTTCGCGGCTGATCTTGATTCGCCCGCCGAGAAAATAGTCCGGATCAATGATGCCGAGCACGACATTAGCATCGGTGACCGTCGGCGCGGTGCCGCCCGCTCCGTAGCATGCCGGCCCCGGCCGCGCGCCAGCGCTTTGCGGACCGACCCGCAGCAGGCCGCCGTCGTCTACCCAGGCAATGGACCCGCCGCCGGCGCCAACCGATCTCACATCCACCTTCGCGATGCCGAGCGAGTCGTCGTGGATCATGCTGTCCGGGGTGACGATGATCTGGTGGTCGCGCAAAGCCGAGACGTCGAAGGTGGTGCCGCCCATGTCACCGACGATGACATTGGCTTCGTCGCTCAGCGCCAGCGCCGCCATCGGCGCCAGCGTCGGCCCCGACATGACGCTGTAGATTGGCCGCCGCAGCATCTCGGCGGGAGGCATCATTCCACCGACGCAGTTGGCCAGCAGCAGCTCGCCCTGGAAACCAGCCTGCGAAAGTGCTCGCCGCAAGTCCTCGATATAGGTGCGCACGATCGGATTGATCGACGCGTCTATGGCGGCCGCGATGATGCGCTTGTACTCGCGCGACATCGGATTGACTTCATGGCTAAGCGTCACCGGGATCTCCGGCCATGCCTGCGCGATGATATCGCGCGCCATCGTTTCATGGATGGGATTGACGACCGACCAAAGCAGACCGACCGCTATCGCTTCGACCCCATAGCGCCGGAAGTCCGCTATCGCCGCCTCGACATCGGATCTCGACAAAGGCGTGAGCTCCCGCCCGCGCGCATCGACGCGGCCCCGCGCCGTCTTCGTCAGGTGGCGCGGGACGTAAGGCTCGGGATAGTCGAGCCGCCACTGGAAGGCGCCCTTGCGCGGCCCCTCGCGCAAGACGAGGATGTCCTGGTGTCCTTCGTTGAGGATCAATCCGACCTTGACGGTCTTGCGCTCGACCAGCGCGTTGGTCGAGACGGTCGAGCCGTGTACGATCAAGTCGATCTTGGTCATGAACGTCGCGGGATCGAGCCCGTATCCAGCGGCCGCGACGTGCAGCACGTTGATGAATCCCTTCTCGAATTCGCCGGGCGTGGTGGGCGATTTGAAGATCGAGATTTTCCCACCGGGCTCGGAAACCAGGCAATCGGTGAAGGTTCCACCGATATCGATGCAGACTTGATATGCCATTTAAGGTCCGAAGCTGTTAGCGTTTCTTGTGATCGCGGCCCAGTATCAGGCTGGCCAGAATGATGAGGCCTAAAAGAACCTGCTGCAGATAGCCGTCGACCTGCATGAGATTCATGGCGTTGGAAATGATCGTGATGAACAGGGCGCCGAGCAGAGCCGCCGTGACGCCTCCCTCTCCGCCGGTCAGCCGCACGCCACCGACCACCGCCGCCGCTATCGATTCCAGGGTCAGGTTGCCGCCGAGATTGGGCTCGCCCGAGCCGGTGCGCGCGGTGAGCAGCATGGCGCCAATCGCGGCCAGCAGCGAACAGACCACGTAGTCGATCGCAACGACGCGTCCGGTTCGAACGCCCGCCGCCGTCGCCGCGCGAGGATTGGCGCCGATGAGATACAGGCCGCGCCCGAACACGGTGAAGCGCAGGACCAGGAACAGCAGTGCGAAACACAGCGCGGCGAACAGGATGGGCACCGGAATGCCGATCAGCCGTCCCTCCGCCAAGGCGTCCGTAAAGGCTTCGGGAACGCCCGGCACGGGAAAGCCGCCGCTGACGGTTGACGCCAGTGCCATGACAATGTTGGCCATGCCAAGCGTCGTGACGAGTGGATTGATGCCGATACCGGCGATGAGGAAGCCGTTTAGCCCGCCGATCAGCAGCCCGACGCCAAGGCCAGCGGCGATTCCCCACAGGATGGGCATATCGCCGGTTCCGGTCATCACCATCGCCGATATGACGCTGACGAGCGAGACGGTAAAGCCAAGCGACAGGTCGAAGCCGCGCGTCAGCAGCACCATGGTCTGCGCCATGGCGAAGAGTGCGAGATAGCTGGTCTGGATCGCGATGTTCCAGAGATTGCCGCTTGAAACGATGCGCGGGTCGAGCAGACCGAGAACCAGCAGGGCCAGGAATACAAGCCCCGGCAGCTTGGCCTGCGCCGCGAACTGCCGGATGTCCGGGCGAGCGCGGTCAAGAACAACCGGAGCCGCCATGTCTGGACGATCAGACATTGACCCGCCTCCCCTGAACAATTCGGTCGAAAGCCAGTGCGCCGATGAGCACCGAGCCCAGAACCAGCGTCTGGAATTTGCTGTCGATCTGCGTAAGGTTCATCGCATTGGCGATGATCGCCAGGCACAGCGCCGCCATGGCGACGTTCTCGGCGCGGCCTGAGCCGCCGCGCAATGAAACGCCGCCGATCACCGCCGCTGCGATCGTCTCCAGTCCCAGCGTGCCGCCGATCGTGGACTGGCCAGAACCGATGCGAGCGGTGATCAGCACACCGGTGAGCGCGGCCAGAAGACCGGAGAGCACATAGGCGGTTATCAGCACACGGTGCGTGCGCACTCCCGACAGCCGAGCGGCGCCGACGTTGCCGCCGACGGCGTAGAAGTGGCGCCCGAGCGCGGTCCGACGCTGCAGAATGATGGCGATGGCGATCACCGCGATCGCCAGCAGCAAGACCGGCGGCAGGCCAAGCACCTGCCCTCGCCCAATGGCATCGACGAAGGCGTCGGAAACGCCATAGATCGGGATACCCTGTGTGTAATAGAGCGTAAGTCCCGCGACGATCGACAACGATGCCAATGTCACCATGAAAGGTGATAGGGAAAGCCGCGCCACCAGCGTGCCGTTTACCAGGCCAACACAGGCGCCGCTGGCCAAGGCCAGCGCTACCGGCACCAGCAGCTGGAGCCCATGCGCATCGGGCATCGCGGCCATCGCCGCGGCAGTGACCACGGACGCCAACGCCATGGTGGCGCCGACCGACAGATCAAAACCGCCCGTGGTCATGACGATCATCTGACCGATCGCCGGAACCGCCAGGAAGGAGAAATTGCGCAGGACGTTGAGGATGTTCAGGCGGTTCAGAAAACGCGGTTCGATGATCGCGGCCGCCGCCGCGACCGCGACCAGAAGCAGGATGACGATCCCGCCTGTTTCCAGAAAACGGCGCCGCAGCGTGTCAGGGCTCATGCCGCCTCCGTGGCGCCGGTTTCGGCGTCGAAATAGTGACGCAGCACAGTCGCCTCGGTGATGCCGTCGGCCTTGAGTTCGGCGACTATGCGCCCTTCGCGCATGACATAGACGCGGTTGGCCAGGTGAACGAGCTCTGGCAGTTCGGACGATGACAGCAGAATAGCCGCGCCATTCTCCACCAGGCTTTTCATAAGCCTGTAGACCTCGCTTTTGGCGCCGACGTCGATGCCGACCGTCGGTTCATCGAAAATATGGACCGAGACCGGGCGCATCAGACCGCGCGCCAGCACGAGTTTCTGCTGGTTTCCTCCCGAAAACGACGACGCCGCGCGTTCCGGCGCCATCGGTCGCAAACCCAGTGTCTTCAGCGGCGCGGCTATCGCCCGGCGCTCGCGCCATGACTTGAGCAGTCCGGCGTGGGACAGTCTCGGGTCGTCAAGCGCGGCCATGGTCACGTTCTCGCGGCCCGGACGGCCAAGCGCCAGTCCCTCGGCGCCGCGATCCGCCGGATAGTAACAGAGCCCGGCACGCAACATGCTGTGCGGCACTGGCGCTCGAACCACCGCGCCGTGGAGTTCGATCTCACCGGCCGTCACACGCTCCAGGCCGAACACGGCTCGGCAAAGTTCGCTACGACCGCAGCCAACCAGGCCCGCCAGGCCGACGATTTCTCCAGCCCTGACCGTGATGGAGGCATCGGATACGGTGCCGGAGACATTGATCCCCCTGGTCGCCAGCACGATTTCGGCGGGGCGCTGGCTGATTGACGGATACAGTCGTTCGACCGGCTGGCCCACCATCATCTCGATCAGCGTCGCGTCGGATGCCGCGGCGATGGCCACGGTGTCGATCTTGCGCCCTCCTCGCAAGACCGTGACACGGTCAGCGAGCCGACGGATCTCGGCCATGCGGTGCGACACATAGATGATGCCGACGCCGCGGGCTTTGAGGCCTGCGATGGCGGCGAACAGTTTTTCCGCCTCACCGTCGGTAAGCGACGCGGTCGGTTCGTCCAGGATGAGGATTTTGGCATCCGAAAGCATGCCTTTGGCAATCTCGACCATCTGCTTTTGCGCCCGGGTCAGCGTTTCGATCTTGCTGTCCAGCTCCACGTGAAAGCCAATGTCGCGGAAGCGTTCCTCCGCGCGGGCGCGCATCGCGCGCCGATTCAGGAAAAGCTTTCCTTTGATCTCGCGTCCGAGAAATAGGTTCTCCTCGACCGTGAGGTCGGGGACGAGACTGAATTCCTGGAACACCGCCGCGACGCCGGTATCGCGGGATTTCTGCGGGGTCAGCGCGGAAACGGTTTGGCCATCGATACGGCACGAGCCTTCGGTCCAGCCATAAGTTCCCGCTATCAGATTGATGAGCGTCGACTTGCCGGCGCCGTTTTCGCCGAGAAGGGCATGGACCTCACCGCTCAGCAGCGTGAAATCAACGCCGTCAAGCGCCACCACACCCCCGAAACGCTTCGTCATACCCGTAAGTTCAAGCATCGCTGACACCACCGAACTCGAAGCAAGAAGGGCGGCAGGCCAGGGCCGAGGTCTACCGCCCATCGAAGATGCGACTATTGTACCGAAAATTCAGGCTTCCACCCATCGGGCGCGAAAATCTGCGTCGGGTCGATCTTGTCGACGTTGTCCTTGGTCACGATACCCGGCGCGACCAGCAGAACCTTCTCATAGTCCTTCTTTTCCAGGGCGCGCACCGCGAGGTCGACACTGATACGGCCCATCATGACCGGATACTCGGCGGCGAAGCCAAGCACCTTGCCTTCCTTGACCAGCTTCAGCATCGTCTGGTTCTCGTAGGACGACATGATCACGACATCGTCGCGGTCGGCGTCGGCGACGGCACTGACGGCCGCTTCCGCCGCCGCAGCCCCGCCCCAGATGACATTGAGATCCGGATAGGTCTGCAAGGCGTCCTCGACGATGCGCAGGCTTTGCGGAACCCCGGGCTCGCCATAGAGCTCGGCCACGAGCTTGATGTTGCCGGTCTTGGTGCTGTCGCGGAAGCCCGCCATATAGCTCTCCGCCCACCCCGATCCCTGCGGACCCGGCAGGCCGATCGCGGTCGTCTTTTTGTCGCCGAGATACTTCTTGAGGTACTCACCCTCCTGAAAACCCTTCTGGTAGGTATCGGGAGTGATGCGCGCGGTGATCGGGGTTTCCAGGATCGGATTGGCGACGGCGATCTGAACAAGACCCTTGGCGTCGCCCTCCTTCAGCTTGGCCGCCAGACCGGCTTCCGAGATGGCGGCGACGAGGACGCCCTGGGCGCCGGATGCGACGCAATCGTCATATTGCGACAGCTGCTTTGGCAGCGCGTCATAGCCGCCGGCCTGCAGCACCGTCACCTTGACACCCAGGCGCTTTGCTTCTTCGACGATACCGTAGTCGACCGAGACCCAGTAGCTGTCCTTGAGGTGCGGAAACAAAACGCACAGGTTCCAGGGCTTCTCGGCCTTTTCCAGCGGCACATAATCGAGTGCCTCGACTTTTTTCAGATCGCCGCCCTTGGCCGCGTTTATCTTGAAGGGCCACCAATCCTTGGCTTGGGCGGCGTTGGGCAGGACGGCCACGCTGGTGACGAAAGCCGCCGCGAGGATGGATTGGAAAGCGTGATTCTTGGTCATGTGATTCCCCATTTTCGTGTGTTCCCGGGTCCGGAGCCGGCGATTTCGCCGGCTCCGCGGTCTGCCTTGGGAGCAGAGAGACTTGCTGGTGGATCGTAGTCACCGATTAGGCGAGTGCGCCTTCAGGGCCATCCGCGCCGTCGTTCATTCACAGCGTCACCGTACTACTTATAAGTTATAAGTCAATAGCGTTTTTCATTAGCCGATGCTGCCGGGCCGGTGTCTTCAATCGCGGTATCGCCTCGACCGGCATCACGATCTAGTTGACGAAAGACGAGGCCGGAGACAGTAGCCATGCAACTGGCCGCGGCGACGTCCTCCGGGCTTCCTCACGACCGACCGGACGGGACGGAGGCTTCCAAATGGAACGCCGGTTCCTGATGCTTAGTCGGCGGTACTGCTTGAGCAGGGGCAGGGCAGCACAGCTTCCTCCGGCAAGCCCTCGCGGCGGTTCCCTTGAGATCGTGCCGGCGCAAGTCCCGTGTCACCAGGCTCGCAGCTCGCGATGCATGTCCAGCCATTGCGACATGGTTTTCCAACTCACAGGCGATCCCGTGTCCGGCGAACAGTTCGAAACACTGATTGGTCGGTGCGTTCTTGGCGCATTGTGCAGCACTGCAGGCATTATTGGCTTTGCGGGGGATGACGAGTCGGTCTATGCGACAGTATGGATGTCCTATCGGAACAGCCGGTCCGCCTTATTGGTAGTCATACCGGCATATCGCTCCGCTTCTACGGAACATCCCATCACGCGAGGAATGACATGGCCATCGTGCGCAGTATCGCCAATCTAGCCGTTGTGTCGACGGCGCGGCGCTTGAGCCAGTCACCGGATGTAACCTGCGTTACAATTTGATCCACAGATCCAGGCGATGACCACGTTGTTCGTCATCATTTGATGGGGGCGGGGCATTGGCCCAAAAGCGAGCCGCGAGCAAACTGTGCGGTTGCCATACGTAATGGAGTGAATTGGAATGATCATCATAACAGGCGCGACGCACGGGATTGGACGGGCCTGCGTCGAGAAACTTGCGTCTGCCGGCTCCAGAGTGGTGGCGACCGGCCGAGATGCAGAAGCGGGCGCGGCGCTCGAACGCGCCAATCACGGCGTCACGTTCGTTGCCGGTGACGTCATCCGTGAAGACGATTGCCGCCGTGTCGTCGACCGTGCGCTTGAACTTGGCAACGGCCGGCTCGCGGGGCTCGTGAACAATGCCGGCATGTCAAAGCGCATTGCCTTCGCCACCGCCACCCAGGACGATTGGGATGAGGTCCTTGCGGTTAATGCACGCAGCGCCTTTTTCTTCATCCGTCATGCGCTGGAAGGCTTGCGGCTCGGGAGGGGTTCAGTCGTCAACATGGCCAGCATCGCCGGAAAGACGGGCGAAGAAGGGCTCGCCGCCTACTGCGCCTCGAAGGCCGCGGTCATCGGCCTGACGCAGGCGCTCGCGCTGGAGTTCGGCGAGGAGATCCGCTTCAATGCTGTCTGCCCCGGCCAGATCGAAACGCGCATGATGGGCAAGATCATAAGCGATGCACTACGCAAGAAGCAGCTCGAACTGCGGATCCCTGCCAACCGCTTCGGTGCCCCTGAAGAGATCGCGGATGTCGTCGCTTGGTTACTTTCGGATCAATCGACCTATGTCAACGGCACGGTGGTGACTGTAGACGGCGGGGAAACGGCCGGCCTGCGCACACCGCGCGTTGCGCAGGTCGATGGGAGGGCATCAGCTCAGTCGGGGCCGCGCTCGTCGAAATAGCGCAGAAAACTAGGCGAGCCTCGCTTGATGTCGTTCTCGATCGCCTCGCGGGCCTTCTTCCTGTTGCTGGCCCTCAAGGCCTCGATGAGATGGTCATGTTCTTCCGCGCCGGTATAACCGCGCGGAATTTCCCGATAGTAAACGTTAAGGATTGGACCCATCGAGGCCCACATGCTTTCGATTTGTCCGATTAGCATCGGCATATGCGATAGGCGGTAGACGCCGAAGTGGAAAGCGCGATTGGAGGATCGCGCTTCCTTGATATTGCCGGTCCTTTCGCTCTTTAGGAACGAGGCGCGGAAGGTCTCAAGCTGTTCGAGATCGGCGGGGGTAACATGGTCGGCAGCGTGTTCTGTCGCAAGCCCTTCAAGCGCCACTCGGATCAGCTTGATCTGAATGTAGCGGGCGCGGCTGAGGTCTGGCACCGTGACGAACCTGCCGGAGCGCAATTCGAGTGCCTGCTCGCTGACGAGCCGCAGACAAGCTTCGCGCACCGGCGTAATGCTGGTTCCGAGCTGCTCCGCAAGATCCTGCATGAGGAGACGATCGCCCGGCGCGAAATTGCCGATGATCAGGCCTTCCCGCACCTTGTTGTAAATCCGGGCGGACAGGCTGCCCATCTCATCGGGCTGCATCTTCATAGCGCCCATGGGAATTCTCCTCGTCTCTGTTGCAGCTCTACGGACAACGTCCAATAGACGCGTTTCACTAGGTGGCCATATTTAATAAGATATAACCAGCGAACTATATTTCCTGATTGAGTGGGAAACAAGTCTACGTGATGTTAATCGTTTGTTACAAATATATAAACTTTCGCAATTATCTATGAACGATTATTTCAGATATGAAACAAGTAAACCTTTCCTATTCTGACCCTGACAATGGAATGGGACGACAGAAGCAGGCGCGATCTCATCTGGGTGGCATGAGATTATGGGGGAGAGATGATGACACTGAAGGAGCCAGGGGAGCTTACGGTGTCAATTTCTATGTCTGCTCCTATGTCTGATGACAGAAGTTTCCATATTCTTGAAGGCGGCTCCGAACCGGCTGGGCCGACTATGACGTCGGCACCGTCGACATGAACCGGCAGACCGGCAAGTCCAAGAGCTGCATATGGCGTTGGCAGAGCGCTTCGTCGCCGGAGCCTTCAAGGGCTGTTGCGCGACAAGACGCGGCCCTCGCGTATTGCGGCTTTCGGGCCCGAAGCCCGCCGAGCGCGGTTCTGATAACGCCGTGAGAGGAATCGGACGACGGACCAGAATTATGAATTACATTGCGGCATTATGCAATTTTAGACATTTCAATAACAAATAAATTACATTCTCTTCACTTGAATTTCGGGGCTTGTTATTCAATTAACTAGGGCGGGCCGAAACCCCGGCAAGCTCAAGCGGGGTAGTCGAAATCCAAAGTTGCTGGTGCTTGTTGAGGGATGCAACGGGCGTTGGCGGCGTGCGCGTGCACTGTGAAGCAGCACTCAGCGCGCCGAAAAACGGCTTCCCAACCAGGAGATAGATTTGGACTATGTGCAATATTTCGCCGAAAGAATCGAGCAACTCAAAGGCCGCGGCGACTATCGTGAATTTGCCGATCTGGAGCGTCAGTCTGGCAACTTCCCAAAGGCCTGGCTTAATAGGCCTGATGGCCGAAAAGAGATAACCATTTGGTGCACTAATGATTATCTCGGCATGGGGCAGCACCCAAAAGTGCTATTGGCAATGAAGCGCGCCATCGATGCCAACGGCGCAGGATCGGGAGGATCCCGCAACATTGGTGGCACCAACCATTATCATGTCTTGCTGGAGCGGGAGCTTGCAGATTTTCACAATAAGGAAGCAGGATTGATTTTTGTTTCCGGCTTCAGCTCAAACGATTCATCACTGAGTACATTAGCATCGTTGATGCCGAACACAGTTATATTTTCTGACGCGCACAACCATGCGTCGATTATCAGTGGATGCCGCAACAGCCGGGCGGAAAAGCGCGTCTTCCGGCATAACGATGTTGCGCATTTGCGGGAACTTCTGGGCAGTGTAAATCCTGCAAGACCCAAGATCGTTGTTTTTGAATCGATATATTCAATGGACGGTGACATTTCACCGATCAAAGATATCTGTGATATGGCGGACGAATTTGGCGCAATGACGTTCCTGGATGAAGTTCATGCATCGGGAATGTACGGTCCGAAAGGCGCCGGCATTGCTGCGGAACTTGGCATCATGAATCGTCCAACCATCATCGAAGGGACGCTGGGCAAAGCGTTCGGCTCGATGGGGGGTTATTTGACCGGACCGGCTTCCATTGTTGACAGCATACGAAGCTTCTCGATCGGTTTCATTTTCACCACGGCGCTTGCGCCGGCGGTGGCGGCTGGTGCGCTGGCTGCGCTCCGCCATCTTCGCGATTCAGATTCAGAGCGAATTGCTCTGCGCCGGCAAACGAACCTTTTAATCGGATTGCTGAAAGAGGCCGGCATCCCGGTCATGCCGACTGAAAGCCACATCATTCCGGTGCTTATTGGTGATCCATTCCGTTGCAAGGAAGCGTCCCGTCAGCTTTTAGATCACCATGGGATATACCTTCAGCCAATTCTGGCGCCGAGTGTTCCAGCGGGAACCGAGCGGTTCAGGGTGACGGTTACGCCCGCCCATAGCACGACTGATATTCGGAAGTTCGTCGATGCGCTCAGGCAGGTTCTGCTGCGGGACAATCTTGGCAAAGCTGCCTAAGGCAAAATGCTGGGAATGACCGGGCGGCGCAGCCTCAGACCTGATTGTGTCAGCCGGGCAGACCGCAAGGCTCGAGCCATTTTCAAGAATAAACCCGGGAGTGCACCCACCATGCTACGGCGATGCCGGCATCCATCCCGTCGAGGAGATGCAGGCTGTGGTAGGCCACTAAAGAGCTGATATCCGCTAGTACCTCTGCACTGAGGATTTGATGGGTTGGGTGGGTTGACGAGTGGGCAGGCTGTTGGTCGACAAGCAGTTCGATGCTGCGGGCGAGGCCCGGCTGCCTGCCGCTTCGTGGAAATGAGTGAGGTAGCGCTCAGCCAAGAGCCGCGCTCCGCGTGGCGCGCAAACTCACGGCAAGGAAGAGGCCTTTAGGCGCTTGCAGACTTTGATTGTAGGCAACGAGATCACACACCAATCACACCTAACCTCGCTTGAACGGCGCAAGCCTCCGACGTTCGTTGAGACGCTCTGTACGACACCGCGGTAATCAAAACGCTGCAACAGATCCTTCAAATCAATTTACAAGATCTTTAGGACCGCCAGTCGTTGGCAATGGTACGTTCACGCAAGTCTGAGGCCCGGTACGGCTAAGAAAAGTGCTACCGACTACCCTCGGACCGCCGCACAGCATGCAACATCGGGTTAACAGCAAATGGTAAGAAAAGCGCTCATCTTGGTTGAGGGTCATAGGGGTACTGGTCTGCTATACGTCCAAGCGGCTGAGTGTCTTGGTCTTCATCCAATTACTCTGACGGCTGATCCATCTCGGTACGACTATCTTGCGGCGGAAAACGTTGAGGCAATCCGTGTCGATACTGACAATCTCGATGCGTTGATCCGCGAATGTTCCCGGCTGCGTGCGACCCACGACATTGCTGGTATTACTGGCTTTGCGGGGGACCACGAGTCGGTCTATGCGACAGTTGGCAAGCTTTGCCGGCATTTCGATCTACCGGGACCGAACCCTGAATCGATTGAACGAAGCTGCGACAAATTCGATCAACGCCAGCTCCTCGCGCAGGCCGGCGTTCCAATACCTGCTTATCGGTTGGCAACGAATGCGGCAGAGGTAGAAAGCTCTGCTGCGGAGATCGGCCTGCCCGTGATTCTTAAGCCAGCAGTAGGCAGCGGCAGCATTGGTGTCCGATTGTGCCGCAGCGCCGAAGACGTAGCCGAACATACGAGATATCTGTTGGGCGGAAAGCACTTATGGCGGTCTACGCCGAAAATACTCGTCGAAGAATTCGCACAGGGCCCGTTCTATAGCATTAATATTATGGGAAATGAGGTCGTTGGGATTTGCGCCAATGACTTTGGTCCCCTCCCGCATTTCGTCATTCGTGAGGTGACCTATCCGGCCCTGCTGACTGAAGAGGAGCGTGAGCGCATCGCCGATGTTTCGCTGAGCTGTTTGCGAGCTCTCGGCCTTGGCTGGGGGCCAACGAACATTGAACTCCGGTGCACGAAACGCGGTCCAGTCGTCATTGAAGTCAATCCGCGTCTTAGTGGCGCGCCCGACCCTCAACTGGTCCAGTTGGCTTACGGTATCGATCTCGTCACCGAGCACATCAAGCTTGTCATTGGCGAGGAATGGAATCTGCGCAAAAAGCATTCGCACACTGCGGCCGCGCGGTTTCTGCTTCCTGATCAAGATGGCACCCTCGACTGGATCGGTGGCGACACTCAGGCAGCTGCTATACCAGGTGTCGCCGAGGTCAAATTGAATGTTGAACCCAAGACGCCGATCGTCAGGAAGGGCGATTTCCGAGACTGGATTGGACATGTCATTGCCACTTCACCCGGCCTTGCTGAAACCGAGGCCGCCCTTCAGCGCGCCGTCGACTTGATCGATTGGTCGATCACCCCTTTTCCGGCCGTTAGCGAACAGGCACAATCTGCATGCGGCGACAAATAAGAGGTGATCGAGAGCATGAGGTTTTGGGGCGTTCGGGCGGCTCACCGGTTCTGTTCGGTTCGTGATTGTCGTTCGGCTACCATCGCTTAGTGAAGTGCCACCATGTCAGAACGACCCTTGCCGACGCTGCCGATGTGGCGCGTCGATCACTTCGAGCCCTCGCCCGAGATGTTGGCGCTACGTGCCAACGGTCCGATCCACCGCGTGCGCTTCCCGGGCGGGCGTGCGGCTGGCGTTGTCGGTGGGCGCTCGCCCGAAATCAGGAGGCTGCACGATAGTTGGGCCAAACGATCCTGGCAGGATTCAACGCCCGAAAATCTCAGTCAAGTAGTCGATGAACACTCGTATCTTCTGCGGTGTATGGCGTCGTTGTGCATAAAAGGCGTAGATCGGTTGCTCCACGGGTTCGTAGTCTGGCAGCAGATGCACCAGACGGTTTTCCGCAATGTCCTCTGCAACCATAAAATCCCCTAGCAATGAATAGCCATATCCGGTCAGGCAAGCATTTTTCACTGCCCGCGCGGAGTTCATCGTAAAGTGTTGCAAAACGTCGAAATTGATGATTTCACCTAAATATCTAAACTGGTGTGTTCGCCCCCATTCTCCGCTGACTTGCGTGACCGATGGGTAGTTTCTGATTTCGTCGAGTGATTTGGGCATCCCAAACCTTCGGCAAAAGCCGGGAGAGGCGACAAATATTATTTTTTGCGTAAATATCTTCTGTGCGATCATAGTTGAATCGCTTAATGGACCGACTCGAATCGCAACATCGTAATGCTCCTCGATAAGATCAACCAAGCGGTTGCCGACATCAAGTGAGATGCCTAGCTGGGGAAATCTTCGCAAAAACTCCGGCAAGGCTGGTGCTAGGCATTCGTTGCCAAAAGCCGTAACGCACGACACCCGCAATTGCCCGCGCGGGGTGTCGTGGCGCTCCCGAACCACGCTCCGCATGTCATCAAGCTCCTCAAGTATGCCGGAACTTTTCTGCACAAACTCCAGCCCTGCATCGGTTAGATTGAGTTGGCGGGTTGTGCGGTTGAAGAGACGCACCCCTATATCGGCCTCCAGCTCAGCCATAATTCGACTCACTGACGGCGCGGAAAGCCTTAATTCCCGGCTTGCTGCGGTAAAACTTCCAAGGCGCGCAACTTCGACTGCGATGCGCATTGCCGCCACCATGTCCACCGAGCCACTCTTTCGCAATATAAAATAATGTTTCTCCTAGTTGCCCATTATCATGGAATGCAATTTATTGCATCAGGAAGAAGTGGTTCGGTCATCAGGGTTTGAGTGACGGAACCCGCTAAGGAGACCGCCATGGCCAAAAATCCTAGCTGGGTACTACGGAGTTATCCGTCGGGAATGCCGACTGTCGGCAATTGGATGCTGGAAGATCGCCCGATTCCGGAACCCGCAAAGGGACAACTGCTACTCAAAACCTTGTGGCTTTCGGTGGATCCTTACATGCGGGGTAGGATCAGTCGCGCGAAAAATTACGCTGCTGGCTTTGGATTGGGGGATCTGATGTTGGGAGGTGGAATCGGGGAAGTGATCTCATCCGAATCCCCTGATTTCAAGCCCGGCGACATTGTCATGAGTGACTATTTTGGATGGCAGCCTTTTACGACCATTCCTGCGTCTTCAGCCAAGGTTGTGACCGCGACCGACGCCCCAGTCCAAGCCTCGCTCAGCTACCTAGGGATGCCGGGTCTGACGGCGTATTTTTCGCTACTCAAGACCGGCAATCCGAAACAAGGCGAAACAGTCTTGATCTCCGCGGCCTCTGGTGGCGTGGGGCAGATTGCGGGGCAAATCGCGCGGATCAAGGGACTTGATCCGGTAGCTGTTGCGGGCACGGACGCGAAACTCGAATGGTGCAAAAAGCTTGGGTATCGCGAAGGCGTCAACCACCGAACGTCGACTGACTTGGTGGCCGATGTCGCCGCTGCGTGCCCAAACGGAGTAGACGTGTTTATCGATAATACTGCGGGACCGATCCATGATGCGGCAGTGTTAAATCTCAATACGTTCGGTCGAGTTATCGTTGTCGGAACGATTGCTTTGGCTGATAGGTTTGATCAACCAGATATCGGTTTGCGACATCTCAGGAAAACTCTGATCGCCCGCGCTCGGATCGAGGGCTTTTTGCTTGATGATCACGAAAGCGAATTTGATACGGCAAAGGCCGACCTGTTGTCTTGGTATAAACAGGGGCTTTTTGAGACAAGAGAAGATGTCGCTGAAGGGATAGAAGCGGTACCTTATGCCTTTGTGCGCATGTTAAATGGAGAGAACTTCGGCAAGCAGCTCATAAAACTATGAGACAAAATGTATTTTCATTTTCTACGGCCGGGCCGCGTGAGTTCTTTATCCCCCCGCGTGGCTGATTGGCACCAACGGCCCTGCTTGAAACTCCCGCGCGCAGCGAACCGATGTTGTTCGAGGACTCGATTCCCGCGATTCTAATAGCGAAACAGCGGGAGCGGCGCGGCGAACTGTAGGCATTTTAAGCCATCTTGTCGAAACCTTCACTCACAACTCCTTCTGGGCTCTTCGGCTAGTCGAGGTACAGGCAGCTCGATCGACGCTTTCCGACATTAATTGTCTCGTTTGTACCGTCCGCCACAGCCATTATCTGACCCTGGCTCAGGCAAAATAGCTGAAAGTCGGCGAAAAAGAGCTTGTTCGGGCGAACGGCAAAATGGCACGGATCTTGATGCACTTTTTACAAGGGAACTGACCGTCTCATAAGTTCAGATCAGTGCCTAGTTTGAAATGTCATGTTGGAAGAATGGTTCCGTGCCAAATCCACGCGTAAAGAAATGCGCCTCTATCTTATCAGACCATGCTGGTTGTGCGAGGAGAATCAATGTCCGCAACGTGAGGGTCCGCGATGCAGGCGACGAGAGAGGGCGCGGCGTGTTCGCCGCTCGTCGTTTCTTGCCCGGCGAAATTGTTATGATTGGGCTAGTTCACCGCCTGGAAAAAGTTAGGTCGATATACTCGATTCAAATGGATTGGAACGTTCATGCCATCTTTGAGAAGCCGGCGATATTCTCGAATCACTCTTGTGATCCGAATCTTGCCATCGTGCCTAACCGTTTCGGAGCCTATAGTTTCATCGCTATTCGGGAAATCTCACCTGATGTCGAGGTGACCTGGGACTACGCCACCTCGGAGATTGAGTGCATCTGGGTATCGGCCTGTCTTTGTTCGGCAGCAAATTGCCGAAAAACAGTCGGGGGATTTCCCACCTTGCCTCCGGATCATCCGCTGCTCACGTCAGCATTTTACGCACCTTATCTCCAACGAAACCCTAGGCATTTCCCGAGGGGGATAGGGATGTTGGCAAAGATCGTAGGCTCCTAGTGCCTGGAGTCATCGATCACAGAGTGAGCAGAGGCCGACCTACGCTCATCCGGTCACACAAGGCAAAGGATGCGAGCCCAGTAGCAAAAACAGCGCTTATCCTGGTTGAAGGTCATGCAGTCATGGTCTGCTATATTGCAAAGCTGCTCAGCGTCTTGGTGTTCAGCTATTACCCCGTCGGCTGATCCAGCTACCTACGAGTATCTTGCGGCGAAGGTTTGCGGCAGTCCGTGCCAATACAGAATCACCCAACGTTAGCTCCTCAAAAGAGACCGGCGTTCAATACCTGCTTATCGGTTGGCAGCGGATTCCAAGGAGATACAAAGCTCTGCTTCAGAGATCGGCCTGCCGAGGTTTCACACGCAGCTGACCAGAGGGGTTTGCCATGAAGATCAATGTTCCTTATCCACCCCAGGAAGTGGCCCATTCGAGAACGCTGCCGGGTAGTTTCTACGCCGATCCCGAGGTTTTTGAGGCCGAGAAACAGGCCATCTTCATGAAAAGCTGGCACTACGCTTGCCATGAAACCGCCCTGTTGGAGAAAGGCGCATTCGTTACACTGCAAATCTTTGATCAGTGCGTGTTCGTGGTTTGCGAACAGGACGGGCAGATCCGGGCTTTCTTCAACGTCTGTCCTCACCGCGGACATCTACTGCTGGAAGGCCGCGGTGAGAAGAAGGTCATCACCTGTCCGTATCATGCTTGGAGCTACGACCTTACCGGGCGGCTGGTAGCAGCTAGGGAAAGTGGCGACGACAAGAAATTTGTGGGTTCGGCCATCTGTCTGAAGCCTGTCCAAGTGGGCTTTATCGCGGGTTTTGTCTTCGTGAACCTCGATGCGGGCGCCGCCCCCTTCTCAGACTATATTGCAGAGCTGGCAGCAAGCATCGCCAGCGTCATCCCCGACCTGAGCGGCTACAAGGTGCGTGAAGGCGTCGGCTATTTCGGGGGCGACTACGAGTGCAACTGGAAGATCGCGATCGACAACTTTCTTGAATGCTACCACTGCGAGACTGCCCACAAGAGCTTTTGCGACATGATGGACGCAAAACGCTCGACTTTCACTCTGCACGATAATTTCATCTATCAGTTCGTCCCTTCCGGCGGGAAAGAGACCAGTGCGGCCTATCCGATTAATCTGGAGGAGGATGCCGTTGACGGACATTTCTGGTTCCTCTTCCCCAACATCATCTTCTCGATCTTTCCGGGCACGAAGAACTTTTCGGTCTCGTGGGTCGAGCCCGTCTCGGCCGAAACTTCCATACGGCGGTTCGTGACGCTCACGCCCGACAACATCTCGAAGGAGCGGGAAGCCGCGCGCTCGAAATGGGGGTTAGACGTTCTGAACGAGGAGGACCGGCAAATCTGCCGCAGTGTGCAAAAAGGGATGTTCCAGCGCGGCTTCGACATGGGCTATTATGTCCTGGATCCGCTGAGCGGCAATCTGAGTGAGGATACGGTTCGACAATTTCATCGCATGTACATGCGCTGGATGTTCCCCGATGCGGGTATCCCGAAGTGATTGGGGCTATTCCGTGACGACAAATGAGGCTGTCGCAAAGCAGGATCAGGTAGGGCTTGCCATCATGGCGATGGTCTTCACCGACCTCACGCTCTCAATCGCCGATGCTATCATCAAGGTCGCGGTTTCCGATATGCCGCTATTGCAGTTCATCTTTCTGCGATGCGGCATCACGGTTCCTCTCCTGGTTCTGATCCTCAGGCTGCGTTACCCGGAGGTCCCGCTACGCCCGGTTTTCCCTGCCTGGGCGATCCTGAGAAGCAGTCTGCTCCTGGTCAGCCTGCTGCTCTACTATGCCTCGCTGCCACAGCTCGACTTCTCAACGGCCGCTGCCGTCTATTACACGATCCCGCTCTTCACAACCCTGTTCGCTGCGGCCTGGATCAGGGAGCCCGTCGGTGTTCAGGGCTGGACCGGGGTCGGGATCGGTTTTGGGGGCGTGCTTCTCATGCTCAAGCCACAAGCCGGGGATCTGAACATCTTTGCCTTGCTGCCGCTGACATCGGCGATGCTCTACGCTCTCGCGGTGGTCGTCACTCGCACGAAGGGCCGAGGCGAGCATCCCTTGGTCCTGGCCCTGACATTCAATCTGATTGCTATTGGCCTCAGTGGTGCCGTCACCGGCCTGGCCGGGTTGGGCGACACGGCCGAAGCACTGGACGCAACCGGGGGCCGTTTCCTCGGTGAGTGGATCGCGATGGGCTGGTTCCAATGGGGATTGGTCATGCTTTTGAGCATGACGATGCTGATCGGCAGCGTCGGAACGGCCATCGCCTATCAACTCGGGCCGCCTTCGGTCATTTCAACCTGGGATTTCTCATATCTGGCCTTTGCGGTTTTGTGGGGGGTGGTCCTGTTCTCCGAACGCTTGGATGCGGCATCGTTGTTGGGCATCGCACTTATTGCTTTGGCGGGCATCATAGCAACCCGCCGCCGCCCAGCTCTTCGATGTTAGGTCATCAACTCTGAGGAATCAGGGCGTCTCTTAGCCTCGCATTTAGGGTGACGACGATCTTTCGCATGACGGCTGCGATAGCCACCATTGGCTTTTTGCCGTTGGCGATGAGGCGTTTGTAGAAGGCTGCGAACTCGCCTTTTCCGGCGGCTGCGCGCAGAGCGGGCATGAACAGCCGGGCGAAGCTTCACCCTTGTGGCGACCGGCGGGCATGCGGCAGCCGGAATTGATTTTCTTCTCGCCGCCTCATTTCCCTCCCCATTGGTCGCACGCAGCGGCTCTCATGCATGGATGCGACCAACAGCCGTCATTGCACTGATGTTGCTTGGCACAACCACGGCCATGGCCGTCGAGCTGGAATCTCCCGACAGGGTCGATCCACTCTTTGACTGTTCGACGCCCGCGCTCGATGCGAACACGCCGGAAAGAGCAAAACTGCTCCGGGTTCAGTACGGGCCACGCTCTCGTCAGGGAGTTGCGCCAAACCTATGCGTCTCGCTCGCCGGCCTGTTCTGGGATCAGCAGGAAGGCGTCGACAGCAGGCTGGTCCTGCGCTTGACCCGCGACGATCCGGTCGAAACGCGCAAGCTCACCATTTGCGGCGAGCCGCTGACGGTCGCGTTTATCGCCGGCCAGATGCACACGCGTGAAGAGCTTCAAAAACTCCACGCCGACAACCTCGAATGGTTCCGCGGCAAGTTCCCTGGGCTACAGGGAACCTATGCGGATGAACGCACGGGCGAGATCGTACTGGATATCTACATTCCGGGAGCCGAGGGCACGGACGTCGAGGCACTGCGGCAGCATGCCGAGTGCCGGCTGGGCGCGCCGCTGCGGGTCCACATGACGACGGCGGGAATGCTCCCCGATAGTTGTTGTCGGCGCTGCTGCGCGGTTCTTGGTTTCAGCATCGCGTTCGACGCGGCCGGCGTCTGCCGGACCGAGCCGGAACACCACCTTGCTGCCGCCCGTCGCAAAGCCGCGCCATTCCGGGCCGCGTTCCTCCCAACCGGTGACGATGCCGGCCGCATCCGTATGTGCCGCCCACATGCTGCCATACGGGCCTTCGCGCAGGTCGTTCCGAGTGATCGCGGTGCGGATCACCGGCTCAGGAATATGCCGATCGTCGCGTAGATAGCACCAGGTCGCTGATCCGCGCCAAGGCTTGCGCAGAGCCCGCCAGCGTTCGGGGATGGAAGTCCGGCTCCCGTTCCCGGGACTGCCGGGTCCATGCAGGCTCCGAGGGCACAAAGCCGACCAGTGATGCAACCTGAAAGAATGCTCCGAGGAAATCGCAGCCTTCGAGGCAGCGAATAGATATCGCCCTTGGCGTCCGAAAGCGGATCGAACCAGCCCTTGCCCTCATGGATGACGATGACGATCTCGCTCTGGCGGCGATATTTTATCGCCTTGCGCGTGCTCTCCTTGGTGTCGAGCGCAAACCCGCAACGCTCCGGTGATGCGCGCCGCCGGCATGAACTCGCACAGATGAACTTCAGCTTTCCGCCCGGCCGGCCGAAGGGCGGCCCGGTGTTCAACTTCCGGTCGGAAGGCCGCGATTTCTCTAAGAGTCATCGCTGCCTGATCCCGGCGTCGGGGTTCTTGGAATATGTCGGCACGAAATACCCAAAGACCCAGTATCGATTCGGCCTGGCCGGAGCACCATTCCTCGCTATCGCGGGGCTATGGCGCGAGGCCGAAGGCAATCATCCGGTTGGCTTCACCATGCTGACAACCTCGCCGGGTCCCGACATCGCGCCCTACCACGATCGCCAGGTGGTGGTTCTGAAACCCGAGGATTGGGCCGCCTGGCTCTATTTGACCAAGCCGCAGGCCGAACTGCTGCGCCCGCTGCCTGAGGGCTCGCTCGAGGTCGAGATGGTGCGGGAGGGCCGGGCATGACGCGGCCGCGGCCCGGCCTGACTGAAGGGCGTTTCGGTCTCTTTTTCCCGGCCGGTCTGAGGCATGGTCGTGGGCACGAAAGGAGACTTCTTCCATGAATGCCCAGGAACTTCTGGATAAGATCAATGACCTGCCCAACAAGCCGGTCGATGTCCCTACCGCGCCGGCGATCGAACTGGTCGCCATGGTGGTGCGCTGGGGCCGGCATCTCAAGCAGTGGAAGGCAACGACGCTCGCCGACTTCGCGCGTCTCGTTGTCCACGGTGGAGCGTGTCGAGCGTGGCGAAAAGGTGAGCCGGGAAGCGCTCGACCGCATCGCCCAGGCGCTGGGCTATGAGGCTGGCGCGTTCACCACGCCGCGCTTGCCGATCGGCGCCGACAAGGCCGCCGAGCAGCTCATCGAGACCTACGGCCATCTCGAGCCGGTTCCGGTGGCGCCGATGAAGACGCATAAGGCCATCCGCGACGCCGCCAAATGCGACGCCTACCTGATCTACCGTCCCGGCGTGCCCGACACCTATGACGACGACATCGCCAATCTCGGCGAATGGCTCGACCTGGCCTCGTTCATCCTGTCCGATATCGTCGAGGATTCCACGCCGTCCGAGCGCGGCCGCCGCGATCTCTATCATGACATTCTCGCGGCGGTGGCGGAACTGGAGCGCCGCGGCCTCACCGTGTTGTCCGGCGTGATGCACACACCGCAGCCGGGACTGCCCGACTGGAAGGTCGCCATCGTCTCGGTGACCCCGCGCCTTACCGATCCCGGCGCGGTGAAGCGTCGCCACGTCATGGTCGACCGCCGCACCGTGGCGGTGGCGCCTGGCTGGCTGGCCAACGCCTAGGGGATGAGGGCAAGCCGCTCGGCGATGAACTGGGCGATCTCAGCCGGACTGAAACGCCGCGCATCGACATAACCGTCGGTGCGGAACACGCCATCGACGGCGCCATCGTCGACGCGAATGAACATGACGCGCTGATTTTCGCGGGCCTTGATGATGTCGCGGATGGCGCGGAACTCGACGCCGCACCAGTCCTTGCGCTGGTAGTCCGCGCCGAGGAAGACAACGATGAGCTTGGAACGGTTGCGGTAGATGTCCTGCAGCAGGGTATCAAGCGACGGCCGCGCCAGTTGGGACACGTAGTTGTTGTCGTAGAAATAGGCGTTGGGGCCGATGCGGGCCTCGAGCTCGCGGGCGACTTGCTCGACTAATCCGCGGGCCTCCGCCGGAAACGAGAGTCCGACGTCGAAAAGGTGCTGGGTGATGTCGACGGCCCGCCCTGCCTGTCGGGTCCATGACGGCAAGACAATGCCGCGCGCGGCATGCAGCTCCCTTGGGAGATTCACATCCTTGACCGCCCAATGGGAGCGGTTCATCTCCCAGTTTCCGATGTCGAGCTCGAAGGCGAGAGCGTCGAAGTCGGTCGGGGTCAGAAAGGGGTGGACGGGGATCAGTTCATACTCGATGCGGCTTGCCCGCGTCGGACGGTCACTTCCCGTATGAGCCCGAACTTGGGATCGAGGCCACGGGCGGTCTCATAAGCGAATATGCACGGCAACTGCGTCAGTTCGACCAGGGCAACCTGGTCGAGGCCGCCGAATTTGTCGGCGATCTGCTTGTCGGTGTATTCATGCTGATTGACGCATCGGGACAGATCGAAGGTGCAAGGTGCCCCTTGCCATTCCTCCTCCCAGCCAGAAACGAAGAAATTGTACATCTGTTGGATCCCTCCGGTCGTCGCCCGAAAGGGGGCAATGAGGATGGGGATATAGCACGCATGCCGGCAGGGGACGACTTGGCGGGTGCTCGGCGCCTCGGACGGCGCCTAGACGTCTTGCAGAAGGTCGCGGATCGGCTCGTCTGGCGTCGGCGTCCAGCCGGCGAGCCGCGAGACGAGCGCGCAGAAGCAGCGGGCAAAGGCCGCCTGCGCGGCGATGATGTTGGCTTGTTGGCCCAGAGAGCCGCTGTGCACGATCTCGCTGCGTGCGTGGTAGATGGCAAGAACTGCTTGCTCATAACCGCCCACGCCGGGCACGCCTTTGAGGCAGATACCCAGCCGGCGCTCGATGCGCTCGGCAACACCCCTCTGGTAGGTATCGGTGAGCAAGGTCTCGAAGGCTACCGCGATGGCGACCACGGCTTCGGACTCGTTGATGCGCGATCCGAACGACTGCCGATACCAGTCGAGCGCTGTGACAAAGCGCTTATACAGACGCTGTTGAGCCTTGTTTTTACTGGTCAGGTTCACATGACGGAAATAGCCCTGCTCGACGGTTTTGAGCCCCGCCACAACCGCGGACGAGAGCCGCTTCATCCGAGTGGTCGAGAGCTCGTCGGTGGAGATCATAGCGGCAACGTCGGAAAGTCGGGCTAGCTCCAGGGCGGAGACGTTCATGGGCACGCGCCGCAGGCTCATCGGCCGACCGCGCAGGTTCTCGCCGATGAGATAGTGGCGGATGTCGAGGGTCTCCCAGTTGTTGACGCTTGATGTCGCGTGAAACCCGTCGACCGGGCCGCTCTTTTCGACCGAAAGTGCATGCAGCATGAGCAACCCGGATGCTGCAGTCCGGATCTTTAGCGAATAGACGAACTGGTTTTCGTACATGTCGCCGGTATGCGAGGTGAGGCGGACGAGCATCAAAGGGTTCCGATCCAGCCACCCAGCTTGTGAGGCGAAGTGGCGGACATCCTCAAACGCAATACGTTGCCTGATCCCAAGGGCTGAAGCCATTTCGACCAGCCGCGCATGAGCAGCTTTGACCGAGTGCTTCTGGCCACTGACGGCGTAGCCTGCGCGAGGGAAGGCGACCCAATCCTGCAGCGAGGACGAGGGATGGAAGATCGGCGACATTTTCATGCCGAAGCTGGTCAGCGGATAGAGGACGAAACCGGGCCGCTCGGCGCCCGCCTGGGCGAGGTGGGCGATCACCCGCGCCGCGATGTTGCCGCCGCCTGCCTTGCCCGCACCCAGCACGCATTCGTCCAGAACCGATCGCCCAACGTAGATCTCGTGCGACCACAATGCGCGGGCGATGGCGGCGCGGAGATTGAGAATGTGGTGCTCAATCGCATTGCGCTCCGAACTCGATAACAGCTTCTCATCGGTGACCAGATCGTCGACCGATGCGAAATGATTGAGCTGGTTGTGCTTGCCGGCGAGGTAGCTTTCCGACTGCTGGACCGCCCTGGTGGATTTTACCGCCAGGGTCGGCAGGATTTTGGGGGTCAATTGTCCTCCAGAAACGCAGCTCGACTTGCCCGCCTCAAACGGATGACATGTCCGCTCGAATGGTAGGTGGTCGGTGGATGATTATCGAAAGTCCCGGGTCTTTACCTTGATTGGCTCGATCTGCAAGGTCGGGTCAACCAGATCGCGGGGACGAAATCCCTTTGGCAAGCTGCGCGGATCGATCCCGGGTCCACCGTGATGGGCTTGCTCGCCGCGCCCATGCGGAAGCGGAAACGGAGTCTCACGGTTGCCGACACTGGCGAGTTCACCGGAAAGATCGGTGAGCTGGTGAGCGACGAGATGCACCACCTCGCCCTCGCGCTGAATCTTGCCCCGGACGGAAAGCATCGAGGAGGAGAGCAGCACGCGACGAAACTTCTCGAAGACCTTGACCCAGACCACGACATTGGCCGCGCCCGTCTCATCCTCCATGGTGAGGAACATCACCCCCTTGGCCGAGCCGGGCCGCTGGCGGACCAAGACCAGCCCGGCCGCCTCCAGCCAGCGACCATCCCGCGCCTGCATCGCGTCCCTGCAGGTGACAATGCGACGGCGGGCAAGATCGGCGCGCAGGAAGGTCAGCGGATGGCTGCGCAGGGTGAGGCCAACATGACCATAGTCCTCGACCACTTCCCTTCCGGCCGTCATTGGCCGCAGCGCTATGGTGGGCTCGTGGATTTCCGATACCGTCTGCTGCTCGCGGGCCGAGGCGGCGGCAAAGAGCGGCAAGGGTTCATCGCGCAGCCCCTTGAGTGCCCATGGCGCCTCGCGGCGCCCCAGACCCAGATGGGGGCGGAAAGCATCGGCCTCGGCGAGCTGGACGAGCGATGCCGCGGGCACGCCGGCCCGATGCCAGAGATCGTCGATGGAACCGAAAGGCTCGTCCATCCTGGCCGCGACGATCGCCGCTGCGCCGGCGTTGGCCAGGCCCTTCACCATGCGCAGGCCGAGCCGGACCGCGAAGGTTCCTTCCCGTTCCGTCGGTTCGAGCGTGCAGTCCCATCGGCTGGCATTGATGCAGACGGGACGGATCTCCACGCCGTGGTCGCGGGCATCGCGCACGATCTGCGCGGGCAGGTAGAAGCCCATCGGCTGGGAATTGAGTAGCGCGGCGCAGAAGACATTCGGGTGGTGGCAATTTCATCCAGGAGCTGGCATAGGCAATCAGCGAGAAGCTGGCCGCATGGCTTTCGGGGAAGCCATAGCTGCCGAAACCTTCAAGCTGCTTGAAGGTCGTGGCCGCGAAGTCGGGCGTATAGCCATTGGCGATCATGCCGCCGATCAGCTTGTCCCGGAACTTGCTGACCCCGCCGGTGTGCTTGAACGTCGCCATGGCGCGGCGCAGCTGGTCGGCCTCTCCGGCCGAGAAACCGGCACAGACCATGGCAACCTGCATGGCCTGTTCCTGGAACAGGGGCACGCCCAAAGTCTTGCCGAGCACGCGCTCGAGCTCGGGGGTCGGAAACTCCACCGGCTCCTTGCCCTCGCGGCGGCGAAGATAGGGATGCACCATGTCGCCCTGGATCGGGCCGGGCCGCACGATGGCGACCTCGACCACCAGATCGTAAAAGGTGCGCGGCTTGATACGCGGGAGCATCGACATCTGGGCGCGGCTTTCGATCTGGAAGACGCCGATCGTGTCCGCCTTGCGGATCATGGCGTAGGTCGCCGGGTCTTCGGCCGGGATGGTGGGGAGGTCGAGCGTGATCTCTTTATGCTCGGCGAGCAGATCGAAGCTGCGCTTCATGCAGGTGAGCATGCCGAGCGCCAGGACGTCGACCTTCATGAATTTGAGGATGTCGATGTCGTCCCTTGTCCCACTCGATGACCTGGCGGTCGACCATGCGGGCGGGCTCGATCGGCACCAGGTCATCAAGCCGGTCATTGGTCAGAACGAAGCCGCCCGGATGCTGCGACAGATGCCGGGGGGTACCTTCGAGCTGCGGCGCCAATTCGAGCGTCAACCGAAGCCGGCGATCGGCGAGGTTGAAATTGAGCTCGCGGGCGCGGCTTTCATCGATGCCTTCGCCGTGGCCCCAGACCTGAGAGGAGAGCAGCTTGGTGACATCTTCAGGCAGGCCGAGCGCTTTGCCGATATCCCGGATGGCGCCCTTGGTGTGATAGCGCACCACCGTCGAGCACAGCGCACTGTGGTCGCGGCCATAGGTCTCGCACACCCACTGCATGACGATCTCGCGCCGCTCGTGCTCGAAGTCGACATCGATATCCGGGGGCTCGTTGCGCTCCTGCGAGACGAAGCGCTCGAAGAGGAGATTGTTGCGCTCGGGATCAATACTGGTGATGCCCAGCACGTAGCAGACTGCGGAGTTGGCGGCCGAGCCTCTGCCCTGGCACAGAATGTCCTTGCTGCGCGCGAACTGCACGATGGCGTTCACGGTGAGGAAGTATGGGGCATATTGCAGGATCTCGATCAGGCGCAGTTCGTGTTTGATGAGCGCCACGACCTTATCCGGCACGCCCTCGGGATAACGTCGCTCCGCGCCTTCCCAGGTCAGCTTTTCGAGCGCCTGCTGTGCCGTCAGCCCAGGCAGCATCTTCTCTTCGGGGTATTGGTAGGCAAGCTCGTCGAGGGAGAAGCGGCATTGCCGGGCGATCTCGAGCGTGCGCGCAAGGGCTTCCGGGTAGCGCGAAAACAGCCGCGCCATTTCTTCCGGAGGCTTCAAATACCGATCGGCATGACGTTCGCGCCGGAATCCCAGCTCGTCGATGGTCATGTTGTGGCGAATGGCCGTCACCACATCCTGCAGGATGCGCCGGCCCGGTTCATGGAACAGCACGTCGTTCGTCACCACCGTCGGCACCTGCATTCTTGTGGCGAGGTTGGAAAGCCCATGCAGGCGGAGCTGGTCGTTGGGGCGCCGGCGCAGGGTCAGCGCCAGATAGGCGCGATCACTGAAGGTTTCCCGCACGCGACGCAGTTGCAGGGCACAGGTGTCATCGGCTCGGTCAGGGACAAGAACGGCGATCAGGCCCTCCGCATAGTCGGCCAGGTCGCTCCATTCGAGATGGCATTTCCCTTTGCCGCCGCGCTTCTTTCCCAGCGTGAGAAGCCGGCACAGCCGGGAATAGGCTGCCCGGTCGGTGGGATAGACGAGCAGGGACATACCGTCGATGAGATCGAGGCGGCAGCCGACGATGAGCCTGACGCCGGTGTCTTTGGCGGCTTGATGGGCCCGCACGATGCCGGCTAGGGAATTGCGGTCGACTACTGCCAGAGCCTCGATGCCGAGCGCGGCCGCCTGCGCGAACAGGTCGTCGCAAGAGCTGGCGCCGCGCAGGAACGAGAAATGGCTGGTCACCTGCAGCTCGGCATAGCGCGGCCCGCTCATCCAAAGACCCCATGCAGGAACCATTTATGGGAACCGGTCTCGGGATCCTCGCCGTCGCCGGCGCGGTAGATCCAGGTAAAACTGCCCGTTTCGGCGACTTCGGCCAGAAGGATCATGTCGTCCACGCTGTACAAAGCGACGCATCCTCTCTCGTGTCGTTGCTCATTGTACAATAACACGGACAAAATTTCCGTATGATCGGAATTGTTGGAACGTTCTTGGCTCGGTAGCCTCGGCACCCGAAGCAGGGAACGCGAAAAATGTCGATCAGTCAGACGGCCCCCAAGGCGGACAGGGTGGGCATCGCCATTGCGGCGATGGTTTTCACGGACCTGACGCTTTCCATCG
>NZ_JAMYKZ010000024.1:0-69092 GCF_040317735.1 Mesorhizobium sp. M1399
TAGTTGGCCTGACGGCGGACCTCGCGAAATACACCGATCTCCATGTCTTCGCACAGGAGCATCCGGACCGCTTCTATCAGATGGGCATGGCGGAGCAGGTGCTAATGAGCGCCGCCGCCGGCTTGGCGCGGGAGGGCTTCACGCCTTTCGCCACCACCTACGCCGTCTTCGCATCGCGGCGGGCCTACGATTTCATCTGCATGGCGATCGCCGAGGAGAAACTCAATGTGAAGATCGTCTGCGCCTTACCGGGGCTGACGACCGGCTACGGCCCCAGCCACCAGGCGACGGAGGACATCGCGATCTTCCGCGGGATGCCGAACCTGACGATCATCGATCCTTGCGACGCGCTCGACATCGAACAGGCCACGGAGGCGATCGCGGACTACAACGGGCCGGTCTACATGCGGCTTTTGCGCGGCAAGGTCCCTGTCGTGCTCGACGAGTACGATTACACATTCCAAATCGGCAAGGCACGCCTGTTGCGCGAGGGTGAGGATGTGCTGTTCATTTCAAGCGGCCTGATGACCATGCGCGCGCTGGAGGCGGCGAAGGCGCTTGAAGCCGACAGGATCGGCTGCGCCGTTCTGCACGTTCCGACGATCAAGCCTCTGGACACGGAGACGATACTTGCCGCGGCGCGCCGTCCGGGACGGCTAATGATAGTGACCGAGAACCACACCATCATCGGTGGGCTGGGCGAAGGTGTCGCCGCGCTGCTGATGCGGGAGGGAGTGGCCCCAGTCTTTCGGCAGATCGCCCTGCCGGACGAGTTCCTCGACGCTGGCGCGCTGCCGACGCTTCACGATCGCTACGGGATCTCAACTTCCGAGCTCGTGCGCCGCGTCCGCACTTGGAGCGAGAAGTAAGAGCTCTCCCCATGCAACAGTTGAGCCATCGACTTGAACTGTGAGCTGGCTAACCCCGCCGCGGTTGTCGCGCTCGTCACAGCGTTGTGGACTAAGGACCTGGGCTTCCCTCATGCCTGTCAATCGGGCACATCCTGCGCGGCACTGATTGAGCACCGGCCTCTGTTCAGATGCGGCTGGACGAGCTGTCTTCCAGTGGTAAGGAGAGAACTTCCTAGGATCTTGAACACACATCGAGGGCATTCGAGGACTTGGTGTCAGGCCCCCTGGTGCCGGTCTCCCGCGAGTTCGACGTAAGCAAGTTTCGGGATGTTGGCTCGTCTGTCCTTCGCGGCATATGGACCGGCGCGCGGCTCGCCTGTTCTCGGAACGGGTGTCACGGCACCGGTTTGGTCGAAGGTTGGTGGCGCGAAGCGAAAGAAGCTGGCCGCAACTACCTCGCCCGCCAGCAGGGCGACGCCGTCCTGGCCGCCGCTGGCTACAACTTCTCGCTCCTGCTCCGGTGGCGGAAGGCTCTTTTGGGGCTACTCATCGCCGCCCTCAAAAGTCAGCCGAAGGAGCTCGAAGCCTGACGGCCGATTACGGACATCTGCTGTTCGAGCAGGCAATCCCGAGCGACAACGGTGTCGTTGACGAACTGCGGCCTCATTTCGAGTCCGCCCATCTCGACGCACGGGAAGTGTATCATCGTACATCAGGATCGACTTCCATCCTGCGCCAACGGGCCCAGACTCCGGTACCATGCAGGGGTGGAAAGCTCATCTTCGATCTGGCTCGCGATCCGGCTCGCGTTCGTGAGGTTTCTCTGCGCCACCGGTCGCCGGGCTGAAGCGTCAGGATATCGGCGAAGACGCGGCATCCTTGAGCGTCCAGCTTGGGCGCGAGCCAAAGAGTAAATTCGGATCGCATCAATGTTACGATCGCAAGCGGTGACACTCGGTCCGCAGGCCCAACTTTGATCAATCGCGGCCGGGCGCCAATTCTTTCACCACAGGGTCCGCGCGAGCGCGCGCATGCAGTGCCTCCCAGCATTTGTCGGCCGGCGAGCAACGAATTTGCCCTGCAGTGGATGACATTTAGCTGGCCAATCTGCTTGCGGTGATCGATGCGGGGGCAGCATTGTTGGGGTTTGCACGAAATCCGCGTCGCACTGAGCCGGCATCAGCCGCCCCGATCTCGCCAAGCAACAAGGACAGGCCGCACCTAACCCAAGGCCACCGAAGCGGCACGGACGTTCAGTCGATGTTTACCATTCGCTATTATCTTTCGCGAAGCGGCAAGGTTCTGAGTACCGCGCAAGTCAAAGGGCCTGCTCCAGACAATGGGGCGGGCCTTTTTGCGTCACTTAGGAGAACGGACTCCAACGAATTGCCGGTTACCTGAAAAATAGGCCCCAGGCTGTGAAACGTCGAACGTGGCCGGGTTGTTGGTGCATCCGCAATCGGTTGGAAGGCAGGCCCCATTCTCGCGATACTCTGCCAGCGTCAGGGCTGGGCCAGCGGTAGGTTAGGGCGTCACGACCCGCAACATGGCGGCGTCATAGACGAATGAAACACGATTTCGTCCATGTTGTTTCGCTTCAAAAAGGCACCGTCCGGCAGTGCGAAGGACGTCCTGAGCATCTGCATTGGGAGAAATTTCCGCGCCTCCAATGCTGACAGTCACTTTCACGCCATGAGAGCGCGTTTAATTAAGTTAGGGTCAATTCGTGGCAGCAGGGTTCGTGCTATGAAGAAGGGACCGGTTCCCAACCGCGGCGAGGCACTTGCCTTCATCAGTGCCAGTCTCAAAGAACTGGAGGCACTGCGCGGCGGGGTCTCGTGTATTGTCGCGTCGACTGACCAGTGCGCTTGATGCGCATGGTGGATGCGGTGGCTTCACCTGGGTGACCGCGAGCCCCATCGATGTTTCCTGGCCCAGGGAACCAAAACCTTTAACCGGTGCGAAGAAAAGGCATGACGTCGGCGCGAAAAAACAGCCGGACGGTTACTCCCTCCGCCAGATGCCGTTGATTTCATTAAACCTTTTGTCGGTATCTTCTTGCGGCCCCAATTTCGGCCCTAACGGACAGACTCGTCAGTGAGTCGTGGGGCTCGGGAACAGGAACTTGTACCCTTCCTTGAGAATCCACCGGGCGCGGGCGAGATGAGTTTCCCAGGCTCGGTGCGCCCGCTTCGGTTCCTTCTCGGGATCGATATGCAGCACAGTCCTGGCAACCACGCGCCAATCCTCGTCGTCATAGGCGGCGTCCAGCAGCCACATATACATGGCGACGCGTTTATTGTCGTATGGGGTGAGGTAGGGCTCGCTTGGCGCTTCGTCCGCGACCTCGGGATCCGGAAGCGGGCTGACCACTACGCCGCCTTCTTCGGGTCGCCGATGACGCGCGCCGGCAGATACGCTGGAGCCGGGGGCGGCAGCAAAAAATTGTTGTCAGCTGCAGTGCTCATGGGCGCAATATACATTGCGAATAGTGCCCATTCAACGCTGCGATCAAGATGGACGCGGCACGAGTCTTGCACGGCGCTCAACACGGCGAAGACCAAAGAAAACCGCGTGCGCTCCCTCGGCCATATCAATCGATTTTATCCGACGTGTCACATCCGCGTGATCTAGCGACACCTAATGAAAGCGGCTAAGGGGGACCGTGGTTTGGGGAAAAATTCTTATGAACAGCCAAAAAGACGCAGAGCGTATCCGTGCCGAAATGTCGATCGCACAGGCGATTTACGACGCCATTTGCGAGATGAACGGATCTTCGTACAGGCAAGACAAAGTACCTTTGCGGTGGGATACTTCGTCAGGCACACCGTTGAGCCTGATGAGTATTGACGGCTTTTTCGAATTGCGGGAACTGGCCCGGCGGATAGCGTCGAAGATCGACACGCCTGCGCTCATCAGTCTCAAAAGCCACACCGCGCAGCCGTCGAAAAAGATTGACTTCCACTAGGGTAGATTTGCCATCGCCGTGAAAAGGTTGCTCGAGATCACGTCGAGGATGGCATCCACCTGGCCCGTGGCGCGGTTGTCGCGCTGGTCGACGCCATCCGCGCCTGCGAGGTCGGTGACCCTTGCGCCGACCCAAGCACGCGCGCATTCTGCCCCGAACCAAAAAAGTGGGGAGGGCCGAATGTTCGAAATCGGAAGAGATTACCGCATCACCATGATTGTAGCGGTTCCGGGCGACTGGAGCGACGAAACTGGCGTCTGGACGGTCGCGGAAGTTGATGGGACGCTAGTGAAACTCACCAATCCCTACACCCCGGACACGATCATTAACACGGCGTCATGGCATTTCGTCCGCGCCGAGATTGTCTAGGCGCAACTTAGAAGTTGTCGAACAGCCCCGCCGCCATCATGCCGCCGATCAGGTCCTGTCCAAGATTGTTGGGGTGAGTTCCGTCTCCAGGACCCATCCAATGAACGTAGTTGAACTGGTTGATGATGAAGCGGCGGTACAGATCGACCACTGGCACCCTGTTTAGGGCGAAGACCTCAAGCATGGCGTTGGCGTAGTCGATCAGCTGGCTTCCGGCTCCTCCCGCAGTGCCGTCCAGCGTCCGCCATATCGGCGTCGTGAAGATGAGCTTCAGGTTCGGCCGGGCGGTCATGATCGTCTGGATGCCGTAGTTGATGGCTCCCTTGAAGGTCGCCCCGGTTATGTCCGCATTGGTGCCGATGGGGCACGTCGGGCCGGCGCCGGTGAAGTCGTTGGTGCCGAACGAGGGGATCAGGTAATCCAGCAGGCTGAAATCCACCGATGCCATGCGCGCTGCAATCGCTGGAAAGGTGCCTCCGATGACCGTTGCTGCGGCTATCTGTTGGGAAAAATCACCGGAGGCAATGGCATCGGCCAGCCGGTAAAACGAGAACTTGTCATAGTTCGCAGCATGGTTGGCCATGCGGGTACCGCCGCCGCCGCAGTTGGTGATCGTCATGCCGGTGCGCTGGGCAATCTTGGCGGTCGGCGTGATGCCCGGCCAGATGACACTTTCGATGATGCTATCGCCGAAGTGCGCACCGATCTTGCCGGCGAACTGCGAGGCCGGCACGGAGGCAACGTCCTTGGCCAGTTTGTCAAACCGGCCATGGTTATCGATCAGCCGGCCCGGTGCCTTCTGGATGGCCCAGCCGGGAAGGTAGGCATCCGCGGCCAAGGCCCCTGTCGGAAGGATGCGGAGCTGGTGATTAAGGCCGTAGGTAACGTCGTTCTGGGTGACCACGATGGGCAGCGAAATATACGTCAGGCCATTGACCGTTTTGGTTATCTGAGCGGTCTGGGTCACCCCGGACGACACCGGAATGTAGTGGATGAACTGGATGGACTGGGCACTCCCCGCCATGAAGGCGAAGATACACCAGACAGTTTCTCCCACCGTCAACCCTGCTTCGGCTACGGGCGTCTTGATGTCGTGCAGCGTGGCCGGCCGGCAGCTTGATGGCCTTGGTGCCGAAGGGCGAGCCTGCCGGCGCGTTGACCAGAACAGGAGGAAACCCGCCAGCCGATGCTCCGATCAGGGGGTTGCCAGCATAGTCGTTGGTGACGCCGCTGGCCGCAATGCGGAAGAACGGGTCGATGTTAAGCTTCGGGTGCGCATCCTCCGCCACCATGGCCGCAGATTGGAGAGCCCCGCCGATGTAGGTCAGGCGTGACTTGGCCTTCTGGACAGCCCAGCCGAGCACGAACAGGCCATTCGCACCGACGCCGGCAGCGATGTTGAGCCGAACCAGCAGGCTCGTGCCAAACGTGACATCGTTCTGGGTCGGCGTGACGGTCAGCCCAACGCTCATGTAGCCCAGCCCGCCCGCCACTGCCGGATTGACCGTGTTGCTCTCGTTGTGCGCCACCCCGGATGACACCGCGATGCTGCCGATGATCTGAAGGCTTTGTGCGGCGATCAGATCAACGATGATTTCAACGGGTTCACCAACCCGCGGGCCGAGGTCGGCAGCGGACACTTTGAGGTCCAAAAGCGTCGCCCCGACCGACAGAGACAAGGCGCCACGCCTGTCGTTCAATTTTGGCGAGGTGATATTCGGAAACGGCTTCGTGTCGGCGAGGGTGCGGCATCCCGCAGAATAGGAATATATTCCGCATGCCGTCAAGGCACTAGACTTCGTCCTGCCCTCAACGAATGCTCGCCGCGGGCATTTTGGGGGGAGGCATGAATCAAGTTATGTGCGTTTGTAGCCATCAGCGTTTTGCCGGGCTGCGCTACTCGCCCAGCCGACGTCAAGCCCATGCTGGTTTCGTCCAGCGTATACGCGGGCAAGTCCTGCAGCCAGTTGGAAGCCGAACTTTACCGAACGAATTCCGACCTGGCGCCGATAATGGCCGTACAAGACAGCACCGCCCGCCGTGACGTGGACGGCGTGTTTTGGCTTGGGTTGCCGGTTGGCAGCATGATGCGACAACGCGACATCAAGGCACGTGAAGCCAAGACCGGCGAGCTGAAGGGCAACATGAACGCGATCAACGCAGCCCGACGAAAGGGCGGCTGTGTTGCAGTCTGTAAGCCGTTCCAACGTTAAAAATTGTAGGGTTGCTCGCCGCCCTCGCGACTGCGGAGTGGTCGTTTCATCGATTGACTCGCGTAATGCACCGGCAGTTAATCTCCCCGCCAGGGCAAAAGAGGGGCTATGAAACTGGGAGCAAACGATGACTGTCCAAAGAGAAGACTATCGAACCAACAGAGCCGACTACGCCATAGCTGCCATGCATAGCCGAGCGACCGCTGAGGGCGATCGTGACGATTTGTTGACGAGGAAAAAGTCCCTGTGGGTAACAGATCGGCGATCTGCAAAATTGGCTTCAAACCCGTCCGAAAGCTCGCCAGAACCCAAGGCAAAAGCGCCGCTAAGTGAATCGGACGCCAGCCACTTTCTTACCGGCGCGTACTTCGTTCGCATGGTTCGATTATATTAGATTTATCTAAAATACCAACCAGCCAGTCGAGCATTCCCGAACGCTCGCTGGTCAGGCCCAGCGGCCGCCCCCTAACCCAAGCTGCTGGGCCGCCCGCTAAGGAAGTGCGTTGTATCACTGATACGGTCGTCGGTGACCCCCCTCCGTACCGCGGCCGTGATCGCAACCACGTCACCGATGCCAACGCCCCGCATCGTACCACTCAAACGAATGGCCTGGATGCGTTAGTATCCATTCTCGGGAGACCCACGCATGGGTGTCGCTTGGGAGACAAGTGACTCCCCTTTAAAGGCGTCGAGATGCTACGAGCGCCGAAAAGTCAGTTCCTTAGACCTAAAGATCGGGCGATTTGCCAGCGGGTTGTCGACCAGATAACCGCCGACGCTAAATGGTACAGCACTTCGATAGACGGTCAGATTCTGGCCTCGACCACGCTGAATCTCTTTCAATCAGGGGTCGTAAACGAAACGAATTTGCTGGCACATGTTCGCGCGCGGCGCCACGACTTCACTAAACTGACAGGCTAGCTCCACCCGGGCGGAAACAGCGCGTTTCAGCAAATCGTGAATTGACCTGCATCCATGGAAGCCGGTTGGCGGCACGGCAGTTGGCTGAAGATCAAGAGCTACATGGTGGAAGAATATGACTTGCTCGGCGGGTGGACCGGCCGCTGCGATATTTGCTGTCGCGGCGGCCAACACACCCAAGTGGCCGGCTGCTGTCATGCGACCACAGAGCCGCCACGTCAGCCAGCCCAAGATGGCCAATAGGACGAACGACCTTGTAATATCGCTTCATTCGTCCTCCCGAGCGCCGCGCTTCTTTTCCACAAGCGTTTCGGCTCGTGGAGCAATGACTTGTCGAAAGATCCGCGCGCAAACTGTTCATACCGGCTCTTGCCGGTGCTGCCGGAGGTACCGAGCAGCACCGCGAGATCGGGATGCAGGACTTCCCGGCTTCCGCGCGGCAGCGCCAGCGGGCGTCTACGCGTCTGCAGATGATTTCGGGCGAATAGTCGGCGACGAAGTCGTCCAGAGCCGATGCGTTGCAGGGCGGGATCAATGCGACGGCGTGCCTGCCGTGCATGGCTGCCAGATAGGAGATGACCGCGTGTTCCGTCGGCTCGGCTGCTACCGCGACCAACTTTTTCTCCGGTCCGAACTCGGCTGCCACCGCTGTGACACGTAGCGCAAGATCGCGGTAGGTGATCGGCGTGCGGCCGGGAAAGATCAGCGCCGGACGATCGCCGTGTTCGTCCAAGCGTCGGGTTAACCCCATTCCCCTGATCTCCGTCAATCTGAAAGGCTTATTGCACCCATCAGTGCAGGCGGGGACGCCGCTATCACGTTTGTTGACTGATTGCATCAACTTTCACGGATGTGTTCGCGCGCGAGCGGAGGCATTGGTTGCGACCATGCCCATGTCATCGAGCAACTTTGGCACGAGGCCGGCCAACAGCGGGAGCCCGCGATTCTCTTGGCACGTTGGCAACGCTTGGAGCCGAACACACCTTGCAGCAGCGCCGGCACATCCACATCGGCATCGAGCTGCGGCCAGTGCAGGCCAAGGCCGGTCGGGCTAATCCCGCTCTCGGTGGACAAGGCTCAGAAGAGCCGACATGGGATGAATCGGTTTGTCGAGGGCGAGGATCGCCGGCAAGCGACACTCTTTCCCGAGTGCCTAGACGTTTACGTGATGCAGGACAATCCGGTCCGACTCATCGAAGTCTTCATCGAGAACTCGACCTCGGCGCCGTCGGCTTTGCCGGGTCGTGCTGGAAGCGACCAGCGGCCTGCCTATCATCCGAGGCCGATCCTGCGAAGCCAGTTGCTGCGCCGTCTGTGTGGAGACCCGCTCCGGGGCACAAGCCGCGCGAACTCCCTTCTCCTTTCCGTCAATATATCGCAGTGCCCCTCTTCGCGGCGAACGGCTGCTCGACGCTGAAGCCGAACGGCGTGCTCGAACCTGGGCATAGCCAACCGATATCGCGCGGCTTCATTTTTTAGTCACTGCGCAGGATTTTTGCTTCGAGCGCGGCTGCGACGAAAGCTCTTCGTGCAGCTGGTGGATGAGCCTCGCCACGCAATACTTGCCGACAGGCGTCCATCGGTATCTTCCGTTTCTCGGTCGACGACTAAGATCACGGAGCAAGATAGCGGCCGCGTCATTGACGTCGAACACGATACGCTCCGATCTGTGACGGCTAACCTTAGCAACCATTGGCCGCTCAAATCTGCTCAAGCCGATCATCTCTCCGCCTCCTCTACGGCAACAGGCCTCGGTCGCACTTCTTTGCCAGCCGAATGGTTCCGCTGCATCTTCGTCGCTGGACTTGGCACTAGCCTAGCGACCGAGTGCAGTGGGTCTGGTTATGATGGGGGTTGCGCGAGATCTGCCGTTTTGCTGTTGATTTTGAGAAGCTTTTGCTTTCGGCGAACTGTGAAATCTCGACACAGTGCCCTCCTTGGCGTGCTACCCGCGCCAGCCTCGCACATTTCGCGTATGCCTACACTTTCACTTTTCCACTGCCCGACTTGCAGGCAGCGAGCCACTGCATCGCGGAGGTTGCATCTTCCAATATAGCGGCCCGTTTCGCAAAGCCGAAAAAGGCATTGCGCGCTGCGCTTACAGGTATTCGCTCGTCGTATGCATCATAGCACGCCTTGAGGGCGGCTTCGTGGATCAAGTCTCTGCGGTTTCCTGGCCACTCGTTGAGGAAATCGATGGCGTCGGCCAGGCTGGCAATCTCTTGCACGATGTACGTTGCACGCTTAACGAAAACTGGGCTGCGGAAAGCATCAGGGTTCATTCGTTCCTCCCGACCTGCTGAATACCTACTTTGCGTGATGAGCCGCCTCATCGACATCCGCCGAGCATTGCAGAATGTGTTGTCAGAGCGATGACGGTTTAAGAGGAAGGCAGCGGGTCGTAGTCCTCTGGTGCAGTCTTCGGAGGGGAGCTTGAGAGTCACGGTTTGGCAGCCCATCACCTCGGGCCATTGGGCAAAGATCTGCACGCTGACTCGAGCGTGGCTTGGCAGTCTATTTGGGCGCTCACATGCCAATGCGGCTTCGCACCCGCGATCGGTCAAAGTTCTCCTGTTGGTCGCTATTCGCTGAAGGAAGCCTCGACATTACCGACACGAGCGCGGGCGGTCGGCAGACCGCCGGTCGGTGGTACTCCGCATGCAGCGCCGTCGCCTTCTCCGAGAAACGTCCTCTGTGGATGGCTCCCGCGATGCAAGAGGTAATTGGACGTTACGGCGCGTTGGGCGGGTGCAGTCTTCTGTCCGGCCTGTTGATGCAGCCATCCGAGACTGCTGGCCCTGATGGGACCGGCGAACTGGATCTCAATCTGCCTATCAGGCTATGGTGCTCGGACATTCGACGGGTTGTCCCTGTTCCCGGCCTGACCAGTCTCGCCATCACATCGCGTCGCTCTCACAACCTACTGGTAGCCGATCGATCGGCCCGCCTGTTCTCTGTCCTAAAATTTATCTTCTTCGCAACCTTACACCGCAAGGTTCGCGGCATGACGAGCTTGAGGTCTCGCGCGTACCATGATCGCCCAGACCACACGGGCCATCTTGTTCGCCATGGCCACACTCGCCAAGCGCACGGGTTTCCTGGCGAGCAACGCGACAAGCCGAGGATCCGCTGCCGCCCCTCGAGTTTTGCGAAGGTGTCGGCCCGAGCCAGGCGGGGAACTCCCGACCCGTGCGGGTGCGACGGCAGTCGGCCACGAAGCGACGGGCAATATCCTCGTTCGACACTGCCAAGTCGGCTTCCCGAAACAGCCATTCCTTCAGTTCGCGCGCACCGCCCGGAGAAAGTACGAAGCTGTACAGCGTCCGCAACTACGGCAAGGTGCTCGTGCCGCGTTTCCTTGCGCGCGTAGTCAACGAGATCGTCGGTATGTAGGCCAAGCTGCATCGGGGCGAGGCTTAGAGACCGCGCCGAGGTCGTTCGGGCCGCTCTGCGAGCCGGAAGCCGCCTCGCCCTTCGACTTTTCATTTGCGACAGGCCCTGATGAATTGCCAAGCCGGGCTGCAGCGGGAAACCTGTCAGGATAACAGGATCACAGCGTTCGGTTGCATGCCCGGCAGTCGGACTCATTGTCGGCCTTCTGACAATGTTGGGTATGAAACACTGCACGATCAAAGCGATCGTGTTGTCTAAAAATGGTTTTCTGGATTGGCACGGCATTTGCTTTGCTGAATCACAAATACCTACGGCACGAACCTGCAGGAGTTCCTCCATGAACAGCCTCAGGCAGTCGCTACAGCAAGATCTGTGCATGCGAATCCGCCCTCCGGTTGCAATCGGAATGGGCCGAGCTTGTAACCAAACACTCCCCCTACTGCATGTGGGGACGCCAAAATCTCGCGACGCGGGCCACGACTGGACAAAAAGCCGCTCGATCGTCCCGCCGCTTAATGAAGTCCAGTGGTGGGACATCGATGAGCGCCTCGCGGAAGGCCGGACAGTTCCGCGATACCAACGTTATAGGGACGGCCTAATCTGTTTTGACTCGTTCTGCACAGTAGGATGGGTGGCTAGCACAAAGGATACTTGAACGTGGACGTTTTCGAACGTGCTTCAATACCTGCGAGGAGGTCACTGACCTCATCCTTCTCGGCCGACCTGGCCGTACTGGGTGCCGCATTCGTTTGGGGCGCGAGCTATCCGGTCGCGAAAAGCGCACTATTCTATGCGCCGGTTTTGATCCTCATTCTTTATCGTTTCCTGATTACCACGATCTTTATGGCAGTGGTGGCAAGACATGAGATCGCGTCGATCTCTTGGGGCGATTGCATCCGTGGCCTCGTATTGGGGACAATACTTTTTTCAATTTTTATTGCTGAAACTTACGGTGTTGCATCAACAAGCGCAATGAATACGGCCTTGATCATTTCGCTTTGTGTAATTTTCACGCCGATCATTGACTATGGGCTATCGGGGCGACTTCCACCTCCGGGCATATTGGCAAGTGCCGCCATATCCTGCATCGGTGTCGGCCTTCTCACTGGCGGGATCGGCAAGTTCAGTCCGGGTGACGCGCTTGTGCTGGGGGCTGCGATTCTGCGAGCAATTATGGTCGTTTCCACCAAACGCCTTCTGGCCGGCCGGCAGATTTCGTCTGCGGCACTGACGGCCATCCAGGGATCGGCGGTGGCAACACTCACTTTCGTTTTAGCCGTGGGTCAATTCGGAATCTACGGCCTTATTGTGAAGGCCCCCCTTCAGTTTTGGGGCGCCGTCGCGTTCCTTTCACTCTTCTGCACGATCGCTGCATTCTACATTCAAAACGCCGCGGTCAGAAAATCCACGCCGACACGGGTTGGCTTGCTGATGGGAACAGAACCCTTTTTTGGTTTCGTCCTCGCGCACCTTCTCCTGACAGAATCTTTGACCGCAACGGGCTTGATAGGTGCCGGCCTCATCCTCGCCGGAACCTTTTCCGGCATCCTTTTTGAGAGCAGGACCTGACAAATGAACCCCGTCTCAACTTCGATCAAACCATCTACCGGCGGCATCTTGAGTTTCGAAGATCTGGAGGCTTTTCCGGACCGAAACGCACCAGTTGCAACCATGTTCAGCGGCGGTCTCGACAGCACCTACCTTCTCTACAAGCTGCAAAGCCTTGGCTTTTCGAATATTGAAGCTGTCGCGGTGGATGTCGGAACTTCCGTCGATAAGCCTTTGCTGGAACAGACGGCAGCCAGGTTCGGCGCGCGCTTTGTCTGTCTCGAAGGGCGGGAAGCTTTTGTCGAACAAGGCGTGAAACCCGCCATTCGGGCCCACGCCAAGTACCTTGGTAACTATCCGTTAAGCAGTTCCTTGAGCCGTCCCGTAATCGCCTCGTTGATTGTTGATCATGCAACATCAATCGGCTCACGGCTGCTTCTTCATACAGCAAGTCTTTCGCAGAATAGTCTTCCGCGCCTTAACAATAGCATCAAGCGCTCGGGATTTTCCGGCAACTTCGGCAGTCCGTATGAATGCTCGGTGATTTCCCGGCAGCAGAAGGCCGCCGCCCTCTCTAAGTTCGGACTGACTTTTGTGACGGACCGCACCTGGAGCGGAGACGAAAACCTCTGGTGCCGGGAATTCGAGTCTGGACCTTTGGATGATCCCGAGAACTTTTCTATCCCGGAAGAGGCATTTGATTGGACGCGCAACACTGCCGCAGAGCAGCCGGTAGAGATCAAACTCGGGTTTATCGACGGAAATCTCGTGTCAATTGATGACCGTGATGTTGCACTGATCGACACAATCCCGCTCCTGAATAAAACAGTTGGCAAATTCGGACACGGCCGCTTTGTCGGGCTCGAACACATCTCAACCGGTGAAAAGGTTCTCGAAGTCCGCGAGGCCCCCGCAGCGGCCATCATCATGGACGCGCTGCGGCACCTCGAAACCGCTTCCCTTGGCGTCGGATCAATCGTGTTGAAGGAAGGGCTTGAGCAAGCCTGGTCCCAGGAGGCGGTTTCAGGTGAATGGGGCAGTACTATTCACAAGATGTGCGAACGGGCCATAGCGTCCGCGCTCGAGGGCGTCAGCGGGAGCGTCAGCTACATAGTCCTAATACGCGCTTTTTACCTCGGTCCATCATAGCCAGCACGCCGAAATACATTACGGACCGCCACCTTTGGGAACACCAAGCCGCGAGCCACCAAGCGTCCTTTAAAACTTCCCCCTCGCCAAATTACCAAGACGGGAGACACCCATGAAAAAGGTCGCACCCCAGGCGCTATGCAGCCTCAGTCAAGAATGCACTGATCATCTGGTCACGAATGGATGGTGGTTTTCCAGAGGTAAGCGCACCGAAGCCGGCTTCGGCATCGAAATTGATGCTGGCTGGAAGAACTTTGCTGACCACTGGAATCGATTGCTTCTCGATGAATACATGCGTGACGGCGGGACCTATCGCTACCGGCGCTATGGTGCGTTTGAATATGACGCAGTTGACGGAATTTTTCGGCTCCTGCCCCATGCCCCTTACGAGCAATCGAAAGCCATCAACCACTTGAATGGCGGCTTCAAGCGCTACTTCGAGCCCTTTGAACAATCGTTTATAGATCATCCTGTCTTAAACAAGATTCTGACAGGTTTCTGCAGAATTCTATGTCAAACCGCTGGACATGATCGTTGGAATATTAAGCTTCATCCCTACCGGATTGTTGCACGCGACGGTGTAAACGGCAAACCAGCACCCGAGGGACTCCATCAGGACGGGGTGGATTTCATCGTTTCTCACATGATCGGGCGGGTTAACGTCACCGGCGGTATGAGCACGATTACAGATGCCTCAAAGCGGTTCCTCGGCGATGTCGAAATGAACCTTCCAAATGATTTTGTGATCTGCAACGACCGCAAGACGTTTCATGATGTATCATCGATCGTGACCGAAAATCCGAAAATGCCGTTCGCATATCGTGACGTCCTTGTCATCGCCTTCGAGAAACTATGAATCGAGTCTTGAACCTAAGCACGTTGCGACAAATAGCGAGATCGCTGTCCATACCTGTGGGAATGCTTGAGGCAGAGTCGGACATATCGGACGCCGCCTGATCAGTCGGATAATCTGCAAATGGGTGGAAGATCGCTCTTGTGATGTGTAGTTTGGGACTGATAGTCGAGGCTTGATTCCGTTGGACGCGAATGCCTTCTGGCGCATCACCGCCATGAGAATTCTCGTCCACTGTCCGAGTCAGGAACTGGACACGGGCTCGCCGAACAGGAAGTTGGAACGCTTCGTCATGCTGTCTTAGGCGATATAGCCGCCCGGAGTGCTGCGACACGTGCACGATAGCATTGGCTCGCGAGGATGGATTGCTAACGGCGAACCCATGCTGGTCGGCAAGGCGATACTGGCTGGAGCATCAACTCGGCCGACGAGAGTGGCCCCCCATCCTAGGCAGGATCGGCCGACATGGCCGGCATCGCGAGCCGCTCTGAAAGAGCACAGCGGGCATCCAGACGCTGCCGGGTAAGTCGTTGCTGCCTTCTGGGAGTACGTTCTTTGGTTGGAAATTGCTTACAAGCTTCTGGAGAAAGACGAGACCCGCGTTTTGCGCGACACTCGTTTGCTAGAGAACTACAAGAAACTTAAGTTGCTGTTCGAAGCGAGGGTCGATGACGGGCTGGTCGCCTTCAACACCGCCCCTGGCCTGATGAGCCTCGATCTCCAGCACAGGCTCTTTCATCTCGCCCTTTCGGAGCTCGGTGGCGAGGAGGCATGGAACGAAGTGCTGGAGATTACGGTGGATGTCGCGCGTACCATCACCATCGAACGGTTCAACCGCGCCGATTGACGGACCCTCCGCGTTCGTTTCCTTCATCGGGCTGGAAGAAGCCGCCGCTCGCACAACGAAAAAGCCCGCCGCGGGAGGAGGTGCGGCGGGCTTGATTTGGACGACAGCATTCGGGAGGAATAAATGCCGTCCCTGATCGCCGAGGTCGGGAGGAGGTGACCCGGACGAAACTTGATACCGACAACCTACTCCCTTCCACGCTCCCGAGAAGCATTAATTGTGCATAGCAGCATTGCGATCTGTGCAGCGCACACCTAGACCTGAGAGGTGTGTTTGCCAGACCGGCAGCGCAGGCCGTGTGCTGCGCCGCAGCGATGCACATGTTCGAAACTGGCGGCATCAGCAGCCCGGTGACGTTACCTACTCCCGCCGCGCGCAGCATTGCAGCATCATGCTGCCAGATCGAGAAGCTTCTTGGCCTTGCCCTCCATCTCCAGGCGAACATCCTGATGCGGCTTGTTGCGCGCCACCCGTGTAATGCCCTGCACGAAGTCGAAAATCGAGGCGGGCGGGTGCCCTTCCTCCGAAAGCACGGCATCGATGATCTTCGTCGTCTCCGCCTTGGAGAAGCCGCGCTTGCGCAGGAAGCTTTGGCGATCTTCGTCGTCCCGAGCGACGACACGCTCCCGCGAAGCCTTGATGCCGTTGACGAACGGCATGGGCGAAGACTCCGCGAACTGGATCAGCGCTGGCTCGGCTTTCAGGGCAAAACGCGAGGCGGCATATTAGGAATGCCGGATAATGATTTCCTGGAAATCTTCGACGCCGTCGGCGATGCCGAGGGTGCGGGCTCCGACTTCGGAACTCAGCGGAGACGCATTCCACGCAGCCAATTCCGCCACCAAAAGGGCGGTGTCCCCGTTTACCGACGCGCATCTAAGTTCTCCGTTGTTCCCCAACACGATTATTGCTGTGCCTGTTACCTCAATCGACCGTTCTGCGATCGTGTGGCTGACGCTGCGGAAAAAACCGCAGGGTCGGTTCTGTTCGATGTTCGCGTCGACGGCGATAGCTGCGTTCAGCGGATGGCTGCGATTGGATATGGCGTTTAAATCCTAACGGGATTCAATAATCCCTGTGGGACGGCACGTCCTGTGTCCTGCAGCGCGTTGTTGAGCGCATGGCCCATATAGCGGATTGATGATGGTGAAGGCCTCGGGCTCTCCTCGGCTCCGGCACCGGCACGGAACGTGTCGGCCGGCACCGCAAAGGGCGTTCGGCCGGCCGGAGAGAGGTCGAGGCAGCAAGCATTCCCAGTGGGGAAGTCAGGCTGTTTGGCTGTCGCATCCACGAAAGGTCGCGCCACAGAAACTTGATTGCCAGTCAAATTTTGTTTTCTCGACGCTTCACGAATTAGCATTGGATGCTTCGCTGTTGGGCGTGAAGGAAGATAGGCTGGGGATGGCGCGGCCCGAGCGGACCCACAAAGCCTTCACACGATCCAGATAAGGCACGGGACCTCGTCGAAAGTGTCGACAGGCTGGCTGGCGTTGCTCATGACTGAGCGGAAATAGAGCACGGCAAGACGGTGGAGACCATCGCGCTCGACAACAAGAACAATTCTCCAGAGGCGATCAACATTGTCGATCCGGCGGTCGGGAGGCCTGGTCGGCTTAGCGGGGCTACGACGATGCGACATCCAACAGATATGCGGCATGACTCGGTCAAGGTCGGTGCTGGAATTGCCGCCCGAAAATGGAGTCTTGGCCCAGGAATCGAGCCGCCATCGCGGACGTTGCACCGAAGCAGAGCCGGCACTGTCTCAAGTCCGGATGGCGAAGTGCGCAGCCGATGAAAGCTGCGGCAGTTGGGGACGCGTACAAGCCGTATATGATGACGACATTCGGGGCGCCACGGAGGCGTTCCGCGTTCCTATCGCTCGAACCATGGCCATCGACGAATACGACAGGCCATCAGGTCCGCCGCGCCTTAGCGATAGATGAGTCGCAGCTTCGCCGTGCATAGCGTGATCGCGGAAGTTTGCATTTACGCGCTCCCGTCCGTTTCATTCTCCTCATCGATTTCGCGCACGGGCAGATAGGCGTTCGTTTCCAGCCATTCCCGCAGCACGATCTGAATGAGGTCCGCCCGGCCGATTTTCATTTCGGCAGCAATGGAGTTGAGAGCGTCCTCGGTGGCCGGTTCCAGCGGCACGCCGGCGACGTTTCTGAGCATCAATGCCGCGCGCCGCAAGATGATCTGCAGATCCGCGCGCGAAACGTGTGTCGCTTGGCAGTTAATTAGTAAGCGCGAATTTCCCCGCACCTTTTACTGTTGAGTGCTCTGATGCATGAGGCGTCACCAAAATAGGTGGACACCTTGTGTGCGGTCGCCGTCAATGCCGATCACATCAAAGGAAACGGCCCGCCCATTGCCGCATGGAAGCGTGACAATGCTGCTCGACCTCCTACATGTTAATGCATCACGCATATAGTAGCCAATCACCCACCCGGCCAGTTTGCTGCCTTTGCCCGGCCTTAACTACCCCCTGAGGAATGTCTCTCGACATTTCTCAGGGAACTCGACGCGAATGTCTGCAATATCCGCTAAGCGGGCAGAATTTCTGCGACAGAATGTGCTGAAACCCTACTTTACAACAGTGTGGCGCTTCCGGCCGAGCGAAAGCCGGATCGGGAGGTCTTGGGAAGATATCATTGTATCAACCTCGACAACGTTGCCGTTGATCCGCACACCTCGTCCCGAGATCGCCCTTCGCGCTTCCCCTTTGGAGGAGGTCAATCCGGCGCGTACCAGCAAATCCACAAGGGCTACTCCGGCCAACCCCTCGGCGTCATTTAGATGAAGCGTCGGTAGCCCCTCTGCGGCTTCGCCCTGCCCAAATGCTTGGCTAGCCGTGGCCTCCGCCTGTTTGGCGGCGTTAGTTCCATGTGCCAGGGCCGTAGCTTCGTTGGCGAGACGTTCTTTGACGGCGTTTAGCTCGGTTCCTTCAGCCTGTCCAAATCGCTCGATCTCGTCCATCGGCAGATCGGTGAAAAGCTTCAGGAACCGAACGACATCAGCGTCTTCCGTGTTACGCCAGAATTGCCAGTAATCGTATGGCGAAAGGCGATCTTCGTTGAGCCACACAGCTCCGGCAGCCGTCTTACCCATCTTGACACCTGAAGGAGTCGTCAGAAGCGGCGTAGTCACTCCGAAGACTTCCTTTCCATCCGTCCGCCGTATCAAGTCGATGCCATTGATGATGTTCCCCCACTGGTCGGCTCCACCCATCTGCAAACGGCAACCGGTCCGGCGGGTTAGCTCAAGGAAGTCGAACGCTTGGAGGATCATGTAGTTGAATTCTAAGAAGCTCAGATTCTCCTGCTTTTCCAGCCGCGACTTCACACTGTCGAAAGAGAGCATCCGATTGACGGAGAAATGCCTGCCGACGTCTCTCAGCATGTCGATCCAACGAATGCTGTCCAGCCAGTCGGCATTGTTCACCATCACGGCATCCGTCGGGCCGTCTCCGAAGACAAGGAGACGGTCAAAGACCTTTCTGATCCCTTCAATGTTGGCGGCGATCCGCTCGTCCGTCAGCATCGGCCGCGCCTCCGAACGGAAGCTGGGATCGCCGATGCGGGTGGTCCCACCCCCAATGAGAACGATGGGTTTATGGCCAGTCTGCTGAAGATGACGAAGCGCCATGATCAGAAGAAGATGGCCGACATGAAGACTGTCAGCCGTCGCATCGAAACCAGCGTAAGCGGGTACGATGCCTGCTTCAAAGGCGGCATCGACACCCGGCAGGTCGGTCCCTTGATTTACATAGCCGCGCTCAATGAGCGTCTTCAAAGCCGCCGAACATGGTTCGGAATGACCGGTTGATAAATCGGGAAGTGCCATATAGGGAATCCTCCTGGTATTGCCGCCAGGGGGTCCTCTCATGAACAAAGCCGCCTGACGGCGGCTTGTTTCAAGGCATGATCGAAACGCGCCGCTCCTTATGGAAGCGTCGCATAATAGATTGCAGCGATGAGCGCGGACTTGATCATGTGCCGATGCATAAAGGACTTTATCCGCACCTGCAAGCAATCTGAAATGGCTACTTCGGGGAGCTGCCGAGCCTTTGTCGCGACCCATTTTGCGACTTTTGCACCTCGCAGAACTCAACTTTTGCGACAACATTTCCTGCTTCCCGCTTTCCTTCTGATGTCGAGCCCAGACGCGCTTCACCTGCGCTTCGCTGCAGCAGCCGGTCAGCTTTGCCGTCCTGCTGATACGGTTGCCGCCAGACCGGAAGACAATAATGCGTTCATGTGTCACCAGTCAGCTTGGTCCGGCATATTTCCCGGTTCCGTCGCAAACTCCAGCTGAGGTCGGGCAGGTTGAGCGTCACGCGCCATCGTTTCCTGCCGCAGATCATCGCCCATGCGGTCTGGCTCTCCTTCAGGTTCCCCTTGAGCCTGTGTCTGGTCGAGGAAATGGCGCTGGAGCGGGATCGTGGTTTGGTATGAGACAATCCGCCGGGGCAACAAATGCGGTCCGCATACGGAGCCATTACGTCGCGGCACTTGATATTGCAGTGCAGCAAGCGTAGAGCACCGCCCGCTTACCGGAGTGTCGTCCATGGCCCTTACCAATGCTGGTAACGAGGCAGAACCTGTCGAACAATCCAGCCATTCTGAGGTCGAGCAGCACAGCACCAAGGTGCTGATGCTGGGCGCGCTCGGCGTGGTTTACGGCGATATCGGTACCAGCCCGATCTATGCATTTCGCGAGGCGTTGCACGCATCGGCCGGTGGCAACGTCGCCAACCGTGGCGACATCCTTGGCGTGTTGTCGCTGATCATCTGGTCGCTGACGATCATCGTCACCATCAAATATATCATGTTCGTGCTCAGGGCCGACAATCGCGGCGAGGGCGGTGTGCTGTCGCTGATGGCGCTGGCGCGCAACAGTTTCCCGACCCGCTCGGCGGTGATCCTCGCCATCGGCATCGTCGGTGCCTCGCTTTTTTTTGGTGACGCAGTCATCACGCCGGCGATCTCGGTGCTGTCGGCGGTCGAAGGCATGAACGTCGTCACGCCGACCTTCCAGCCCTATGTGGTGCCGCTGACGCTGGTCATCCTGGCGATTCTGTTTTCGGCACAGCGGTTTGGAACCGGCGGCGTCGCCCTGATCTTCGGCCCGATCACGGCAGTCTGGTTCCTGGCCATCGGCCTTTCCGGTCTCAACCACATCATCGCCGATCCGGAAATCCTGCTGGCAGTCAGCCCGCATTACATCGTCGCGTTCCTGATCAATTCACCAGACGTCGCCTTCGTGACGATCGGCGCCATCTTCCTCGCCGTCACCGGCGCCGAGGCGCTCTATGCCGATCTCGGCCACTTCGGCCGTAAGCCCATCGTGCTCGCCTGGCTGGCCATCGTGTTCCCTTGCCTGCTGCTGAACTATGCCGGGCAGGGCGCATTCGTGCTGGCGAAAAACGGAGTGGTCGGTCATCCCTTCTTCGAGATGAACGAAGGCTGGACGCTTATTCCGATGGTCGTTCTCGCCACCGCTGCGACCGTCATCGCCAGCCAGGCGGTGATCTCCGGCGCTTTCTCGCTGACCAGACAGGCGGTGCAGCTTAATATGCTGCCGCGTTTCGTTATCCAGCATACGTCGGAAAAACAGTCCGGCCAGATCTATCTGCCGCGCATCAACCTGCTGCTGGCGCTGGTGGTGATGCTGCTGGTGGTTGGCTTTGGCGAATCCAGCAAGCTTGCCTCGGCCTACGGCATCTCGGTGACCGGCAACATGCTGGTGACGACGGTGCTGCTTTACGTGATCATGAGCCGCATCTGGAAATGGCAGCTCTGGCTGGCCATCTCCCTGACAGTGGTGTTCGCGTTCATCGACATCGGCTTCTTTGCCTCGAACATCGTCAAAGTGTTCGAAGGTGGCTGGGCTTCGCTGGCGGTGGCCTTCACCATTGTGCTGATCATGTCCACCTGGATACGCGGAACGCGCTATTTGTTCGAAAAGACGCGCAGGAACGAGATCCCGCTGGATTTCCTTGCCGGCAATCTGCTGAAGAAGAAGCCGCATTTGGTGTCGGGCACCGCGGTGTTCCTGACCAGCGATCCGCTGAGCGCGCCGACGGCACTGATGCACAGCCTCAAGCACTACAAGGTGCTGCACGAGCAGAACGTCATCCTGTCGGTGGTGACGGCACCGCAGCCTGTCGTGCCCGACAGCGAGCGCGTCAAGATGGAGACGGTCAACGAGCTGTTCATGCGGGTGACGCTGACCTTCGGCTACATGGAGCAGCCCAACATCCCGCGCGCGCTGGCGATCTGCCGCAAACAGGGCTGGAAGTTCGACATCATGACGACCTCCTTCTTCCTGTCGCGGCGCTCACTCAAGGCCTCGCCCAATTCCGGCATGCCGGTCTGGCAGGACAAGCTGTTCATCGGGCTGGCGCGCTCGGCGGCCGATGCGACGGAATATTTCCAGATCCCGACCGGACGCGTCGTCGAGATCGGGACGCAGGTGACGATTTAGGGCATGCCGCGGTTGAGAAAGAATCGGTGCTGTCACATTGATTGAGCGGTAAAGAAATTGAGGTAGCAGCGCGCCCGGCACTGTAAAGTTTCAGCGGCTTGATGCAGCGATAGCTGGCCGGGACGGCTGTCACGCTGCGGCGACACACGCGCCAACGGCCAGTCGGGTGTCGCGAATTGAGGCGCGCTGAAGCCGTCCGGCTCAGCCGATCATGGCGCTTCGGTTGCCGGGTTCGAGGTCGTGGCCTCTGCCGCTGCGCGATTCTAGCATTTGCGCCTTGGAGAGCTCTGCTTCAGCCTCGGCGAGGCATGGCTCGGCTGTGGTTCTCTGCCGCAGAAGGTCCGATTGCGAATTCTTGAGGTTGTCACGACGTAGGCGGGCGGCCTTGGCGAACGTCGGATAAGCGAAATGATTGATATCGGAGATGCCGGCCTTCGTTTCCTCGGCGTTTATCTGGAAGTCCAGTTCTCGCGCCATGCGTTCGAAATCGGCAATCATCATGTCTAGCTGCTGCAACTGTCGCCGCTTCTCATTCACCTGAAATTGCTTCAGTCGGACCAGATTACCTCGTGGCTTCATGACTCGGTACTCCGGTACACATTTCGTCCAATCAAACCGCTCTCTCCCAGCCCCTTAACGTTAGGCCTACAGCGACTCTCACGGTTTCTGCTGCGAGAGGTATTTTTCCAAATCCTTGGCCGATGGCCATGAGTTCAATGGCATCGACAAGCATGCGAGCGAGGGACTTAAGGAGCGGTAAAAAAGGCGGAATAGGGCGATTTCACATTGTCTGCATATGAACGCGTTGAGACCTGCGGCGGGCTTGTCACACAAACCAATCGTCAAGATTTGCGACATAGACGCCGGGGGCATGAATACGCCCGCCGTCAGCTACACGCCCCCCCGATTCCGCCGCCTATTATCGCCCACGCGGTCTGGCTTTATTTCCGGTTTCCGCTGAGCCTGCGCCTGGTTGAGGAAATGCTGCTGGAACGCGGCATCGTGGTTTCGTATGAGACAATTCGCCGGTGGGGCATCAAGTTCGGGCCGGACTACGCTCGCTGCTTGCGCCGCAAGCCGCCGTGCCGGAATGATGTCTGGTACCTGAACGAAGTGGTCGTCACCATCGCCGGCAAAAAGCTTTGGTTGTGGCGCGCCGTCGACCAGGATGGATATGTGCTGGACGAAATCGTGCAAAACCGCCGCAACACCAAAGCCGCCAAGCGCTTGCTGACGCGGCTGTTTAAGAAGCAGGGGCTCGCGCCGAAGCGCATGATCACCGACAAGCTGCGCTCGTATGGAGCGGCAAAGCGACAGGTGATGCCGGACGTCGAGCACCGGTCGCACAAGGGGTTGAACAACAGAGCGGAGAATTCCCATGTGCCGCCGCGAAAACGGGAGCGGATGATGCAGGGGGTCTTGGAATCGACTGCTTCTCGATTGACGGCGGGACCTATCGCTACCGGCGCTATGGTGCGTTTGAATATGACGCAGTGGAGGGAATTTTTCGGCTCCTGCCGCATGCCCCTTACGAGCAATCGAAAGCCATCAACCACTTGAATGGCGGCTTCAAGCGCTACTTTGAGCCCTTTGAACAATCCTTTATCGATCATCTGTCTTAAACAAGATTCTGACAGGTTTCTGCAGAATTTTTGTGAAACTGCAGGACATGATCGTTGGAATATTAAGCTTCATCCCTACCGGATTGTTGCACGCGACGGTGTAAACGGCAAACCAGCACCCGAGGGACTCCATCAGGACGGGGTGGATTTCATCGTTTCTCACATGATCGGGCGGGTTAACGTCACCGGCGGTATGAGCACGATTACAGATGCCTCAAAGCGGTTCCTCGGCGATGTCGAAATGAACCTTCCAAATGATTTTGTGATCTGCAACGACCGCAAGACGTTTCATGATGTATCATCGATCGTGACCGAAAATCCGAAAATGCCGTTCGCATATCGTGACGTCCTTGTCATCACCTTCGAGAAACTATGAATCGAGTCTTGAACCTAACACTACTTTGGCAGATTTTTAGTTCCGGGAGCGTTTCGAGGATTCCCAAGAGCGGTTTTGCGTGATTCATGAGAGGTCGGCTGTTGGAGGGGCCGGCCATGAACAGGGATTGGCAACTCGATCTGGAGCGGTGGCTTGAGCCGTTCGTCTCGGCGTTGAGGCACAAGACGCGTGCGCGGATGTGTCCGGCCTATATTGCTGGGCTGATTGGCCTTGGGGATCGCAAGAGCGTCCAACCGATGGCTGCGCGCGACGCAGGCGTCAACTATGACCAGCTGCACCACTTCATCGCGAGCGGCGTGTGGGATGCTGCGCCGCTGGAGAAGGTGCTGCTCGCGGAGGCCGACAGACAAGTTGGCGGGAACGATGCGTGGCTGATCGTGGACGACACCGCGCTCCCCAAGAAGGGGCGCCACTCGGTCGGCGTCGCGCCGCAATATGCCTCGGCACTTGGCAAGAACGCCAACTGCCAGACGCTGGTGTCGCTGACGCTGGCCTCTGGCGAAGTGCCGGTCATGGTGGGGCTGCGACTGTTTCTGCCCGAGAGCTGGACTTCCGATCCCGCCCGGCTCGACCGTGCCGGTGTGCCCGAGGACCATCGTGCCTACAGGACCAAGCCCGAAATCGCGCTGGCCGAGATCGACCGGGCTCGCGCAGCCGGCTTACGCTTTGGCTGCGTGCTCGCCGATGCCGGATATGGCTTGAGCGCCCCCTTCCGGCAGGCGCTCACCGAGCGCGGCCTTACCTGGGCCGTCGGTATCCCGTTCAAGCAGAAGGTCTATGCCGCCGACGTGGCGATGATCTTCCCCGTTGCCGGACACGGCCGCCCGCGCCGCCGGCATATCCCCGATGTGAAGTCGATGGCCGCGCAGGCGATGCTGGAAAAAGCCCAATGGCGGACGGTCAGTTGGCGGCGTGGCACCAAAGGCCGCCTCTCGGCCCGCTTCGCCGCTGTCCGTGTCCGGGTTGCAGATGGCCCACCCCAGCGCATCCGCGACATGGGCGCTCAGCATCTGCCTGGCGAGGAGGTCTGGGTGATCGGCGAGCACCGCTCGACCGGCGAGCGCAAATACTACCTCTCCAACTTGCCCGCCGACACCCCGCTCAAGCAGATCGCAGGCGCCATCAAGGCGCGCTGGGTCTGCGAACAGGCGCATCAGCAGCTCAAGGAGGAACTTGGCCTCGACCACTTCGAGGGGCGCTCATGGACGGGCCTGCACCGGCACGCGCTGATGGCGATGATCGCCTACGCCTTCCTGCAATCTCGCCGCCTCAAACAAGCGGGAGGGGGAAAAAAGAATCCTCGGCCCGCCGCCCCAACCGAGCCTACCCGCCGTCACGCAAGCCATCCTCACCGCGCTCGCGCAGCCGCCCCCAATCCGTTGTCCCCACTGCCGCAGAACCATCTCCGCTAAAAATCTGCCAAAGTAGTGCTAAGCTAAGCACGTTGCGACAAATAGCGAGATCGCTGTCCATACCTGTGGGAATGCTTGAGGCAGAGTCGGACATATCGAACGCCGCCTGATCAGTCGGATAATCTGCAAATGGGTGGAAGATCGCTCTTGTGATGTGTAGTTTGGGACTGATAGTCGAGGCTTGATTCCGTTGGACGCGAATGCCTTCTGGCGCATCACCGCCATGAGAATTCTCGTCCACTGTCCGATTCAGGAACTGCACACGGGCTCGCCGAACAAGAACTTGGAACGCTTCTTCATGCTGTCTTAGGTGATATAGCCGCCCGGAGTGCTGCGACACGTGCACGATAGTATCCGCTGGGGACGACGGATTGCTCACGGCAAACTCATGCTGGTCGGCAAGGCGATACTGGCTGGAGCATCAACTCGGCCGACGAGAGTGGCCCACCATCCTAGGCAGGATCGGCCGACATGGCCGGCATCGCGAGCCGCTCTGAAAGAGCACAGCGGGCATCCAGACGCTGCCGGGTTGACTATGGGTGTCCGAACCGCGAAAAGGGGTCGCTCTTCATGAGTGGCGTGCGCCGGCAGTCTAACCCAAGCCCCCCCGCCCAGGCTGCCGGCGCGCTTCTAGGAACATCGAGGTGGGGCACTACACCGCTTCCTTGTCCGACTACGCTTCGATCAGATCCCGCGCGGCCAGCCTCGACCGTCGCTTGCTCCTCTGCCGCTGAGACCTTGTGCTTCCTCAGCGAGTCAAGCTGATCACCATGCGTGTCGCCAGTTCTGTTGCTCACCCACGTGCCATTTGCGATCTCGTGTCAGTGAGAGCACCGCAAGCACCTTCTCTGGTAGTGGGCAAGGCGGCTTGCGTTGCCCGTGTTGTTACTATTCTTCGGCGTGGTCGAGTTTTTCCCTCGGCTTCGGAATCGGGACATTCGACTTTGCAAAAAATAGGCCATCGTGGTCGATCGTCACGCCCCCCAGTTCGGCGGAACGATGGACGCAGCGCAAGCTTTTTGCGCGGGGGGCTCGTCCCATTAAATACTTGATGCAATTTGCGCTTTGCGTACCTCCGTGCATGTTGCTCGATGCCAGGCGGAGGCCTCTGTCTAAACGACCGCATCGATCGCGTTGCCGCGATCGCCGCAGCCGTTTTCGAGCAGGACAATCATGCCAGGCGGTGTCGGCAGCGATGCGCATGCAAAAATTCACAGATGCATTCTAGACTAGCGCATCTTCGCCATCGCGCTTGGCTATGAAGCCGCCTTCTTAGCTACGTCGCAAAGGGTTATCCGGCCAAGGCGGGTTCAATGGAATGAAATGAGGCCCTTTTGGGTCCTGAACTTTCAACTTCCAGACTGCCTTTTTATGCGACTTTCGAAGCACAAATCATGAACATGGGATGACGGGGTATTCGGTTCAAATTCGCCGTTAGCGTCAGCTCCGCGCCCTATCTCGGACGTTGAGGTCAGTTTTGCTCGGCCGGAAAGCAGACATTGTCGGCGCCGACGCGGGCCGCGGTGATAGCCGCGTCGGGACTCGGGATTTCGGCCCGTGTCATGGCCTTCGAACTGAGACGGTGGACGCCATGGATGGGCTGCGTTGATCCTACAGAATGCCAAGTCGCGGGTCTTTCCGCTTGACCTTGTTCAGAGGATCGGCTGCACCTAGTTTGCCGGCGGAGGACGAGGCGATTGATGCGACTGATGACATCGATAGGACCGACGGCGACGGGTTTTTTGGTGATGCGGCGGCGGGCTGCCGGTAGCCTTTTGGGGAGTGACGGATCCGTGAACGAAGTGCCGCCGGAGCTGGCCGACAGTTTTGACACGTTGCGAAAGCTTTGGTTCAGCCAGTTTCCCAAACGGGCCAATGGCGGCTGGTGGGCGCTTAGCGGATTTTCAATTCAGGCAACGGTGGCACTCGAGCGTTTCGTGCGTGCGTTCCTGATCAATGGGGAGGCCCCAGCCATTGAAGTCGAATCGCTCAGCGACTTCCTAATCTCCAGTGACAAGTTAAGCCTGACACAGGTCAAACGCGCCCTGACGGCCAAGTCGCTGGCAGCCGCGTTGCGCGAGGCCTACGACATCGTCTCGCTCTGTTCGCCCTCGATGGTGGACCGAATTGAGTTCCAGATCGTCTGTGAAGGGTGCGAACCCGGGCTGACGGTCGACGGGCTTGGCGCGGATAAGATTTTCGGCGTGGGCGAGCTTTACGACAGGGATCGTCTCGCCCTCACGCGCCGTTTGTTCGTCAAGGGTGAACCGATCCGGATTATGTCGAATCCGGGGCTCTCTCTTCGCCGCGCGCTGCTGATGGGCGGCGTGCTGGACGCCGATCGCGTGGCTCGTGCGGCGCTTGGCGACATTTTCGACGCTTTTAATGGCCGAGACCCCGATCGCGTTCGAACCGCGCTTTACAAAGTCATGTCCGACATCGTAGCGGCTTCCAAATCGGAACATCGCCTGCCGGGTCGGCTGCTGACAGCGCACGAGTTCCTGCCACGTCCCAATGCCATCAACGCCCTCTTCACGCGCCCTCGTCCGCGGCTCGACGATCTGGCGGGGGGACGTTTCCGCGCTCGGCCACGACAGCTCGCCAACATCGTCGGCGCTGCTCAGGCGTGGCTCGGCGCGCTGTCCCAAGCCTATGGCGCGGACGACCACCGGCTCCCGGTTTTCTGGATCGAGGGCCGCTCGGGCGATGGCAAGTCGATACTATTGTTGCAGCTAATCGGGGCGTTGGTGACCTCCGGCCGACTGGCCTCGGTGACGGAACTGCTGCGATTGGCGGAGTTCGAAGCCTGGCTTGCCAGCTGCGTGAAATGGTCCGGCGGGACACAGCAGGCCGAGATTTGTTTCCTCGATGACCTGCCGGCCAAGATCGATCGTGCCGCTCTTGATCGGGTGGTGGACGACGGGTTCTATCGCGGCACACCCTACGCGGGTCTGATCACCTGCGGCACGCACGACCTCTATCAGGTTTTTAGCGCATCCAAACACCTCGCCTTGACCCGGTTTTCGCTGCCAGCGCCGGACGCGGCGGAATACGACGCCTTCCACCAATGGGCCGAGGTTCGGTTAGGGCGGCCGATGGCTGAGCCCTTGGTGAAGCAGCCCAGCTTGGCGGCGTTCATGCTCGCGCTGACAATCGAAGCACAGGCGGAAACGAATAGCCAAATCTCGGTGCGATCCGAGGCGTTTGCAAGAATTCGAAGCGTGGCGGCGGCGAACGCGCTGGGCTTCGCGGCGCCGGCCGAGCTGGTGACGACGGCCGACCTGGCTAAGTTCGCCCAGCACTGGACCGACGTGGAGCTAAGAGCCGAGGAGGGCGAGGACGGTTCGCGGCTGGCCCACGCGGAAGTCATCTGGCCAATTTATCTCCGCGGCATCAACCGAACGGATGTCGGCGGCGAATGGGGACGGGACCTGGCTCGCGTGCTCGCGGCGCAGCTCAAGGGCGCGCGCAAGAACGCCGCCCGTGGCCTGCTCGGCGCCTTGCTGGACAAAAAAATGATCGTGACCATGCTGCGCAAGGCCGGCCAGGCGGACACGACCGCCGACATCTTCAACGCCGCGTACGAGGAAGTGGCGCGGCTTTGCACGCACACACAAGCGGCGCCACTTTTTCGACTTTGGCTGGCCGCGAGCGCTTCGAGGAGACTGACCGTGGTCACCACGGCTGAGTTAAGAGCCCAGGGGCGCGCCCTTCTCTCCGCGCCGGGCGTCACGGCCCAGGATCGCGCGGAAATCGCGGTGTCGCTGCTTGAAGGCAAAACCGCCGACGCCGCGTCACTGACGGCGGCGGCGTTTCTGCGGGAAGCTCAGCCGGAACCGATCATTCTGAGGTTTGTTTCCAAGGAACTGGGTCGCGGCGTTAAGTCCCTGCACGGCGCCCTCGTGCTCGAATGGCTTCGCGGACATCTCAACTCAAGGGCCGCCGTCGGCGAGGTTCTTGCCTCTTCGCTGGCATCGACCGCGACGCCCAAGCTCGTTGAGTACGCTTATAACTTCATCGAACGATTTCTGGCGGATCCTGTCAGTGGGCCAGTGCTGTGGTCACTCAGTCGCGTGCCCAGGGACCGACGATTCTGCCACGTGCAGGACCGTTGGCTGATCACCGCCGCCGATCCTGCTACCGCGGCTCGGATCTACAACGCCGAGCTGGCCAGCGCCGAGCGGCGGCGCTTTGTCGAGCGGGCCAAGGCCTTTATGGTGCAAAATCCGGACATTCGTGGCGGACACGAGGTGTTGGCTCGGCTGCTTCATCTCAAGGGCGATGATCCCGTCGTCGCCGACCTCGCACATCGATTTCTCGACCAGCATGTCGGTTCAAGCTTGGCGAACCCGCTGCTGGTGGAATTGCTGCGATTTGAGCCGCTCGCCGCGACCGATCTCGGCCGCGTCCTACAACATATCGATTTGGAGGTTCCTGGCGCCACGTACCTCTTCGCCATGGTGGCCATCATCGTTCAACGATATGACGCGGCGACGCGGCGGGTCCTGCGGCTCGGGCTCTCATCCGCCGAAGCCATGATATTCGACAAAGCGATACGCTGGAAAATCCCACGGCCCCTCAGCCCACCTTTGGCCGAATTCGCCGCGCGGGCGGATCGCGGACTAGGCGCCTCCACTTGATGAGTGTGTTGTTTGGCGCGATGTTATTCTTCAATCTGACGGTCCTGAAAATAGAATTCAATTGCTCAAAGTCTAATTATTCATAGGTTCCTTGCATGAGGCGAGAAGACGAAATAAATCTAACGGCGACGGATCTGGTTGGCCATTTGAAATGCCGCCATCTGACCGCGCTTGACCTCGGTCGCGCAAGGCACGCTGGCAAAGCCCTCGACCTATGATCCGTTTCTTGACATCCTGAGGGAGCGAGGCGCGCTTCATGAGCAAGCGTATATCGACCATTTGAAAGCCTCGGGCCTCGACGCGGCGCGCATCGACGGTGTTGATATCACGCCCGCGTCGGCCGCGCGGACGCTCGAGGCGATGCGGGCTGGAGCGCCCGCTATCGTCCAGGGCACCCTGGCGAGCGGACGGTGGAGCGGTCGGGTGGATGTGCTTTTGCGCGTCGAAACACCATCCGCGCTCGGCTCCTGGTCTTACGAAGCGGTCGATACCAAGCTGGCGCGCGAGACCAAGGGTGGCACCGTGCTCCAGCTTTGCCTTTATTCGGATCTGCTCGCCGGTACGCAGGGCTTGAGCCCCGAGTTCATTCACGTGGTTCCGCCATGGGCGGATTTCCAACCGGAGCGGTATCGCTTCGCTGACTACGGCGCGTTCTTTCGCCGGGCCAAATCCGGGCGGTCGACGCCACCGGCGTCTCCGATACCTATCCCGACCCAAACAGCCCCTGCGAAGTTTGTCGCTGGAGCAAGCAATGCGACGGGCGGCGCCGAGCCGACGATCACCTAAGCCTCGTCGCCGGCATCTCCAAGGTTCAGATAAACGAGCTGAAAAGCCAAGGCGTCGAGGCAATGCGATCGTTAGCCGGCATGCCGCTGCCCTTGCAATGGAAACCCGAACGTGGCTCGGCCCATTCCTATGAACGCGTCCGCGAACAAGCGCGTTTGCAAATCGCGGCGAGAGACAGCGGCGTTCTCGGCTTCGAACTCTTGCCCGCCGAACCGGGTTTTGGCCTGTCAATCACCACTGAATCGGGACCCTGGTTTTTCGCGCATTCCACGAAAAATCACACGGGGCAAACCGGTCGCCGTCGGGCACGCCCTCGATCGTGGCGTGGTCGCAGCTGCGAGCTAGGAGGCTCGCAAATTCGGCGTTCACCCGGCGATGCCCTCCGTGACTGCGAGGCGCAAATGCCCTGATCTGATTTTTCGTCAAGCCCCGGTTCGACGTCTACAAGACGGTCTCGCAGCAAATCCGGAGATCTTCGCCGAGCACACGCCGCTGATCGAACCCGCTTTCGCTGGACGAGGCCTATCTCGACGTGACCGAAAACATGCAGGGATGGCCACGGTGACTTAGCCTACTTTCGACGCATGCCCTCAGTTCGTCAGTGTGGAATCGCAGTTCCGTCCCCGTCTCCCTTTGTGTCCTCTTCGTCCTCGGCTCCTTCCTCGACTAGGCTCTCGCCGCCGAGTTTCTCGAAGCGCCTTTCCGCCAGCCAGTTCATGCGCCTAGTCTGGGTCACGAGCACACGTCGAAGGCCCATCTTCACCTCGCGTTCGGAGATGACCTGCGACAGCTTGGACACGATGAGCGCCCGACGTGCCAAACGGGTGTCCGGATGGCCGCGCAACTCCTGGATCCGGTCGGAGACAATCGAACCACGCATGGAAGGCGGCTCGGTGATTTCTACAGTCGGCTCCGGCGGGTCCTTCTCATTCAGGATCGCCTTGAACTTGCTCTCGTTGCGTAGCCGAGTGAAGACAAGGTGCTCGAGCGCGTTTAGGTGCGCATTCGCCGTTTTAAAGTCAGGGTGCTTCGACCCCACGGCCTCGAACTGCGGCAGTGGCCAGACCTGTATCTCCGCCACCTCAAAAGGGTCCAACACCGACATCGCCACAGCGTCGGTGCGCTGGTTCGTCAGGTGGCGCCCGACGCGGCCGGAAACCTTCTCCTTGGTCTGGCCGACGTAGATCGGCTCCCCGTCGTAGTCGTAGAACGCGTATACTCCCCAGCGGTAGCTGCCGACGGGACGCTTCTCGCCCGAGGGGCCGTCGTAGAGCGTTTCACGGAAGAACTTCCGAATGGCCTTACGCAGCTCGTCCGTTTCGAGCGGCGGTGTTTTCGTGCTGTCTGTTATGCTGTTCGGGAGTTTCGCCATGTTGTCCCTCGGTCGCTCGGAGGACCGGCTCGAACAGGTGCTGCGCCAGAAAGCGAACGACCGGAACTGCCACCCCGTCCCCTGTAAGGTGGTAGCCCTCATTGTATGCGCGAGGCAACTTGTAGTCGTCCGGAAGTCCCATGAGCCGTGCGGTCTCCCTCGCGCTGATCAAGCGCGACCGGACACGGGCGCCGTCCACGACCATGATCGTCTGCCGGGACGACCCTCCCGTCGGTGTGCGCAGGCAGCCCGCGATCTCGTCGAAGCGCACTTCCGCTCTTACAGCTTTGCCGTTAGGATTCTGCGGTCTCGTCCGCTTGTAGACGGTCCCCACCATGCGGCGCCCGGCCCGCTTCGCGGCCTCAAGCTTCGCGATATTCACCGGAGACATCTGGGCGATCAGCCGCGCGGTCTGTTCCGTGGTGTGCCATTCGACGCTCGAGGGATTTTCTTCGACGAGGTCGGCGAAGCATGTGTTGCGGACAGGCGGAGAAGGAAGATTCCACCACAGCCACCGCTTCCGCGCCTTTGCAGGAATCCTTGCGACCGCGTTTTGAACGCCGCGGGAATGGAAGGGCGCCACCGGCTCCGGCGATAGCATGGCCTCGTCGACCTCGAAATCCCCCCGGACGCCGATGACGAAGAGCCTTGGGCGACTCTGCGGGACAAAAAGTTTTGCGTCGATGACCATAGCGCCATAGCGGTAGCCCGCTTTCGCGAAAGTCTCGGCGATCGCCACGAAGTCAGCGCCTCCGTGGCTGGTCAGAGTCCCGTTAACGTTTTCCAGCGCGATGATCTTCGGACCGCGGCCCTGTGCGATCAGGCCGTTCATAATCGTCCAGAACGGATAGAAGGTTCCCGAACGCTCGCCTTTCAATCCAGCGCCGCCTCCGGCAAGCGACAGATCCTGACAGGGGAATGACCCCCAAGCTAAGTCGGCAGTGCCGGGGAGCTTGTCGAGATTGACTTGCCGAATATCACCGATAGTCAGCTCGCCGCCGGTCCCCCAGTTGACCTGATACGTCAGGCCTTTTTTCACATCGAAATCGTTAGCGAAGGCACACTGCCAGTCTGGACCAAGTCCGGCACGAGCCATCCCTCCGCCGGCGAAAAACTCATAAAATGTCCGCATGATCTCCCCGTGATTCGCGCGTAATGGTAGCATACCCCACGTCGAAAATGGTTTGCGGTTTGTTCTCATCCGTAACATGCTCACCATGAATTTTCCATGACTGCGAACGTTGATCCTGCCAGAAGCCGACAAATGTCCTTGGTCCGGTCAACCGGCACAAAACCGGAGATGGCCGTCCGCCGCCTCGCGCACGCACTCGGCTATCGCTTCAGGCTGCACCGCAAGGACTTGCCCGGGAAGCCCGACTTGGTGTTCTCCCGGCGACAGGCCGTCATCTTCGTACATGGGTGCTTCTGGCACGGACATGGGTGCAAGCGCGGCGCGCGTATGCCGAAAAAGAACCGGGAATACTGGTCGGCGAAGATCGCGAGGAACGTCGAGCGCGATGCCGCGAGCGTCGCAGCGATCGAGGCCGACGGATGGCGGGTCCTAGTGATCTGGGAATGCGAGATGAAAGACGCGGACCGCCTTGCTCGCCGACTCGCCGACTTCCTGGGCAAGCATGCTTCTTAAAAATCCCGGAGTGGCTGACTGCCTTTCTTACCTCTTACTGCGTCATAAATACCGTTCAATTGATGAAAGGCTGCATTTTCTATTGTGGCGTTTTTCGCCCAAACAATTCGACCACAAATCGGGCATGGTGGCGCTTACTTTCCGCAGCGATCACAGCGCGGAATCGGATAATGCATCCGAAAGTTAGCGGAGAGCTCACGGTGACGGATGCCGAAAACTGCCTCATGGCGATATGAATGCGACAGATGCCCCTTTTCCTGACAGTCTTCGGCGAACCTGGCCCAAAGCGAAAAAAGGTCTTCATTCATCTGAGACGGTCTGATCATGGCCCATGCCGTGCCGCCAGCAAGGCAAAGCAAGGATTACTACGTTGCCACGTGACACTCGATCTTTCGCCCACGGAGACCAATGAAATCCGACCTGAATAGCCAAACGACCCCCACGCCCGATATCGCGCCCTCCCGTGATTTCGCGCAGGTTGACAGGGTGAACTCGGGAACGAAATTGGCACCCTGTCGCGTCAGCTTGAGCTCCTTCTGGATCATGGTGGTGGAGACTAGCGGGCCGCGACAACACCAACTCGATCAGCCGCGGCAGTTTGAACTCGATGCGTCGCTCCATCTGCTCCCGGGCTGTCACACTGCTAGGCACCGGGCGTTTTATGAATGTGCCGTCTTCCAGATGGATGGTCTTACAGTTCTCCGGAGGCGCAGCGACAACGAGGCGCGCACATCTTACCTACACTCCAATGAAAAGGTGTTATCCACGCGCAGTGCGCTTGGAATCCACATATCGGGGGTCGGGCGAAATTCAGCGGAATCGGTCCATTGGAACGTCGGCGATGGATCAGGAGCCAACGCTTGGAGCGCGCCGCTGCTAAGTTCACGGACCTCCTCTACATGAGCGGCTACGACGGTTCGTTCCACCATTACACTTGACGAAAATATCACCTGAATGAGCCGCCATTCGGACCCGAACTTTGCTGCTTTGTCGAATTCGTTGCGCGACACGAATACACGGTCTGCGGTGGCTCTTACGCACGCCTTCACCTCCAAGCGCTCGGTAGCAGAGGCCCGACGGTTCTCAATGTCATAGCCGTACCAATCAGAGAGGAGCGCCACATGCACCGGTGAGTATCTGTCATAACGAAGGGCCGACATGATTGCGAGTTCGCCAGCATTGCCGAGCATCTTTCTGCGCTCGTCAAAGGCCGCACGTGTTAGCCGATGATGTATGTCGACGAGCAGCGGTTCCAGGTCCGGCTCCAGCCAGGAAAGGGTTTCTAGGTCACTATCGGGAATGAATTCTGGGGCCAGACGCCCGTCGACAATTGCAGCTCCAATCCACGCCGGAGGGCATCTCTGCAGCAAGAGACGGGCAATGCCCAACAGACTATGTCGATCAGCCTTGCTGTCGAAAGCGGCAAGTACGGGATTGATCGCGACGACGTCGGTTATGCTAGCGAGGTTGATATCTACGAGCAGCCTCGCGGTACCTAGGACGTCAGTTGAGGCGGCCATAATGGTCGACTTCCCGCTCGCGGATATCACCCAAGAGTTGAAGTCACCTGAAGGCCTCAGCCGCGCACTGTAGGCCAGCAGGAAGGCAGCATGACAGCGTCCGCGACTTGGCAACTCATACATCTATGGTTCCGACGTGTCCGGCTACGGCCTGCCAATCATCCTCGAACGCAGGTGCACCGCCGTCGCCCTCATCTGGAGAAGGTAGTGAGATCTGGACTAGGCCGGGATCATCCATCAAACGGGAAAGCGCCCTGACCTTGTCGTGAAGCCTTCCGTCAACCGTATTGTCGATGGTGTTCGAGCTGATGAGTAGCGTGAAGCGCGTTTTTACATCCGCCGACAGCCCAAGCCTGTGAATGCGATCCTGGCTCTGCAGGAAGTGGCCCGCATTGAACGTCCTATCCAGGAACACAGCGTTGTGACACCAGTGATGGAGGCTGATGCCCTCGCCGCAGGCTGCAGGATTTGCCAGGAGCGCAACGCAGTGGGCATCATGTCGGAACCGCCGAAATTCATTCTCGCGCGTTAGGTCGCCAGGGGGAGCACCGTCGTCGGAGGGAACTCCTCCATGCACTATTGCCGGCTGATATTGCGCAAGCATTCGAGCCAACACCTTCAGGTTGCGCACGAAATTGGACCAGATCAGGACCTTCTCGCCGCGTTCGGCTGCTGCCGCTACAATGGAAAGCACTTGTTGGTATTTCCACGGAGTCTCAAAGTTTTTGTAGCTTTGTAGCAGGTTGACGAGCGGCTCGCTGCTCGACAACTCGAGCGGCGGGTGAAGGAATCCTGGATCATCACTCTCATCCGAACCGGCCGTTAACAGCATGGGGTTTGTCGCGGCCTCGAGCAGGTACATTACTATGCGGCCAAGGCGCTGCATCTCGTGCCGACCCCGGTCGGGAAGCGAAAAAGTGGCGCGGTAGCGACCCACGAGCGCATCATAGATCGCGCTTTGAATGGGTCCCATTTGTCTGCGGATAACCTCGAATGTTGTGGGAGGCAGCTCCAGCTCGCTCTTGGGAGTTCGAACGAAGTACCGCGTAATCGCTGCGTGAGTCTCGCCGAGAACATTGGGATCGCGCCCCAGCCTTTCGATGTAAGCAGACCTCGGAAGAATCTGGCGGTCCTGGCCCGGGTATAGGAACTTCACCAGAGCCACGAGATCGTGCGCGCCTTGGGGGGCCGGCGTACCAGTTAGCACGTCTCGGCGATGAGCCGCATAGGCCAAATCCAACACAGCACGACCATGCACCCCCGAAGCGCCGCGCTTCACTCGATGGGCTTCGTCGAGCACAACCTTGGTAGCCCCATTCGCTACGAAGGCTCTGATAATGTCATAATCGGTTGCGACGCGATTATAATTTGAGAGCAGGATCTCCGTGTCTTGCGGGATAATTGTTTCGGGACCCCCAAAGATTACAACGCGCGGTGGCTTTTTGAAGCAAGCGACTGCATCCTCATCCCAGGCTCCGAAGGCGGCGATTGGCGCAACGACCATAAGACGGTCGATACCTCCTCGAGCGCGACCCAAAGCAAATGCCGCCAGCGCCACCGTCGTCTTACCCGCTCCAGGAACCGAAAAGTCCGCAGCATGCGGCAGACGCATGAGGCGGGCGAGATTTCTCAGTTGAAAGGGCTTCAAATTCCTTTTGAACCCGGCGGCCTCAAGCTCGGTCGCGAGGGCCTCAAGCTCGGTTTCGCTTGCCTCACCGGCTTCGATCGCCACGGAACGGGCACGGCGATCATCAGCCATTAATCGCAACTGTGATGTGAGGGTCGGTCCTAACTCAACCCGCTCTGCAAACACTGCCCGAATGTCGCGCAGGACATCGAGTTCCGCCATAAACACATCCGGGTGCACCACTGACTGCCGTGCCGATCCAGTGAGGATGCCGCGTGCAAAGGCTTCCTGCAGCCGGGCCCAGGCACCAGGATTCGTGTCGTCCAAACGATCGACGACGACCGTCGGACGGTCCTGCTGATAGAGCTCGGCACGGATCATCCGCGTGCCTCGAGCTTGCTCACTTCGGCCTTGAGCGCGGCCACCTTGGTTTGGAAGTCGGCTTCATTCCATCCGTCAAAGCTACGCGCCCGTTCAAGCGCAGCAGCTGCGCGGCCAACCTGCTCCTTGGCGGCGGCAAGACGGCTCAATGGAGCCACGAGCGCCTTTGCGTCCTTAGAATCCTCATCGGCTTCCTGTGCCGCGACGGCGACGGCAGCCCCTACGGAAGCAATTAGATCGGATACGACAGCGCTCTTGCCATCTGCGAGAGTCACTATCTCTTCGCTGCGCTTGCGCGCGAAGAAGGCGAGGATATCGGAAAGGTCCTCTTCCTGTGCTGCATCACCGAGGGCGTCATCGAGAACATCGCCGCCATTGTTGGGCACATCATGCCTGATGGCACAAAGCAGCGGTGCGATTGTCGGATCCGATTCCAATTCCTGCCTTACTAGTGCGGCGGCATCCGGCCGCTGAAGGTGGCGAAGATCGCGGTAGTTGACCCCGGTCAGCGTGCCAAGGAAGTAGGCGCCGCGAACGGAATTGGCCTCAGCCTTAGGCTTAGTTCGGATGTGCCTAGTGAGTTCCTCAAAAGCCGACTCGTTCTCATCAAAGTCGGCGTGGTGGCGAGTGCCGTCTGACAGTGCCACCAGCTGATGCAGCTGCTGCAGCTTTTCATACTGCGCCCGAACCTTGGGGACATCCTTGTGCATCCTCGCCGCGACTCGATCCCAGTTCTGGGCTTCGCGGTTGAACAGTTCCTCGATCAAAAGCGCTTCATTGACCCACGAATAGTCTTCGCGGAAGTCACGTGCGATCTGCAGCTCAGTTTCGAGATCGACGAGTTCATCCATGGTCGCATCGGCCGGAAGGACGAGGCAGCGGACATATCGAGAAGGCGCATGCTGATCGTCTAAATAGAGGCTACGAAGCGCAGCGGACCTACGGTTGCCGTTTACAAGAACGCCCTCCGCAGTAGCTACGGCCGGCTCCTGCTGACCACGTTCTCTCAGATCAGCCTTGAGATCATCGAAGCCCGGCTGAGATTTCAGGATACGAAGCTGTGCCGCTTGTGCTTCCGACCCCATCGGGTCCGCCGAAAACAGGTCTGGGCGCCCCTTCGTCTCAATCTCTCGCATCTGCTCAGCCTTAGTCCGGTGGTTCAGAGTGGAGAGCCGCACCCACGTCACCTCCAGGTCCACCAGCGGCAGTTCGCGATCTGGCCGCGACCAGGCGGCCAGCAGCGCGCGTCGTTTCGACGAGCTCTGGCGCGCGACAAGGTGTTGGATTCGTTCCTGGTCTAAAACGGGGTTCATCATTTTTAGCTCCTGAAGGTCGTCAACCGTCCCGGACCAAACCGGGAGGCGACTGTGGTCCTGATGCCGCGGACGCCTTGGTGAAACCCGATGTACCCGGTCAAAACACTTGCATTGCCTGCATCGACATTGAACGCTGAGAGCAGAACTGCCGGGAATCGCCGTTGGCGGCGACCGTCCCAGTTGAAGTCAGGTCCTTGGCCCCGCTCCGGCATGATCCAGATACACGGAGGAGGAATGCGGTTTCCGCCAATCTCCACTGCCCGGCCCATCTTCGGACATGGTCGAAGGTCTGACCCGCAGAGGTCATTGTGGAAGATGATGCCATCAAGCGTATCTGGTGCATCCGAGAAAAAGCGACGGCGGAGTCGGTTGATCCCTTTGAAAACATGTTCTCCGGGTTCCGAGGCCAGACTCGGGCACAACCACCAAAGGTAGGTCTCGACCGCCCATGAGGGAACAGACCATGCAACGCTGCTGTGAGCGCCGTCGGGACACCCCTTCTGGATGATGGCTACGTTACCAATGTCAGGCACGGTCAGTTGGTAAACCGTATCCTTTCCGTAGACTGGGCGAACCACACTGGCTATCGCGCCCACAGCCAACATATGATCGAAGATCATACCCAGAAAGTCACGCCGATCGGCATTGCTGGCGGCCGTGCTGCCGCGAAGCTTCTCGATCGCGGCAGGGAGGGCCAATCTAAACTCGCCCGCCGAGAGTCCTCGCTGATAAAGGTACTGCGGGTCATCGGCGATGCCGCTGACGATTTCGGCAACGCGATTTACCACCTCCTCCGGCGGTGCCCCCCGATGGCGACATGGTGCAGCTTCTTCACCAGCCATTAATACCCCCCCATATCGCCGGTATTTAACGCGCCGGCCGACGCGATGTGTTCAAGCGTTATAATGATGTGAGGGTCGGACTGCAAAGAGTCGGCCTCAACAAAACGATGTTCGCGGCCATTATTTGTCAGGAGTTCTGGCTTTCGCGCCCGCCTCTCTCATTGACAACGGGTACACTCTGAACCGATGCGGGAGAGAGCACTAAGCGCGGGCCGCAGCACTGTCGCTTTGCAGTTAATGATGAGAATGGCTTGCCAACGATTTCAGCATGTTAGCTATACACCCAATTTGAGAATGTGCACTTAATTTGATGCTCGAGCCCGGCCATTGGCATTTAATTTGAGAATCAACGTCAACACCTTATCGGCCTAGTATTTCTCGAAGACGGCTTATGGAATTCAATTGATTCACGGCTGCGTCACCCTCCGCTCGAAGCGGGTGTCGCCCCATGTTTTGAGGCACAGCGCTGCCATGGAGCTGCTGCAGGCGGGCGTCGATTGTTCGGTCATCGCCTTATAGCTGGGCCATGAGGCGATGGAAACGACGCTGACCTATCTTCACGCACATCTTGAGCTGAAGGAATCCGCACTTGCCAAGCTGAAGCCATACGAACGCGCAAAGGCCGAACGATTTTGGCCAAACGACCGGCTTCTTGAGTTCCTGAACGCCCTTTGAGCATGAGAACTATGCCGAGTGTCAACGACGGGTTCTTGGTCGAAATGGCGGGCAAAGCGCATCATACCGCCATGATCGGACGAGGCGCTCGGCATAGTTCGCCGGTCGGCATAATGCAGAGCGTTTTTAGCTTGGCGTCGCGACTGAAAGGCGGGTGGCAGGAGCGCACTGCGGTGGATCGCGACGGTTAGCTAAAAACGTGTTGGACTAAGCCGCCGGCACCGGTGGTCCGCTATGGGCGTTCAATGAAGCGCCACCGATGAAAGGAGACCGTGTGTGCCACGCGGGCGGGCGATTGCAGGTGTCGGATGCGCCGAAAGCGGCACGGATATCGGTTCCGGCATGTGAGATCGGCGCCGCGCCCTGCCTGGGAGAGGTTGCCGGTGATGACGGCGCACACTTTTGCGGGACCGGCTCAGTTTGGCTTCCGAGCGGGCCGGCGCTATGCTGATGACAAGGAAGGCGACGCCCCTGCTTCATGATGTGTCCTGGTATGGCGGGCGTCCGGTGACGCCGTCGAATGTTTCGATGATGATCATCTGCCCGCGATGGCACGCCGGGCATTGCCTGAGGGAATGCCCGGTGAGGGCCTCGTATCGGTCGCGATAATCCTTTGCGGATCGGCTGTCCGACGGCTCGGGAACCGGCATGCCGAGCAGGTCACGACAGCGGGCGAGCTTTTGCGCGCGATAGCGATTGCCGAGGAAGCCGTAGTAGCGGATGCGATGAAAGCCCTCGGGCAGGACGTGTAGCAGGAAGCGGCGAATGAACTCGCGTCAGACGCGACGGTCATGACCTTCTGCCGACTGCCGTGCCGATAGTCCTTCCAGCGGAAGGCGACTTTGCCGTCCTCGATGGCGATGAGGCGGAGTTGCCAGTGCACGAAGAGATCGGTGCGCTGCTTGACGATCCGTTGTAAGAACCGACTTGCCCGAGCCTTACCCCTGCCAAAGCGCTTGAACTTCCGCCTTGCCCACGCAAGCACCGTCTGATTGACGTAGCGAAGTATGGGCTGCAGCCCCGTTGGCGCGTACCGTCCATAATAGCTGATCCACCCCCTGAGGAGCGGATTGATCAGCCGGGCGATGTCGTTCAACGAGAGCTGCGTCTGTCGGCGGATGTGCAAGTCCCTGATCTTTTCCCGCATTGCTTTCAGCGCCGAGGAACTGACCGCTGGTGTGAAGCCGCAAAACAGTCGCCCGCTTTGCGTTCCCCATACCGCGCGCGGTCGGAAACAATATCCGAGGAAGTCGAACGTCACGTTCGGATGTTGCCCTCTGCGTTTGGAGTCTCTGCAGTAGACGATCTTGGTCTTCGTCGGGTGCAGTTCCAGTTGGCATTCCGCCAACCTCGCCTGAAGCGCAGCCTTGACGGCTTCTGCCTCCTGCTCGGTCCGGCAGTGCACCAGCCCATCATCCGCATACCGACACCATGGAAGGTCGATATGTGTCCGTTTCATCCACAAATCAAACGCATAGTGCAGAAAAAGATTTGAAAGAATCGGCGAAACGACGCCCCCTTGCGGAGATCCGCAGTTCCGTTCAATGCTCTGTCCATCCTTTTCCATGGGCGCTGTCAGCCATCTCTCGATGTATAGTAATGCCCATTTGCTCTTTACGTGCCTGCGAACTGCCGTGAGCAAAAGCTCGTGCGAGATGTTGTCAAACAGACCTTTGATGTCAAACTCCAGAACCCAATCATATTTCCAGCACCGCTGACGCGTGATCCCTACGGCATCCAAGGCCGATTTGCCCGGTCTATAGCCATAAGAATCTGACAGGAAGATCTGATCGAGCTCCGGTTCGATGAGCTGCTTGACCACCATCTGCGCGATCCTGTCGCTCACGGTGGGCACACCCAAAATCCGCTGGCCCCCACCACTTCTTTTCGGAATGGGGACGGCACGCACTGGTGGCGGAAAATAGCTTCCCGAACTCATCCTGTTCCAGATCCTGTAGAGATTCTTCCCCAGGTTGGCTTCGAATGCCTCGATCGTCTGCCCGTCCACGCCAGCCGCACCACCATTGGATTTGACCGCTTTGTAGGCTTCGTACACCAGCCGCTTATCGATCATAAACGGCTTGTCTGTCGCATCTGTCGTTGTCATCCTGTTGCCAGTTGCTTCGAAAATACGACCACCTGATCCGACCCCTTCGCTCCAGGCCCATTACAGGACCTTCGTCACTACTACGGGTCGATCCGCCCCAACTTCCTGCATCGGTACTCTCGCCTCACGGTGGTGTGCCGCTTGTGCTTCTCCCTTGGCATCAGAAAGCTGGTTCCTGCAGTTCCGCGCAAAAGCCTGCATCCGGCTCATGCCCCCTATACGCCGTCCACTGTCCGCCCAGTCATCAGGCTCCCGACGGACTTGTCCCGAGAGATCCACACGCCCTCGGTTTTAGTGGGATCAAAGAGTACTAACGACGCGTCATCGAAGGGTTTGCTTGCGCTCATCTTCCGGATGCCTACCTGCCCCGGATCATGTCCGCGGCTTTTGGCCCAACGCTAACCACCATGGCTCTTCTACCACAGCAGCTTGGGCTGGTTTGAGACCCGCTCCTGAAAGCCGAACCCGAGGGGCCTACCCTCATCTCTCAGGCAGCTTTTCAGCATGTTGTCAGTTCACCATCGAACCTCCTTCTGCTTGCTGCAGCACACTGTGGATCATGACCAGCGCGACAGACGACGCGATCAACACCACGCCGGCGGCCCACACCTTCCTTGCCGCTCCGCGATCGCGGAGCGGGTTAGTCCAAAGCCAGCAATGACGCCTGCAAAGGTTAGGCGGAACTGCGCAGCTTTCCATATAATATTTTACGGTCTTCGCTTCCGTATTTGGTTGCACATAGCAGCCCAATCAAAGAATAAGAACAATCGGCAGGGAGATGGGAATGGTCACGAACTACCAGGATCAGATCGAACGGGTTTCGAGCGAAAGCCTCGACGTTTTCGAGAGAATTTCCAAGGACGCACGTTCGGCGCTTGGCGAGCCCTACTCCACCGGCCCGACGGCGCTCGCCAGCGTGAACACCTTTACGTCAGGCGAAGCGGTCAAGGCCCTGGGCAACGTCGACAGCGCAAACCGCCGTGCTCTCGAACTGCTCGCCAAAGAACCGGCCATCGCCAGGGTGGTAGCACGTCAGGACGATGGAAAGATCGTCATCTATTACATCTGCCGTGGAACGGCTTCAGGAAGCCCCGGCGGAGACAAACGCTTCGCTGGACGCAATTCGTTGATGGGCCGGCTGGCGTCCTTGGATGTGGGCGACGATTTCGATATCCGAACCCCTGGTGGCGTTCAGTCTGTCGAGATCATCGAGAAGGCGATCCTTCATCCTCATCAGCGCCAGGGCCAGTGGGACTCGCGTAACTCCATTCTGGAGGGCCAATCCTACGGTCCCATTACCGTCATCTCCATGCTCGATGCACTCGCCGTGCATATTGCCGTCGGGGAAGATAGCTCCATCCTCGACAGTATTTTGGCTATCGATGAGCAAGCAACCAACATCATTGAAGGCATCCGGCGCAGTGTCATCACGAAGATGGGCCTGCGCGACCAGCCGATCCTGGATCGCTATCAGGACGAGATTTTCCGGTTGCCACTCAACCGTCAGTTGCTGATTATAGGACCGCCCGGCACGGGCAAGACCACGACCTTGATCCGGCGTTTGGGACAGAAGGTCGATCGTATCTATCTTGATGACGATGAACGGCGCTTGACCGACAAAAGCAGTGCCGACAATGCCGTGGATCACTCTCACAGTTGGCTGATGTTCACTCCCACGGACCTGCTCAAGCAGTATCTCAAGGAGGCCTTCGCGCGCGAAAACATTGCTGCGCCCGATCAGAAGATCGCGACATGGTCAAGCTTTCGGCAAGGCCTGGCGCGAAACAGGTTTCGCATCCTCAAAGCTTCTGACGGCGGCGGACCTTTCATCATGAAGGAAGGTGAATCCTATGTCCTTCCTGACGTGCTCAACAGGCAAACAGCTTGGTATGAGGATTTTGTAAGCTGGCAGGCCGGCGACTACTGGGAGGATTTAGGCGGTGCAGCCGACCTCCTTGAAAAGAATGGAAACTCGGAAGCCGCGCTCCTCGGGCGGAGGCTTAGAGAGGCCGTCGCGGAAGCGCCTACCATTTCGCTTCCTCGCGCCTTACTGGAACTGGTGAGCGTTTCCTCTGACGTTGAAGGTCTCCTCTCCAGCATGAGGGAAGAAACCGACACCGCGTTGCGGCGGCGCCTCAATACCCAGGTCAATCAGGACCGAAAATTTCTCGAAGGCCTGGCGTCATTTATCGACGGGCTCAATACGCCCGACGACGACAATGACGAGCAAGACGGCGACGAGGACGAAGATGTCCAGACCCAGGCACCTCGTCCGCGCATGGCGGCAACTGCGGCAGCCTATATGCGAAATCTGCGCAGCCAGGCCCGGGCGCGCTTTGGTCGACGTACATTGGGCCGAACCACGCGATCTGGCCGGATTGCGGAATGGATAGGCAACCGCACTTTATCCGAGGACGAGCTCCGTGCGATAGGCGAGAGCCTGCAAATCCAGACGGCGCTCCGAAAGTTCACCAATCCTATCCGGAGATACTTGAACGGCATACCGGCAAGGTATCGTCGGTTCCGGCGTCTGCGCCAGTCGGAAGGTGCCTGGTATGTTGCAACTCCTATTCCCGTGAGTGATGTCGACCCTCAAGAGGTGGATATCCTGTTGTTGTGTACGATGCGTACGGCGTCGAGCCTGGTCCAGGACCGCACAGTTCGACGCAATATCGATCAGCCGGCTTACGGCATTCTAAAGGACTTTCAGAGCGTCGTTCGCAATCAGATCATGGTCGATGAGGCAACAGATTTTTCGCCGATAACGCTTGCCTGTATGGGCGCACTCAGCAATCCGGCTATTCAGTCATTTTTTGCCTGCGGCGATTTCAATCAGAGGATAACAAGTTGGGGAAGCAGGAGTGCCGACGAGATGCGTTGGGCTTTCCCCAAAATCGACCTCAAGCCGATCCAGGTTTCATACCGTCACACGCGGCAGCTCAATCGCTTGGCATCGGAGATTGTCCGTCTGTGTTCCGGCGAAACTGTCGAAGCTGTTCTCCCTAAAAACGTCGAGAACGACGGTTGGGCTCCAGTCCTGGGCGTTGATCTCACTGGGCGTGATGAGACCGTATCGTGGCTTGCCGCTCGCATCATTGAGATCGAGCGGTTGACGAAGCCCCTCCCTTCTGTCGCAATCCTGGTGAATGACGAGGCGGAAGTTGGGCCACTTGCCGATAGATTGAAAACTGCGCTTGCAGATCAGAATCTCAACGTGATCGCGTGCTACAAAGGCCAGTCTGTTGGGCAGGACAGCGACATCAGGATTTTCGATGTTCAGCACATCAAAGGCCTGGAATTTGAAGCCGTGTTCTTTGTTGGCATCGACACCTTGGCGACACTGCGCCCCGAGCTGTTTGACAAATTTCTCTATGTGGGCGCAACCCGTGCCGCGACCTATCTAGGGCTTACATGCGTCGGAAGCGCGTTGCCTAAGAAGATCGGCTCCCTTCAAAGTGACTTTGTTCAAGGCTGGAGCACCTAGCGGTATCTCTATGGCGCATTCAACGCCCAATCGCGGCCAATCCTTCGCAGGTCGTTGCCTGTAAGCCTGCTTCGTCTGGAGCCGTCCGTCGCCTCACAGGAGGCGGGCGACGGCGCTCCAGCGAACACGCTGCCGGTCTGCTGCGGCGCAGATGATCCACGAACCATCCGACATGCGGGCTGACCGACCAGGACGTCGCCCTCGCGACCGTGAGTTCGCGCGGAGGCTGTTCGGACAGCGTGCCGCACGATCGACGAGGCGGGCCGTCACAGCAGACGGCGCTGATTCTTTCCCGGGGCCGGAGGGGTTTTCCTAGAGCCTTCCTCGCTCTTATCCGGTACCTTTCGACCGTCGTTCTTAACTTCCATGAATCTGCCGGAAACGCCAGTGTCAGCCTGCGGATGGCCTGTCCAACCTTCCGCGAATTTCGGTCGGCTGATATCGGCGAAGTCGAGCAACGCACCGAGAAACCCCTTTGTGTCCGCATCGAGGTGATCGAAGGAAACGAGATGTGACGCGTAGGCGACCTTCTCAAGGGACTTGGCGATGCTGAACAGCTTCTCCGAATTGCTCAGCCTGATGACGATTTCCGCCAGTCCTTCGGCAGGAACCGCATTGAGCTCCGCCGTGAATTTCTCCCGGACCACCTGAGCCAGCCCGGCGCCGTTCGGCAAGTATTCCCTGATCGCGGCCTCGGTCCACCGCAGGTTAGCGAGCGCTCCCTCGGTGTTCGCCCCGAAACGGATGGCGTCGGTCATGTGTCGAACGCGTTCGGCAGAGGGTCTGAGGGCGGTGTCCGCAGAAGCGAAATCGAAGGCGGCGGCAGCGATTGCGGCGGCGAGATAGGTGAGGCGTCCGGCTCCCCGAGCGGCGGCGGAAGCAGGATGCGCGTTCACGGCCTCGCGGGCGAACAGCTGAAAGCCTTCAAGCGCGGTATTGGCGCATGATGGCCCGAACCTGTCGGCAACAGCGGATTTCACCTCATCTATCTTGTCCCTTAAGACGCGACCGTTTCTCGCGTTATCGATATCGGCGATCTCGCCGTTGAACTCCTCTTCGGTCATGCGGTTCAGTCCGGAAAGCGCGTCGCTGTCCTTGAGGCGCTGGAGGTCCGCCCCGTCAATCCACAGGACTCCATGCTTCCGCGCCAGCTCCCGGAGCATGGGGCGGTTGTCGGTCGTGGCCACGCCTGCGCCCTCGACGGAGATGACGCTTGCCACTCCCTTGACGAAGAACAGCCGTTCCGCTGCCTGCGGAGTTCTTTTGTCCTTGATGTCGATGATAGTGCGCCGCCGGGCCAGCGTCGCTGAACGCTCGTATACCCACATGTCGATGTCGGTCAGCTCGACGCCATCATGCCGCAGCTTGATTCCGCGCATGACGAAGAACCCGGCACGGAGGAAATAGGCTCTGACCAGCTCTTCGGTCTTCAGACCCTTTGCACCGCTTGCCGCGGCCATCATAGGCTGCCTCCACCGCGTACGGCGCTCAACAGCGTCCGCATCTGCGACTTGCTTTGAGGGCCCTGTTTCTTTGTCCGGAAATCCGTCCGAGCGGCTTCCGGAGGAGTGTACCCGCTCATGCCAGCGCTCGGAAGCACTTCCAGCGCCGCTGCGGCGGCATCGCCACCCTTCAGAACCTGCAAGGCGATTTGACCGACCTCCATCTTCAGGAGGCGCATCGTGAAATAGCCGTTTCCGGTATGCGTTATCTGGACAACGCGCTCGAACTCCAGCGCTCGGTAGTCGCTCCCGATGGCAGGAGCTGGGCCGACCGCCTCGCCTCGGAGCAGCTTGGCAAGGATCAATTCAACTCCCCAAATTCGGCCGCGGACAGGCGTGCTCTGCGACATGCCGTAGCTGAGAGCGGAAACCAGCGCCTTGGCATGATCAAACGCGTCGTCGATCAGCGGACTGGTAAACTTGTGGAACGCGCCTGGCGACGTCATGAACGCGTGTTCGCCGGCCTCGTTGGAAACGACGTTGATGTCGAAGACGGCAGCGGACTGGAGCTTCGAGAGCAGTAGAGCGCCAAGCATCTTCTTGGCGTGGGTGGCTACGACCGCGCCCTTGACCTTGAGCAGCTGCTCGAACTGGTGGAGGCTTGCCTGTTCGGCCGGGGTCAGCGAGTCGAGCACCTTCTTGGTCTTTTGGGCTGTGTTCCGGCGGAACAGGTTGCCGTTGAACAGAAGGCGGTCATCGCCTTCTCCCTCGGCGTCAACGAACCCGATGCCATAAGCCTGGCCGAGGAAATCGGAGGTATCGTTCTTGGTTAGCTTATAGGTGTCACCGATGTACTCGGACGCAGCCTTCACGCCGACGGGCGCGGACGATGCCAGCTCCGCCAGGCCTATAGAGGCCAGCTCGAAGGGCTGAGGCTCGTTCTCGTCGAAAAGGTCCGAGGCGTGACCAAGCGCGGTGCGACCGGTCACGCCAATGACCGAAATCGAACCGTCAGCGGCGACATCGATGACCCGGCGACCCTGAAGCTGGGTGAGGCATGCCTGCAGCTCTGTCTTAGGATTCAGGCCGCCGATCCTTGCAGCGGCTACCACTTGGCTCTTGTTCAGATCCGCTTGCTTGCTCTCCGCAAGCCTGACCAGCAGCGAAGCCGCCTTCGCCGCAAGGTCTATCGCGCTGTATTCCGACGCGCCACGCTGGTCGCCCGAAATCTTCCTGCCGTGATGGATGACCCATGCGCCCTTAGTCTGCTTGTCCATGCGAAGCCCCATGCCGTCCCAAGACTGCACTAGCACGGTGTACGCCACATGCACAGGTGACCTCTTTCCCCCTGACCTGAGAGTATCGCAAGGCGTCGACGAACGCGCTGTATGGCCTGCAAATCGCTCCTTTGTTGACGGATCAGCCGAAAGACCCGAATCCGGCCCCTCAGGCCGGATGCCCATTCAGGCCGGTGGCCCGGGAGTCCTTGGTCAGCCATCCGGACAGGGGTGCGGGCCGTAAGGATTCGATTGCCGGGATGTGGTATGAATCGAGTTGCTAACCGTTTCGAAAAGCGGCTGCATGGCGTCCCGCTGTATTGGTCGGCTGTGGGAGCCGATCTATTCTTTAACTAGGTTTGTTTTTAGTGACGGCATTGCAATCCCCGACCACACTATTGACAAGTCGCCAGCGTCAGCCCGTCTATCGTCCAAAAGCCCATCATCACACGATCCCCCAGGCGCGAAACCTTCCCCTCCCCGTCATCTCGCGCAGGCCGAGCTCGCCGACCAGATTGAGCGCCCCCTGTTTCGTCACTTTTAGCCGCTCCTGGATCATGCCAGCCGAGACCAGTGGCCGCGACATCGCGAGCTCGACCAGGTCGGGCAGTTTCGAGCTGGCGCGCCGTTGTTTGAGCCGACGTTCCATCTGGCTTTTCGCCATCGCCAGCCGGTCGTGCTCCTTCAAGCCGGCCAGCGCTGCGTCGTGAATGGCGTCGACAAAAGCCAACAACCGGTCCGAGCGATTGCGCGCCCGCCGCCGCTCGCGCGGGATGTTTTTGGCGCCGAGATGCAGGCTGGCGAGATGGTTGGCGGCAAGACCCTCCTGACGCAGCAGCGCAGCTACCGGCAGTGGCCCGAGCCAGGCGGCATGCTGCAGCACCTCGATGTCGGTCCAGGCCTCGAGCAGGATCGCGGCGCGCAAGACCACAGGCAGCTCGCGTGTTTGAGCAAGCACGTCCCGCCATTCGGCCAGGCGCGCATTCTCGTCCCAGTCGAGATCGTAGATCAGATCCGGCCGGTCGTCGGAACGCTGTGTCCTCGCTGGCAAATCGGCGCCGCTGAGAATTTTCGATGAGCGTGCCAGGACGGCATCGATCTCGGCAAATTCGTCGGCAAGGCGATCTTCCTCTGTCTCATTGTCGCTTTTACTTTCCGATTTCAAACGCCCGAACGTCATATGCCGGTTAGGTTTGGGCGCTAGGACGGGCTTAGTTTTTCGCTAACGATTTCACTGACGCTCGATTTGCCACGCCCCATGCACAACCGAAAAGCCACTCCTGCCTCATCGCGATCTGATGAAACATGGTTGGCGGCACGTCGTGTCGCGCGCGAGCTCGACAAAATTCTCGACGATCTTGGACCGCGCCGGGCGGCAATCGAGCGAGCCTCGGCTGAGCTGCGTCTCTCCACCCGCCAGATTTACAATCTGCTGGCGCGCTATCGCATCGATCGAACTGTGACGTCGCTGCTGCCTCGGCTGGATGGCAGCCGCAAGAAGCGCCTTGATCAAGGCATCGAGACGATCGTCGCAACAACGTTGCGAGAGCAGTGGCTGGTGCTGGAGGCGCCGCCGCTCGCTCCCGCGGTGGCCGAGATCCGGGCTCGCTGCGAGGAGGCCGGCCTGGCAGCTCCTTCCTATCTTACTGTAGCCCGCCGCATACCCACGCTGTTTAGCCCCGAGGAGATTGCGAAGAAGCGATCTGCAAACCCAAAGCACCTTCAGCGGCTCAAACCGCGACCAGGATACATTCATGCGGCGCGACCACTGGATGTCTGCCAGATCGATCACACGCCGACCGACATCAACTTCGTGGAGGTCGTCGACGGAGGCGGAACGTTCATTGGCCGGGCATATCTCACGATCGTCACCGACGTGGCGACCCGCTGCATTCTCGGCATCTGCCTCACCCTCGAGAAGCCGTCGGGGCTATCGGTCGCGCTCTGCCTGGCGCACGCCATGTGTCCGAGGGAGGCGTGGTTGGCCGCGCGCGGCATCGAGCATGGTTGGCCGATGTTCGGTCGACCACGATTAATCGTCACCGACTCGGCCAAGGAGTTCAAAGGGAACGCCTTCCAACGTGGATGCGAGGACTATGGTATTCGGGTCCGCTACCGGGATCGCGGCCGCGTCCACCAGGGCGGCGTCGTCGAAAGGCTGCTCGGGAAGCTCAACGCCGTGCTTGTGACGCAACCCGGCTCGACGGGACGATCCGTGGCGGACCGTGAGGAATACCCCGCGCAGCGGCGAGCCCGTCTCAGCTTCGCCGATCTCGAGCGGTGCGTCGCGCTCGCCGTGATCGATCATAATCGGCAGGAGAACGCAAAGACTTTGAAGGTACCGGCGACAGAATGGAACCGGCTGGCGCACGATTTGCCCCGCTTCGACGATGATCCCATGCGGGTCCTGCTGGCATTCATGCCTGGGGCGGAGAGGCGCATCTCGCCGCAGGGCGTCAGCATGTTCGCGCTGGACTATTTTTCACCATGGCTAGGCAGTCTCGTCCCGCGGCGGGACCGTCTGGGCCGGCTCGAGATGAGATATGACCCTCGCGACATCAGCCACATTTACATCCGGGATCCCGACACATGCGAGTTCCGGCCGGTGGCGAGAAGAGACGGGCTCACTACACCGATCACACTGTGGGAACATGAAGGTGATCGTGTTTGCCGACGTGCCGCAAACGCTCGGTCGGACGTCGAGAAGGTGACGCTGCGCCGCCGGATTGCGGAAATCGCTGGCAGGCAGAAACTTTCAAAGGCGGACGTGCGCAATGCGGTCCGCCGGGCGCACGCAGCCGAAGCGCCCAAACCCTATGAGGCGATGCGCCCGGCGACGCCGGCACCCGCCGAGCATCCGGTACGCCAGAAGCGCCGTCTGGCGGTCGAGGACTGGTGACGTGGCGGACCATTTGCTCGACCACGTTCGTCCGTATCTCGACCAAAGCATGGAAGAGCGGATCGCCTACATCCTGGCGCCGCGATGGGTCGGGCATCCGGTGGCGCTGCAGGCGCATGAGCGTCTTGCCGAGTTGCTCGCCCGGCCGCCGGCGTTGCGGACGCGAGGGCTGATGTTGGTCGGACCCTATGCCAACGGTAAGACGATGATCGCGGAACGATTTGCCGTGGAACGCATGAGAGCCGCCGAGCGGCAGCGGGTATGGGTGGTTCAGACGCGCGAGGGGGCCGGCCTTGCGCACTTTTATGGAAGCATTCTGCAGGCGCTGCGCGCGCCGGTCGGCAACAATCGGGATATCGGCCGCAAGGCTGAGCAGATCGATCATCTGCTTGGCAGCCTGAAGCCCAGGATCCTCATTTTCGACGAATTCCACAATGCCCTGCGTGGCCGGGCTCGCGACGTCGAGGCGGTTCTTGCCTTCCTCAGGCGGATCGGCCGTCAGTTCGACATCTCCCCGGTCCTGATCGGCGAGGTCGCCGTCTACGATTTCATAAACGAGACCAGCGAGATGGCGAGCAGGTTCGAGCTGCAGGCCGTACCGCGGTGGCAATACGGCGAAGAGTTCCTGACACTCCTCGACAGCCTCGAGGGCGTGTTGCCTCTCGCGCGTGCTTCCGATCTCTCCGATGAACCGTTGGCACGAACGATTTTCCAGCTTTCCGAAGGTTTGATCGGCGAGATCGTGGCGATCGTCACCGCGGCGGCCGTGGCCGCGGCAAGGTTGGGCGCCGAGCGCATCACGAAATCAGGCCTCGAGGCGCTACACTACATTCCCGTCTCGAAGCGCCGCCGGGCGCCGCTGCGCAACGAACTGCTGTGACCGGCGGCGCTTTGGCCATCGAGATCCGCGAGCGTTACAGGGATGTCGTTCGGGATCGGTGGCCTGTTTCCGTTGACCCGCAGCCGGACGAGCTTTTGTCGAGCTGGCTCCACCGCCTTGCCCTCGCGAACGGCATCGCGCCGCGGTCGTTCGCCAGCGCCCTCGGGCTCGGTGAAGGGATGTGGTCGCCCCGTCTCGATCTTCAGCTTCCGCGGGAGGCAGCCGCCCTGCTGGCCGATCGGACGAACGTTCGTCAGGAAACGATATCGGCAATGGCAATGACTGAACCGGCGTTGACGCCACCCTGCTGCCATTGCGCGAGAACGTCCACCGGAAGCGTTCGAGCTGGATGCAGTATTGTCCTCTCTGCCTCGCCAGCGACGAGGCGCCCTATTTCCGGCGGCGGTGGCGCCTGGCGTCGCGAATCTCCTGCTCCGCGCATGGCTGCGGCCTTCGAGATCGATGTCCCGCTTGCCGCACCGCAATTGTGTCGTTCGACCAGGTCGAGCTTGTCCCTCAGCATTTCTGCGCACGGTGCGGCTTCGATCTGCGGGCTGCCCCAAAGGCAGGGGTCAACGCGGCCGCACGTCGGCTGGAACGCGCGATCGCGGATATATGCCGGGTGGAATCGGCAACGGATTCGGCGGCAACCATCGATGTTGTCTCGCGCGTGCTACGCGCACCCGTCGGCGCCGATATCGGCCTGGGGGGAACCCTTACGAATCTCTCGACCGCCGCACGCATTCGCTGCTTCAATCAGCTCGCGGCAAAACGTTTGGACTGGCTTGTGACACACGAGGACGCCGCAGTCGCGCATCGGCGTCGGATAATCTTGGCGGCGGGCGGCCATGACGAATTGATTGCCCGCTTCGCCGACTTCCTGGGCAAGCATCAGACGAGGCCGAGATCCATGTGCCCACCACAGCCCTGTGCTGGTCTTGCCGACGTGCTGACGGCCTATCTGCGCGTGGCCGGTGATCGAACCACGTCAAAGCGTCACCGCAGGCTCCGAGTTCCACAACCCCTGATGATCGGTGGCAGTCCTGGCGCGGGTACTATTCGTCCATGACGGCACCAGGGTCGCCGTCATCGGCGAACCCCGGCATGATGTCGCCCGCCAGCAGCTTTTCCTTCGAGAGCAGGCCAGCGTCCTCGAGCGCCCCGAAGTCGGGAAGATCGCGCAGCGTGTCGAGCCCGAACTCAAGCAGGAACGCCTGGGTGGTGACATAGGTATAGGGGGCGCCCGGCTGCGGCGCGCGCGGGCCAGAGGCGATGAAGCCAAAGCTGCGCAGATTGCCGATCAGGTCGCGGCTGATCTCCTTGCCGAAGAAGGAGGACAGTTCGGCGCGGGTGATCGGCTGGAAGTAGGCGATGCACATCAGCACCAGCACTTCGGTTTGCGTGAGGTCTTTGGCATGCCCGCTCCCGCCGGTGGCCGTGCCAAATGCACTGCGGATGGCGTCGGCATAGGCCGGCCGCGTCAGATGCTTCCAGCCGCCGGCGACGGCAACCAGGTCGTAGGGCCGGCCGCGCAGCTCCTCGCGAATGTCGTCGATCAAAAGGTCGATGCTGCAGCTTTTTCCGACAATGCGGGCCAGCGTTTCGCGGCCGACCGGCTCGCTCGCCGCAAAGATGGTCGCCTCGACGCGATGCATCCATTCGCGCCAGCGCGCCTCCGGCGGCAGCTGATCCAACTCCCGATCAAACAAATGGTCATTTGACCGGCCCTCGCCTGATCGATGGTCATCTGACCGGCCTCGCCTCTTGCGCACCGCTTTAGCCATTTCCTAAAGCCCGTAGGTGCGAGAAGTGGTGCGGCCGGACAGCTCGCGGACGGCGCCGAGCTCGACCAGGCGGTCGAACAGGCGGCGCAGGCCGCGGTCGCTCATGCCAGCGATCTTTTGCGATGCCACGATCGCGTCGTCGGACAAGAGCCTTTCGACGACCAGGTCCGCCGCCTTGGCGCGCAGTTTCGGCGCGACGGCAAGCAGCCGGTCCGCGCGGCGCTCGAGCTCAGCGGAAAGATCAATCGCGCGCAGCGCAGCGCGCGCCTGCGCGGCAAGCAGACATTTCGCCTGCTCAGATCCCACCTCTATCCCGGTTGTCGCAACAGGAGGTGCCGGCCGACGTGAACGACCGGAACCCACCCCCAAGGCTACCTCGGTGCCCAACAACGGCACTGCACGTGACCAGCCCAGCCGCTGCGCCAGCAGCGCGTCGGCAAGCCAGGCTCCAACGGCGCGCCCATAGCCGCGGCGCTCGGCGCTCGCGATGGCGCCGGTCATCATTTCTACCGTCCCCTCGCTGGCGAGCTGCCGGAGATCGTCCACCAGATCGTTGACCGCCTCGTCGTCGTGGGCTCGACCGAATTCCTCCAATACCGCGGCTAGGTTTCTCTTCGTCAGAAGCTCCTCCGCGGGCCGGGCGGCCAGCCGGCGCCAGGCGAGGAGCAAAAGACCGGCGGGCCCGACATTGTCGCCCGGCCGTGTGAGCAGCACGGCATCGCGCAGACCCGCTTCGTCCTCGACACGCCCGGCCTGGCTGGTCGCCACCGCCGCGGCGGCGAGCGCCAGCCGTTGCCGCCATGCGCCGGCCCATCGCTCCTGCCGACGAACCACCGCGTCGAGCGCGCCGATGGCGGCGCCGGCGGTGATCGCGATGTCCTCCAGGGCATTTGGCCCAGGCCCTTGCGCGGCAAGGCTTTGCGCGTCGGGAACGGCGCGGCGCAGCCATCCCGGCAGCGGGACGGGGGGAGCGGCCGCTGCGGCGGCGAGCATCGGACCTTGATGGCGCGGAGAGGATTTCGGGCGCAGAATCATCGTCAGCAGGATGAATCACGGCGGCGGTTTTGGCAACGAAAATGGGTAAAAAACGCCGCGCCTGTCGATTGGATAAAACGAGTGATAAAATTGCATTATCGTTCGTTTTCGTCTTTATATAAGGAATGACCGTTTTCATCGAGCAGAAGCCCAAAAATCACGCCGAGCGACCTTCCGGACCGTCCCACAGTGCAGGGTCGGCGGATCATGTTTCGACTGCGCAGGTGTCGGCCGAGACCGATGGCGACCTGCCGGACATCATCGACGTCGTCATGGAGATGGGCGCAACGCCGGAAGAACCGCCGGCCGAAGCCCCCTCCCCTCTTCCGGCCGTCGCCAATCCTCGCCTGCCGGCGCATCTCGACGCGCTGGCCGATCGCGCCCGCGATTATGTCGAAGCGGCGAGCTCGGCCAATACCCGCCGCGCCTACGCCTCGGACTGGAAGCAGTTTGCGAGCTGGTGCCGGCGCCAAGGCGTCGAGATGTTTCCGCCCGATCCCCAGGTTGTCGGGCTCTACATCACCGCCTGCGCCTCCGGAAAGGCGACCGGCGACAAGAAACCCAATTCCGTCTCGACGATCGAACGCAGGCTCTCCTCGCTGACCTGGAATTTTTCTCAGCGTGGCCAGCCGCTGGACAGAAAAGACCGCCATATCGCCACGGTCATGGCCGGCATCCGCAACAAGCACGCCGCCCCGCCCCGGCAGAAGGAGGCGGTGATGCCCGAGGATCTGATCGCCATGCTGGAAACGCTCGAGCGAGGCACCCTGCGCGGCCTGCGCGACCGGGCCATGCTGCTGCTCGGCTTTGCCGGCGGCCTGCGCCGTTCCGAGGTTGTCGGCCTGGATTGCGGCCGCGACCAGACCGAGGATTCTTCCGGCTGGATCGAAATCCTCGACAAGGGCATGCTGTTGCGCCTGCGCGGCAAGACCGGCTGGCGCGAGGTCGAAATCGGGCGAGGCTCGTCCGACACAACCTGCCCTGTGGTGGCGCTGCAGACCTGGCTCAAGCTGGCGCGCATCGCGCACGGTCCCCTGTTCCGGCGTGTCATCGGCCAGGGCAAGGCCGTCGGCGCCGATCGGCTCAACGACCAAGAGGTCGCCCGCCTCGTCAAGCGGACCGCGCTGGCAGCGGGCGTGCGCGGCGATCTGCCCGAAGGCGAACGCGGAATGATGTTTGCCGGCCATTCGCTGCGCGCCGGCCTGGCGTCCTCTGCCGAGGTCGACGAGCGCTACGTCCAGAAGCAGCTTGGTCACACCAGCGCGGAGATGACCCGCAAGTATCAGCGCCGGCGCGATCGCTTTCGCGTCAATCTCACCAAGGCGTCGGGACTGTAGCAAAGCCCCCTCCCCCCGTTTTCGGCCGTCGAATAGCGGCCCGGCAGGGTGGGATTTTCACCTTAGCGCTTCAATTGAAATCGGGAAGTAAAACCGACACTCGGTCAGCCACCTTCTTCAGGTGATCGAGGTTCTGACTGAGAAGGGCGCGCATTTCCGATCTCTCCGAGATCCAATCGACACGTCGACGCCACAGGGCATGTTTTCGCTACAGGTACTCGGCGCCGTTGCCCAGCTCGAGCGTGCGCTGATTTCGGAGCGGACCAAGGCCGGCATCATCGCTGCACGATCGAAGGGGCGGCTGCCAGGCAATCCTGGTATCCGGGAGCGCAGGCCCGAAGCCCTGGCGAAGATGACAGCAGTGCAAAAGGCAGCCTATGGCCGACGGCTACAATCAACGATGAACCAGTGGCTTCCGACGGTCCGCCGGATGCGACCAGACCACAACTGGGACGATATCGCTCGGGTCCTGAAGCAGCGCGGCCTCGAGTGGACGCCTGAATGACTGCGGCGGGCAGTGAGGTGGCTCGTCACCGAGCACCTGGCCGAATCCACACTGCTAAAGCGGGCGTCTCCTCTGCCTCCCGAAGATCGCCTGATGACTCTTGTGGCAGGGATTTCGCAGTCTAACCCGGACCTGTCGCTCCGCGACATCGCTGGCCAGCTCGAGCGTCTGCATGAGCGAACCCCACGAGGAAGCGCAAAATGGTCTGCCTCCTCAGTCAAGAACCTGCTCGATCGAGCCCGCCGGCTTGGACTCGTCGCCGAACTATCCGCGAGCTGACCGTCATCCCGCTGCAGAACAGTCCTCAGTTTACGGTCCCTGGCTGACGCTCAACTTTCCCGAGCCGCTTGTACACGGCCCAGGCATCAGCTGGAACAGCGCTGCCGGCCCGCGCCAGCCAAGCCGCACGATCGGATTCGGTAAGCGAATTCCACCAGACCATTCCGGCGGTTTCATCGGGCGTCGGTTCCGGGTCCTGTTCGTTTTTCATGCCTTCGATGCTCTCATAAGACGCTCGTCCCGACAAGCGCTGCAGCCACCGTCCATGACCTAGTGCGGATCGAAACCCGCCGGCTGATCATGATCCGCGCCTCGGCTTGTCGAGGCTGCGGCGCAACGCATCGCTGATTTCCAGCCGGGATTCGGTGCGCACAACCTTGCCTGCCGTCTCCAAATCGACGGCAGCAGCTTCAGCTCCGTTTCCGGTAGCTTTCGACGCGTCAAGCTTTGCCCGCAACAAGGCCATCACCATCGGCCAGACCGAGAACTTTCCGACCTTTGCTCTATCTGTCAGGCTGCGCAAATAGCCGCCGGCGCTGTTGATCTGGTCCTGCCGCTGGTAGATCGCGGCAATGGTAATCGCCGCCTGCTGCTCACCCATTGCCGTTCGCGCTTCCTCCCAGGCGCTCGGGCTGACGCCCATGGACGGTCGGGCAACCTCGGCCGCGGCCAGAAATTCACGCCAGTTACGGATTCCGCCGCCGCCCTTCACCAGCCAAAGCATGTTCGGGCAGGCATCCAGCACGATCCCTAGCGGCAGTTCGCGTTTCGGCAGACTCCGTACGTTGTCGGTGTCCGCAACGTTGCCGCCCGCTTCATCTTTATTTCCTGGGCCGCTTTCAGATTCAAATTTAGAGTCTGGTTTTGAATTCTGTATGTGGCGCCCATTTCGGGACTCATTGGCGTCCACTTTCCGTGTTTTTACGAATGTTTCCAATGCCTCACGCACTTCAGTCCAAAGGCCTTCAAGCTCCTCGGCAATCGCCTCGAGGGTTTGTCTGGTTGCGGTGCGTGGTATCTGGCCGACAATCGCCTGGTAGGCCTGCTGGACCCTGCCCCAGTTCGCCGGCACGCCTTCCTCAATCCCGGCGTCGATCATCTTGACGATGTCACGGCGGCATATGGTTAGCCGCTCCTTAACGAGACGAAAGGCCTTCTTCTCAGATCTGACCGCTTCCGCAAGATTCTTGAACTCCTCAGCGCGCGCCACGATCGGCGAGATGTCAAAGCCATAGGCCTGCTCGATCTCGCCCCCCTGACCCTTCCGGGCGAAGCGCTTGCCGTTTGGGCTGTCCCGACGGATGATCAATCCGCACTCGACCAGAACGGCCAGGTGCCGCCGTAACGTCGTTGGGCGCATTCCGTTGGCGCGGCGGATCAGCTGCTCGTTGGATGGCCATACAACCAGTTCGCTGTCGCCATAAAGCGCCGTGTCCGGATGGAACGACAACAGCGCGTCGAGAATAGCCAGAGCGCGATCGGTGGCGCCCAGAGCGATCCTGGCGTCCTTGATATCTTGGAAGACATGCCATTTGTGGACGGTCGCGTCCCTCGGCACCGCCCTTGCGGTGACTTGGCTTGAAATCATGCCAAGCGTCATCGGTCGCCGCCCAAAGGGCGTCGTTGCAATATTCGTCTCCATTTTCTTTCACCCTCGATTAGGCAAAAGAAACCTGCTCGCCAAAACGACGCCAATGACTCTTGACAGTGATTCGTGGAGATGCGATTCTCAGAGTGCTTAGTTCAGAGAGAGGCTTCCACGGCTTGCCGTTCGGGGGCCTTTTTCTTTTGCGGTTTCAGACTCCTTGTTTCGTGATGGACTTCCGAAAGGCCTCAAACAGGTCGTCCAGTTGTCCGGCGATAAACGCTGCGAAACGCGATCCTTCAGCCTCTCCCACAGCAATCATGGTAGTTTTTCCGTTGTTTTTGAGGCTGACGCTGACTGTTTTGTCTGGAGCAGCCCAGGATTTCATAGCAATCTTGGGCTTTGATGGCTTGGCCGGACCCGCAGGTTCTTTGATCGCATTATGATCCGATGGAAGCGTCTCAAGCAGAATAATGAATCTGTCGTCGGACGTTGCCTCGCGGAATTTGTTTTTGCGAATAAGATCGAAAGCTTTTGCCAGTGAGCCGTCTATGGAATAGCGGTTCGAGAATTCCTGCCATCGTCCTCGACCAATCCCGGGAGCTTTACCAATCGATTGCAGTATCTTCTTGTCGACCGATGAGGCGATTTTGATCATCTCGGAGACATGCGATTTTCCTGTCGACAGCGAAGCGCAGATGGTGTCCCGTTTGTATCCCGCTTCCTGCTGCGCAAGCGCAAAAGCGCACTTTTCAATGTATGAAAGATCCTCTCGAGCGGTGTTTTCTTCGCCTTGGAAAATGACTGCTTGTTCATCGGTTAACTCGCGGACGGCCGCTTTGAATCCGATCCCAAGCTGCTTAGCTGCCGCTAATCTTCTGCGACCATAGACGATTTGAAACTCGCCATCCTTGCCTTGCACTGGCCGAACCAATCCAGGCACAATCTGACCGCGCTCCCGCATGGATTCAGTGATCTCAGCAATGGCGGAAATCTCGTAGGCGTCATCATATCGATCGGTGATAGACGACGGCCGTATTTTGTCGGGATCGAGTTCAATGATCTGTTCGCCTGACTTCAGTAACTTGTCGGCGATATCGCTACGCTCTTGCATTTGGCGAACACCAGCCGCCACCTTCATCAGGTGCGGCGATGACGTGCGGCGGCTGACGCCCTCCTCCGAATTGTCCTCCCCGAGTTGCCCCAAAACAGCAGCAAACATGCCCTTAGAATCTTTACGGCTCACTGTTCACGCCTCCATGCCATTGTGATGAGGCTTTCTATTTCCGCGTTCGCGGCATTGATCGATTCGATTGCACGATCATAAGTTTTAGGTGCCGAAAACCTCGATCGTTGCACTTCATAGAGGCTCTGCTTCCAAGTGAGAGCGTCCGCAACCGCAGTGGATTTGGAGACTGAATTCAGAAGTAAATCCTCGCCAAACACTTGGCGCATTAGGGCCTGCATGTTGGCTTGCGGGTGGTCGTTGGCCTCAAACTTTGTGATGAGGAATTTGGCGAAATCCCAACGTGCGCCTGCACCAGCCTCATCCAGGATTTGCATATAAGATGCGGCCAACTCCAAAAACTTCCCTGTGGAGTCGACATCGAGCATGTGCGCTGGAACTGGGATTAGGACTCCGGTAGCGGCAGTGAGCGACGAAAGTGTCAGGAAATTGAGTGACGGCGCACAGTCGAGAAGAACGATGTCGTAGTTGTCGACGATCTGTTCGAGGGCCTGTGACACTCGAAGCAGAAAACTGGTTCCACCGCTCTTGCGCATTTCAAGGGTGACGGCCGTCTCGAATTCTGTCAGCTCAAGACCGGCGCAGATGACGTCGAATCCGATGATATGCGTCTGATGAATAATCTTTTCCGTTGGCACCGGATCATCAAACCGAATCGCTGAGTAAAGGGTGTCACCTTCTCGGTGGTCAAATCCGGGTAACGCTCCTTGCAGACTTGTTAACGACGCCTGGGGATCCATGTCGACTGCTAGAACGCGATATCCACGTAGTGCCAACCAATGACCCAAGTGAATAGTGGTCGCTGTCTTGGACGATCCACCTTTGAAGTTCGTGATCGCGATGATCTGGCAATCCTCGCCTTTAACACGACGAGGATTGATCCATTTCTTCCGTGCCTTTTCCGCCAGGTGCATCCGAAGGTCCAGCACCTGCTCCACAGAATATAGGCGCTTTCCGGTGGTCGTTGTCTCTGGCTCAGGTCCCTGCCCTTTCAAGGAGACCTGCCTTATGTAAGCTTCGGTCACTCCTAGCAATGCTGCCACTTCCGTCGAAGTGAATTTGCGCATCGTACGAATCGCATCAGGAGGATACTGAGCCAGCGAAAGATTGTTGAGTGCCTTCTCGAGTTTCGTCGAAAAGGTATTCATGAACTGAAGGCTACTTAGATGCCGCGTCACCCAGATTCTCCTCTTGCACCCAGCGCCTATTGATAGCGACTGTGGTTAACAAGCTGTTAACGCCACGCCAACTACGCCAACTTTTCGAATTACGCGGTTTTTCCGTTACTGGAGATATGCCCGATTCGGAGCATTCGAGCAAATGGACACAGGGCAGTTCCCAGCTGGGAACTTTTCGTTATCGCTGGCTTCCCTGTGCCGTTAAAGTCGCGCATCAGGCATTGAAAACGACAGCTATGAAGTTGGTCACGCAGCATGGGGACGGGCGAGCTCCGTTGCCCGTTTTGTTCTCGTAAATAGTCGACGTTGGTGCACCGGTTGCCCTCTGGCTTCCGCGTACGGCGGCCAGCGACCTTGCAAAAGCGCAGGCAAGTTTCGGCGCATGACGCGGCGGCGAAATTCCCGTTGTGAAGGAGACACTGAGCTCGCAGTCCAGGGGGGTCACCATCCTTTGGGTCGGAGACGATGGGGTTGTGTTTGTGATGCAGCCATGCCGCGCCGCTTCCGATGTCACTTCGGTGATCGCCCCCCAGGCTGACAAGTTAGACGCCCCACGGCCCCTACCCTGCAACGAGGCATTCCTTCCGGGCCGAGCGACTCTCGCGAATGGCAACTCAGCGGCTAGGATCTATCGCCAGGCGTCCCACGCGATTTGACAGCAATCAGCACCGTTTGGCACGTGGGCGTCCTGTCCACGCGCACTTTCCTCCAGCGTCGAGCAAGAGGCTCCTGCAGCCGCCAGGCAACTTCCCTCGGGGGCTAGTCCAAGTGTCGGCGAAGGATCCTGGAGAACTCATCGAGAAGCAAACTTCTCGCACAACCCGTACTTTGAGTTCCCAGCTGGGAACAGCTCTTCAAGCTGGAGGCCTTGCGCCGCTCCAATAAACCTTAGAAACCCATCAACTTGAGGGTTGGATCTGTGGCGGTGGATCGGCGCATCCAGAGTCACCCGCGGCTGGGGGGGGGCGTACCGCACTCTACAATCCTGACGCCTTCGTTAGATTGACGCGGAAGCGATCGCGCCGGCGCTGGTATTTGCGTGTCATCTCTGCCGAGGCGTGACCAAGCTGCTTCTGCACGTAGCGCTCGTCAACCTCGGCAGAGGACGCGAGGCCGGCACGCAGCGAGTGGCCCGAAAACTTTTGGCCGCGCGTCGCCCTCGGAAAGGTCACCGCCCACGCCGGCGGCCAAGGCCGCGCGTTTGACCAGCCGCGCCACCTCCTGATCGTTGAGCCGCTCGGCCCCCACAGCTTTGCCCTGCCCCGTGACGCGGCGGAAGAGGGGGCCGTGCGCGATGCGGACCAGCTTCAGCCAGGTCTGCAGGGCGACGACCGGGCAGGTGGCATCGGACGAGCCGCGGCCAATCTCGACTTCGCGCCAGCCGGTCTTGCTTGCAGCGTAACCAGCACGCCCTTGTCCGGGAAAATTCAATCCAGCCGCAGCCGTCCTCGGTTTGATCGCGCAACATCGAGGCCCACGATTTCGGAGCCGGCGAAGCCCAAAAGCAACATGGCGCGGCCGCGCAGACCGCGCAGCGTGCCATGATCGAGCGTTTCCAGCATGGCGACAAGATCGTCGCGCAGGATGGCTTCCTTTTGACGGGGAGGGGAGGCGTGTTTATTGCGGATACCGGCGAGCACGGTGGCGATATGCCGGTCCTTCCGGTCGAGCGGTTGACCGCGTTGCGTATAGTTCCAGGTGCGCGACGACAGGCGGCGCTCAATGGTCGACACAGACTTTTTGTCCCGTTCCGATCCTGAGGCCTAGGCCGTGATGTAGAGGCCGACGACTTGTGGATCTGGCGGCAGCGGATCAAACGCCTGGCGCCGGCACCAGGCGGAAAAATGCTTCCAGTCGGCGGCATAAGCGCGACGGGTGTTTGCCGAACTCGCCGCCTCGACGTAATCGCGCGCGCGGTCGGCCAGCTTTTCGAGATGCACAGGCAGTGATGCTTGTCGCGAGTCGAGGACCTGCGTGGGAGGGGAGGGAGCCTCATCCGGGTGCCCCATTTCCATAATGACGTCGACAATGTCAGGCAGGTCGCTGGTGTCGACCGCGTCGACGGGCGTCATCAAATTACGGGGACTGCCCATCGAAACTCTCGATCATTAGAATGCCGCAGTGGTGCGATTCCGAGGGCCCAACGTGCGACCAAAGCGCCCAATTGTCCACCGCGAGGTGCTTGACCAATAGCTCCCGAGATTTGCGTCCGGTCGCGTACGGGCAACCGGCTGGTTCCGGTTATCGCATCATTGGGTGACGTGCCATGTCCGATCCAGTGATGACCCTCTTAGGGCTTAGGGCCTTCTTTCTCAGTGCCGATCCTTGCTTTCATGTTCAACATCCTTTATGTTTCGTTCAACAGAGGAGAACCCAGGATGAGCATACGTGGCGCAACGGCCGCCGAAAGCCAGGAGCGGATCGCCCACACCCGGAACCGTCTGGTGCTCGAACAGGCGAGGGCCGTCGGCCTTCTTGGCGCGGCCAAGAACACACGCCTTTCCGGCAGGGTGCCGTCGGAACTGATCGAGGCGGCAAAGAAGCGCGCTCATGTGACCTCCGACACTGAGCTGCTTGAGCTCGCATTGTCGCGGCTAGCTCTCGAGGACGATTTTGGCGCCCGGCTCGTCGGCCGCAAGGGCAGCATTTCCGCGGACATTGATCTTGACGTTTGATCTCGGGAGCGCACTGCGTTCCCTCAAACCACAGCGGCGTGCCGGAGGGCTGGAACGGCGGCCGGATTCCGCTCTGTCCTGGGCAGGTGATCAGCCGCCTGTCGGCGGTGCATTGCTTCTCGACACGAGCGTCTATCTGGATGTCCTGCAGGGGCGCACGCCTGAAGTGGTCGATGACCTTTTGACCTATCGGCTCTGTCAGCACTCGGCGGTCTGCCTTGCCGAGCTCAGCCATTTGTTCGGCCGGCTCGATCCGGGCCATCCCACGACGAAGTCGGTCCTGAAAGTGGTTGCGGACACGATCGAAGATATTCCAGCGCACCGGCTGCATGCACCCGACGCCACCGTCTGGGGACGCGCCGGCATGCTTGCCGGCCTGCTGTTCCGGCTAAGCCGCCTGCCGAAAGGGGAGGGGCATGAACGCCGCTTCCTCAACGATGCGCTGATCTTTCACCAGGCCGGTCTGCTGGGCGCGACGGTTCTGACCGGCAATGTTCGGGATTTCGACTACCTCAACCAGCTTGCTCCGTCGGTGCGTGTGATCTTCTACCGGCCGGTGACAGACTTGCGCCCGCAGCGTTGAAAGCGTCTGTGGCAGATATGGCCCGTGCACCGTGATCGTCCAACCTCCTTTAATGACCAGCTGTCACTTCAAAAAGGTCGCTGACACTCTCCTGCGACCGATGAAACGCGGGCGACAACGGCCATTTGAAACGTAAGGACAAAACGAACGATAATGCAACATTCGTTGCACCGGCGCGACAACCGCAGCGCTTTCTATCCATTTCGGTTGCAAAAAGCGCCGCCGTGATTCATCGTGCGATGATTCTGCGCCCCCAAACCTCTCCGCGCTACCCGGGCACGCTTGCCGGTGCCCCTTCGACCGTGTCTTTGCCAACGGTGCCGGCCTGGCTGCGCCGCGCCGTCCCCGATGCGCAAGGCCTTGCGAGCAAAGACGTAGAGGATGTGGCGCTCGTTTTGTCGGCGCTGCCATCGGTGCGCTCGATGCGGTGGTCCGCCGGCAAGAACGGTGGGCCGGCGCCTGGCGGCAGCGCCTGGCGCTTTCGGCGGCCGCGGTAACGGCCAAGCAGGCCGGCCGCGTCGAAGATGAAAGCGCGCTGCGCGACTCCGTGCTGCTCACACGCCCGGGCGATTTTTTGTCCGTTGGCCCCGCTGGATCGATGCTACTTGCCTGGCGCCGGCTGGCCGGCACGCCTGCTGAGAAACTGCTGACGGAGAAAAACATCGGCGCGGTGCTTGATGACCTCGGTCTCCGCCGCGACGACGACGCAGTTGGCGAGCTGGCAGATGATCTTCGACAGCTTTCCGCGAGCATCGGAATGGTCGGCATGCTGACTGGCGCGTTCACGGCCGCCGAAAGGTATGGCTTCGCACGAGCCTTCGGATGTTGGCTCGCGGACGCCCTGCTGGCGCAACGACTGGGTTGGGCCCACGCGGTGCCGCTGCTGGGCGCCGAGGCAGCCTTGGGGACAAGCGCCCGCCCGCGTCGATCGGCAGCCAGCACTTTGGCGACAGGCACTGAGACAAATCCTGAGCGTGCCAAAGGTCTGCTTGCCGCGCAGGCGCGCGCCGCGCTGCGCGCCATTGATCTTTCCGCCGAGCTCGAGCGCCGCGCAGACCGGCTGCTTGCCGTTGCGCCAAAACTCCGGGCTAAGGCGGCGGACGCTGTTGTCAACAAGCTCCTGTCCGACGATGCGATCGTTGCCTCTGAAAAGATCGCCGGCATGAGTGACCGTGGACTGCGCCGCCTGTTCGACCGTCTGGTCGAGCTCGGGGCCGTGCGCGAGCTTTCCGGCCGTCCCACCTTCCGCATTTACGGGCTGTGACGATCATGGCGGAGGGAGCGAGCAGGCGAGGGGGGAGCCGGTCAGATGAACATCGATCGGGCGAACGGCGATCAGCTGACCAGCTGTTTGATCGGGAGCTGGATCACCTTCCGCCGGAGGGCCGCTGGCGGGAATGGATGCATCCCGTCGAGGCAACGATTTTTGCGGCCAGCGAGCCGGTGACGCGCGAAACGCTGGCCCGCATCGTCGGACAGAGCTGCAGCATCGATCTTCTCATCGACGACATCCGCGAAGAACTGCGCGGCCGCCCTTACGACCTGGTCGCGGTCGCTGGCGGCTGGAAACACCTGACGCGGCCGGCCTATGCCGATGCGATACGCAGTGCATTTGGCACGGCCACCGGCGGGAGCGGGCGTGGCGTAGACCTGACGCAGTCGGAGGTGATGGTGCTGATGTGCATTGCCTACTTCCAGCCGATCACACGTGCCGAGCTGTCCTCCTTCTTTGGCAAGGAGATCAGCCGCGACCTCAAAGCGAAATCTCCGCGGTAACAATCGGGCGCTTCCACAAGACCACACTGCCGCAAGCTGCTCAGCGCGTTCCAGATGCTGTTCCTGACAGGCCGGTTCTCTCGGCAGAATGCTTGGCCGAAATATATCCTCCATGCAGGCAGAGCTCCCTCAGGAGACCTATATTCGATTCTATCCCTAAGTATCCGACCTACCCGCACTGGCCCCTACCAGTGTCGGGTTTGTCGAATCCGCGACACGGTGACGTCTGGCTGGCGTGCCGCCGCGCTATCAGTGAAGCCATTGAATAACATCCAGAACAGTTCTCTGGGTCGCTTCCTGTGCGGTTGGCACGACTCTTGATGTTGGTTGTACGGCGGCAAAAGCCGCTAAATGGCAGACTCATCTTATTTGATCTCTAGGAAAGGAGACAGCAATGAAGGTCGATCTGTCAGACTATGGTGTGACTGAATTGGCTCCGGAAGAAGCATCCACAATTTCGGGCGGGTGGGCTTTTTTTGCGGCGATAGCTTTCGCGGTGGCGGGATTAATAGGCGTTGTGGCTGCGACTATACTGGATTGGAAGACACACGGTTAGAACATTAGTGTGCAAGCTAAATACCCTTTCTCCTGAAATTGCCAGCTACACTGCAGAGAGCATTCTCTCCCGACGATCAGGACGATCTTTGATCATCTATCGGCTGATTTTGCTCTCTGTGGTTGCGACGTTGGTGTCGCTGCCACTCATCACCATAGCGGTCTCGGTCCAAAGTGCCGGTATCATTCGCCCCACCGTCGAGAAGACGCCCCTGGTCGCACCCGTCTCCGGACGCATCTCCCGTATCCTTGCCGTTGAGAACGATCTGGTTGCCCAGGAGCAGGAGATTCTCGCCCTCGATGATGAGGTGGTTGAGGAAAAGCTCAGGGCGTATAAAGGCGATAATCGCGCTAAGAGTGATCTTGCCCATGACCTAGGAACCCTGATCTCCTCCGGCACGAAGGCCAAGGACCCGATCCTCCTGACCGAGTCCGCCAAGGCGGAGCGGGCGCATTTTCTCAACCTGCTGCGGGAGAACCAATATGCCAGGAGTAATGCCGCCGCAGAACTCGACCGCGCTAATCGACTGCTCTCCGCTGGCGCAACGCCCGCAAAGGCCGTTGACGAGAAGGCTTTCGCCCTCCAGACCATTGACGTTCAGGGGGAGATCCTTGCCCGGCGCAAATCCGCCGAATGGCACCAGCAGCTCTTCGACCTTAACCTGCGCCTCAAGGAACTCACGGCCACCGTGCATCAGCTCGAGAAGGAACGGGATCTCACCCACATTCGGGCCCCCGTGTCAGGCGCACTTGAGCAATTCACCGGCCTGGCCCCCGGCAGCTACATCCAGGCCGGGCAAACCGTTGCTTGGGTTTCGCCGGACGACGAACTGGTGGCGGAAATCTACGTCTCCCCCAAAGACATCGGCTTCGTGCGGGAGGGCCAGTCGGTGCGGCTCCAAGTGGATGCATTCAACTACAATCAATGGGGTCTCATCGTAAGCGCTATTTTCGCTGCACGTTGACGCCGGCGCTTTCGACGGATGGCCTTCGAATTGGGAACGGTATCTGGTCTGATCAGACTGCTGTTGCTTTGGCGAAGTTGAAGGGCAGCAGATCGTAGATATCAGCGTCCTCGTTGCGTTGAGGCAATTCGGTGAGGACGTGGCGCAGCCACGCTAACGGCTCGACGCCACAGGCGCGGCAGGTCAACATCAGGCTGTAGATGACGGCGCTGGCCCTGGCTCCGTCGACGGTATCGCTGAACAGCCAACTCTTCCGGCCAGTGGCAAAGATTCTGATGTCACGCTCGAGAAGATTGTTGTCGATCGGCATGCTGCCGTCCTCGGTGTAACGAGTCAGATATCCCCATTGGTTCAGGGTGTAGGAGACGGCGTCGCCGAGCTTGCTGTCCGGCAAGACTTTTGGAGCGAAGTCGTCGAGCCATGCCTTGAGAGCCTGGAGGATCGGGACACTATGTTGCTGGCGGAAGCGGCGAATGCAGTGATCTCGCGTTTCGCCGTCATCGGGGATTTCGTTCCGCGCCTGCCTTTCAACCCGATAGAGCTGTTCGAAGAACCGGAGTGCCTGTTCCGGCGGCCCGCCACCCTTCTTCCTCGCCTTTAGGGCATCGACGAAGCGCCGCCTCGAATGAGCCATGCAGCCAAGATGCGTTGCCCCTTCCAGCGTGCGCCAGGCGGAATAGCCGTCACTCATCACGATGCCGCGGTAATCGCCCAAGAAGGTCTGCGGGTGTATCTGGCCGCGACCCGGCTGATAATCGAGCAGCACGATCGGCTCGTCACTGTCGTGGCCGCTCCGGTATGCCCACATGTACGAGGTGCTGGTGGCCTCTCTGTCCATTTCCTTCAGCACCTGGACCGTGGTCTCGTCGCCATGGATGAGGGGCTGCGATCTGAGCCGCAGCTTCAGCACGTCATAGATGCGGGCGAGATGCTTTTCGCTCGAGCCGATCACCCAGTGACCCAGAGCGCCACGGCTGACAGGAACGCCCGCGCGCTCGAAGGCCTGTGCCAGGCGGTAGAGCGGTGTGCCGTCGACGTATTTGTGAACGAGCGCGAAGGCCAGCGTCGAAGCCGTGGCGATGCTGCCCGGCAAGGGTTGCGCGGGCATCGGCGCGGTCACGACCGGCGTGTTGATGCCGGTACGGTCGCAATGACGGCAAGCATATTTGAACCGCACATTCTGCAGGACCTTCGCCTTCACCTCGATATGAAGTTGCTCGGTAACGGCCTCGCCCATGCGATGCATCGGGTGACGGCAGCAAGGACAAGCCTTCTGATCGTCGGGAAGGTCATACTCGACGCGCTCGCGCGGCAGGTTTTCCGGCAAGGCCTTGCGGCCGCGCTTCTTTCCCGTCGCCCCTTCGCTCGCCGGCAAGCCCGTGTCCGGCAGGACAACGACGCCGCCATCTTCGTTGTCGGCGGCGTCCTCATCCGCGGCCTGTTCGGCTTCATTGAAGAGGCGGTCAATGTGCTTTTCACTCTTCGGCGCAAAACGATGCAGTCGTGCAAGCGCCAGCTCTTCCTCGAGTTTGACGACGCGTTCGGTGAGTTGACGGTTCTCCGCCTGCAGCGCAGCAATACGCGCCATCAACGCTTCAACAGTCGGTTCGCCGGGTCGATTCATCAGATTCTTGAATCGAAAGCATGCCGCCGCGTCAACCGCT
>NZ_JAMYKZ010000025.1:0-65381 GCF_040317735.1 Mesorhizobium sp. M1399
GGGAATATCCCTCTGGGAGTAGCTGTCGCGTTGCCGAATCCAAAAATTCACAAGACCATCGATCCTACGCGGTCGTGCTTAAATGTCTGGTAGCGTTGTTTAGCGGGAAACCAACGCTACGGCCTCAGCTTCACAAGAGCATTGTCCGGCCGCTGCTATCGCCTACCTGCGACCATTATCGGGCGCTTCGAGCGGTCCATGAACCCTGTTGAAATCGGTGAAGGACATTACCGGCAAGGATGCAGCTTTCATCCGATGGCACGGCTCGGGGCCAGCGATAGCGGCAGCGGGGAAGCGCCTCATTGCCACCTTAACGCCACCCATGTTGTTCTCCTTCCCTGAAATATAGCTCAAGTATCCCGGCCCCGAAACGGGGGCGACATATGTGAGTATTGGGTCCTCAGGAAACAAGATGGCGTCGTCCGTGTCGACTATCCGTTCCGTGACGCTGCCCGCCGCATGTCCGATGCCTGATTGGCGAGGATTCGGGCTTCCGTCCGTTTGAAGCTGTCCGGCTGATTTGACTCAGCGCACTATCCACGGCCCCGGCGACGCGATCGGCAAGCATGCCGACGGCATGGCTGGGCTCTAAACGCGCCATACTCCAGTTGCAGTATCGTAGCTTCTTTGCCGTTCGAATTTCTCTCAGTCATGGCTTCGCACGATACCAAGATATGCTGCGAACGACACATCCACGGCGGGCTCAACCATTCGATCTATTCCGGCAAGCCGAAAAGTGTTTGCGCGCCTGCTATTCCTCCGAGCGGATGACTGCCCATGGCGATCATCGGCTCGGTAGTTTCTGCCTCGAACACTGTCGACGCGAGCACCGTCCGTCCCAACGGCTTGCACAGCCCTTCGATGCGGCTGACAAGATTTACAGCCTTGCCGATCGCGGTGAAGTCCAACCTGCCGGCAGTGCCGATGTTCCCCCAGAGTATCTCGCCGACATGCAGGCCAATGCCATATCCGAGCTCAGGGCCGCCATTGCGGCGCCGAGTTTGGTTGAGATGATCTATCCCGGCGCGCGTGGCCTTCACGGCGCGTACCGCAGCGTCACATGCGGCATTTGCATCGCGCTCGCCAATCGGGAAAATCGCGAGGACGCCATCACCTATAAACTTGAGAACCTCACCACCAAATGCGTGCACCGCGCCCGCGACGCAATCGAACCAGGCATCAAGTACCAATACGATCTCGTCTGCATCATGAACCTCGGATAGATCGGTGAAACCTCGAAGGTCCGCGCACAGAAGCGCAGCCCGTATCGTCTCTCCCTTTACTCGACGAGAATGACCGTTGAGCACATGTGCTGCACTGCGCTTTCCCAAATATGCTTCGAGCAATGCGCGTTTCGCGGACCGTTCTGCGAGTGCGGTCATCGGAGCCGCAGCAAACCGGGAGATTTGCCGCAGCAGCTCTGACTGCGCCTCATCCGGAGTATGATCGAACGCCCACACCAAAGTCGGTGCGACACCGCCCGCTCGCTCGTCGAACACCATCGCCCGCGTCGTGCCAAGCCACTCCCGCAGCACGAGCCGGGGATCGGCATTCTGGCGGTCGGCGCCTATGCCCAAAGCCTCGACCACTTCATTCCCAGGCGCTCGCCAGAGCCAGATGCGGCGTGAAATGATCGGGTCGGGAGCATCCTGCGCCAGCGCGCCGGCGATGATCGGCAGGCCGTCTTCCATCAAATGCGTTGAGAGCTGCAATAGAAGTCGCCCACCGTCGCCAATATGCGCGGCGTCGTCCAGAAGGAATGAAAGCGAGTTTGCGAGAAGCATCGGCAGAAGGTCACTCGGCACAGGCTTATGCTTACGCCTCGAACATCTTCTTGCAACTCCCCACATTCGCTTCAATCATGCACGGTATTCGATGCGGATGTGACCTGGAGTGAGCGATGGCGGAATCGGTTTACACAGAGATTGAGGTCGCCGCGCCACAAGCGACCGTGTTCGCGCTTTTGACGGATCCGGACCAGATCGTGCGATGGATCGGGACCGAAGCGAATTTGGATGCATCGCCGGGCGGTCTGTTCCTCGTCAATGTCGGTGGTCGCCATATGGCCCGCGGTGAGTTCACCGAGGTGATCCCGGTCCACCGTCTTGCCTACAGTTTTGGCTGGGAAGACAACGAGACCGTGCCGCCCGGCTCCAGCCATGTCGAGATCGACCTGATCGCGAGGGATGCGGGGACACTGATCCGCTTCACGCACAGCGGACTGCCGAACGCAAAGGAGCGTGACAGCCACCGAAGGGGATGGGAGCACTACCTCTCACGGCTGAAGATCACTGCCGATGGGGGACATGTCGATCCCGACGTGCCGATGAAGAATATGTGATTTTCATCTAAGGGCCGCGGATGCCCGTAATCCGAACCAGGCGCGGCATGCGTCAACGAGGCCCCTTTGACCTGCCGTCGCCAAACCGGCCGCTCGGGAAACCCAGCGACCTGCGGGCTGCCGCACCATTACAGCTGCCGGCGACGGATCGTTTCGGCGAGCTCGGCGAAGGCGTCCGCGATCCCGGTGCCGCTCTTGGCGCCTGCGTGGAGTTCTTGAAACTCAGCGCTTCTGGCGCAACGCCTCGGATTGAATTAGCATCCGTTCATCAAAGCTCCGGCCGCACTCCTGCAGGATGCGGAATGCGGAGCGCAGGCGAGCGAGGCCGGGCGCGGTCACATGCCGGGCGCTGATCCAAGCGCGACTGGGCATCCGAACTTCCGTTCGGCGGCAAGACGGCGTGGCCGGGAGGAGTCAGATGCAGAAGCTGCAATCACAAGGCGTCCATCACATCACGCTGGTCGGCGCCGATCGCCAGAGCTCCATCGATTTCTGGGAAGGCGTGCTCGGCATGCCTTTCATCTTCGAGCAGCCCAACCTCGACAAAGCCAGCGAAAGCCATCTTTATTTCGATCCGGGCGACGGCCGGCTGATCACCGTCTTCACCGACGAGAGCCGCACGCCGGTCAAGCGGCGCACGCCAACCGATACGGGCTGCGTCCATCACATCGCTTTCGCGGTGTCGCGCGTCACCTTTTTGCAGGCGGTCGGCCGGCTCGACGAGCGCGCCATCAAGCACAGCGGCGTCAAGGATCGCGGCTTCATGGACTCGATCTACTTCGAGGATCCGCTCGGCCTGCTGATCGAGCTCGCCTCCTACCGTTTCGAGCCGCCGGCGGGCTTCACCCATGCCGACGTGTTGATGCAGGCGCACAAGATCCGCGTCGCGCGCGGCGACTACGCAATAGCCGAGGTGCATCTCGCCGACGCGATCCAGGCGCTTGTCGAGCGCTCCCGCGCGACCTTGTCGGAAGACCGCGCTCCGAAAGATCCATACTGACGACAGGCCAAACAAAGGGAGGACACAATGGCAAAGACGACAACGAAGAGTGCGAAGAAGCCGGCCGCCAAGGCCGCTCCGAAACCAGTTGCCAAGGCCGCGACAAAGCCTGCAGCCAAGGCGTCGAAAGCGTCCGCCAAGTCGGCAACGAAAGCCGCCGCAAAACCTGCAGCCAAGGCATCCGCGAAGTCCGCGCGGAAGGCCGTAGCGAAATCAGCGAAAAAACCCGCGCTGATGCTCAGCATGCTGAAGCCGAGCGTCAACAATATGAGCGTACGGGTGTTTGCGCGCGCGGCCGGGCTCGACCATTCCGAGACCGACGTATGGGGCCACACGCGCTCGCCTGAATACATGGCGCGAAACCCGGCCCATTTGACGCCGATGATCGAGGACAAGGGCCTGCCGAGAGGTGTCTTGTGGGAAAGCTGCGCCATCATGCAGTACCTCGCCAACAAGCACGGGCTGGAGAAACTATATCCCAAGGCGCCGGCCAAGCGGGCAATGATCGACAGCGCCATGTTCTACCTGATCGGGACGCTCTACCCCTATGTGGCGCGCGCCACCTATCCTGCACTGAATTTCCCGCAATATGCCGGCGAGGTCGGCCACAGCGACGCTCATCCCGACAAGAAGTCGGAAGCCCAAAAGGCCGCTATAGAAGCGATAGCCGAGCCGCTGGAGGTGTTTCACAGCTTCTTCAGGAACGGCAAGCCGTTCATCGGCGGCAAGAACCCGTCGATCGCCGACATCCGTCTGGCGGCGACGCTCGAGTTCCTCGCCGTCATCGACTATGCGCTGCCCCAATGGGCAAAAGACTATATGACGGCGATCGAGAAGAAGCTCGGCAAGGCCTATGCCGAGCCGGCCGGCGATGTGCGCGGCTATATCGCCTATGTGCGGTCGCAGGCCAACGCCTGAGGCACGTGCAGGCCGGCGATCGTCCGTACGTTCTGCAGGAGCCGGTAACGATCTGGGGTAATTCTTTTTTACTCTCCCCTGTTTGCACGATGTGGGGAGCTTAAGGTTTCGTTAACCGAAACCCTTTCTACTGTATCCACCTCCAGCCCGCGACCACGGATGTACTGGCGCGGATGGAAAGCAAAGGTCGGCTGCTCGCCGGCCTTTTGCTTGTTGCAGCCCTGCCGAAGTTGCGGCCGACGGCGCTTCACGACGCCTGCATGGCTGATGAAGCGCGTTGCTGGCACCTTGTCATCGCCGATGTCGGCCCTACCATCGAAGTTAGTCACGTCCTCGAGGGCGGTTCAAGGACAGAGGCCCTGTCATGAAAAGCATTGCTGGAATGGTGGTGATTGCAGGCGCCATGCTGGCGGGCACAGCCGGTCAATCGAATGCAGCAACGCTCAACTCCATGCCCGAGGTCGGGGCTGCCATCCAGGCGTGCTGGACCCCGCCAGCGAATGCCGGGAACTCCACCGTCACCCTGAGCTTCAGCTTCAGGCGCAATGGCACGCTGATCGGCCGGCCCAAGCCGACTGCCATCCGCGTGGCCGGCGACGAGAAGGCGCGGCAAGCTTTTGTCGATGCGGCGATTGCGGCCGTGGACCACTGCCTGCCGTTGAGCCTTTCACCGGCGCTGGCTGAAGGCATCCCGGGCAAGGTGTTCACTCTGCAATTCAACTCGCCCAAACAAAAACAGCCTGCAACGCGGGTGCAGGCTTCGCCTTGATCTTTTCCGACAACCGGATTCTACTTTTCGGGATCTAGCGCATGTCGAGCAAAAGTGTGCAGCGGTTTTGCGACAACGACATGCATAAAACAAGAACCTAAGCGCGTCGCATGAGGCCCGGTCGACCGCGATGCGCTTTAGTGGCGGCTTCGTCTGGCCTCGACATGTCGCGCCAGTTCCGGCATTTCGAAGACATAGTCGCTCCAGGCCGATTCCGGAATCTGGCCGGCGAGATAGCACTCCAGCAAAAGCCTCTGCTCGTGGTCGAGCGGCCTCGGTGTGCGTTCATGGTCCAGCCCAAGTGAATGGAACAGATTCCTGGTCAGGCCCGCGACAGTGAAATGAATCGACATTTGCGGTCTCCTCCTTTGGCCGCTCAACGCCGAACTTGGGGCTAAGGTTTCAGCAACGGCCGGCCGGTAACGCCGGATTGATCGCGGTGCGGAACCGGCCGGGTGCTTCAAACTTCGCCGTGGCGCGAGTTCGCCGGCGTTGCTGCCGGTTCGTCTCAATCTTGAAATAAAAATGTAATATTGAATTTACGCCAGTGGATATAATACACTAGAACTAAAGTCTCTGGTGGCGGGGCGGTCTACTTCAATTAGGTAAAACTGATTTAGCCAGTACTTATCCATAGTCGACAAAGAAATCCTGTTCTCGGCGCAACAAGGACAATGGTCGCTCCAATGACACGCTTCTGGCTTCTCACGATTCTGATGCTGGTGTCGGCAATAGCCGTTGCGCTCGGCACGTCCTCCTCCTATGCGGATAGCTGCGGCGCGATCAGGAGCCAATTGCTTTCGGCGGGGCGTGGCGCCGGGACCAGCCCCGAGCTTGCCCAACTACGCCGGCAACTCGCCGCGATTCAAAGGCTGGAGAGACAGCGCCGATGCACGGCGAAAACGGCCGGGTTCTTCTTCAACCCCTGCGCCGACCTCGTAAGCAGCAAGGCGGAGGTGCAACGGCAGATCGCCAGACTGTCGAATTCGGGCAGGGACACCTCCGGCCTGAAGGCCAGGTTCGTCGCGCTGGGCTGCGCCGCCCCCGCTGCCAAGAAGCAGCAGGCGCAGCAAGACCAGCCGCCGGCGCAGCAGCGCACAGCACCCAAAACCCAGTCCGCAGGCGCAACAATGGGTGGCAATCGGATGCTGTTTTGCGTTCGCTTGTCGGACGGATATTTCTTCCCCGCGCCAAAATCGCAGTTCGCCAAGAACGACGATCTGAAGGAAACGGTCGATCAGTGCCGCTATATCTGCGACGATGCCGGCGTCGAACTCTATACGCTGAGCGATGCCACCCGCGAGACCGAAGAGATGATCGCGCTCGAGACGCAAAAGCCCTATGTGGAGCTTGCGACCGCCTTCAGGTACCGCGACGACGCGAACTTCAAGGCCTGCGACGTCAAGCGCTATTACCAGCGCGTCGCCGAACTCAGGGCACGAACCGTGACACCGGCCAACATGAGCAACGCCATCATTCCGTTGCCGACGGCAAAGCCGGATTTTGGCAGCGTCGCGGAAATTCCTGAATCCGGGATCGAAACCGCCGGTACCGCTCTCGCAGGGGCAAAAACGCCGGTTGCCGAGGTGCCAGGGGCTGCCCAGCATCAGTCGGTCGAAAGAGCGATCGGCGCGCGGCCGGTGAGAGTGGTCGGGCCGGCCTTTTTCCCGGCGGACTGACCAGGGCAGGCGATGTCCCGAGACGGCGAACGGCTGGCCGGATAGCCGCTTCAAGGCCTACAGCCGCACGTATCGACCGACGGCCGGTTGGTTATTCGCAGACCATGCGGGCCCGTTTGCCGGGCAGGCTGACATTCCTGCAGGTGAGCGGCTTCGCCGGCTCCGATGACAGCATGGGCGGGTTGGCGACGACCTTCCTTCGTGGCGCTGCAACGGAAGCTGCGCTCCTGCGCACCGCCGGCCTTTTCGGCGTTTGAGGCGCCACAGGAAAGACATCGGTCTCCAGCTGCGACTGTTCGGCTTGCGCCTGCGGAGAAGGCCGGTCCCAGAAACGGCGAACATCGAGCGGCTTGGGAATGATCACGGTGCCGTCATAGCTGCGCGCGCAGCCGGTTCCCAGAAGCAGCGCCAGGCACAGGAAGACAGGCAGAATCCGTCGAAACATCAGCAACACCCCTGCAAGCTTATAACGCTGCTTCGGCCCAACCGACAACCGGCGGAATAGTGCAGAGGGAGTAGGTAAGGTGAAGTAGAAATCGCCGCACTTCCAGTCGAAGGCCCCGCTCGAAAGATCGATCGCCGGGTCGGGCGCGGATGGAGGTCCAGCGCGAGGCGAATTAAAACCTTGCGATTCGTCACCGCTTCCAGCGTAAGGCCATGGTGCGATCGCACCATACCCAATGGCGCGCTCAGTCGCGACAATGGGATATTCGAAGTTCCGCTCCTCCAGTTACGGGCGGGAGCAGCGACCGCCGGCAAGAAACAGGGTCAGATTTACCCCAACGGACCTGTTTCGGCGATGGCGCGGCCATGACACGTTCTGGCTGCATGCAACGCGCTCCCGTCCGGCTTTTTTCTTCTCAAGGTCAGTGGCTGCTATCGTCGAGCGGACAAAGCCGGCCGGAATTCACGCAAGCTGCTGATTCCAGCGGCAAACCGCGGCCCATGCCGACAAAGCCCGCGGCCGTTCCTTCTTAACCCGGCTGGACGACGTTACCGGAGCGACATGAAACTGTCATGCGACTGTAATAATCGGGGGCTATTGGCCTCAGCGGGCGCCGGAGGAATGGCGCCGAGAGACCATATTCCGAACAGGAGCAGGCCACATGAGACATTTCATCCGCTCGGCGGCCGTTGCGATTGCAATGGCTGCGGCGACGACTACCCTCACCCTGTCCGCCGCGCTCGCCGCGGACATCTCCGGCGCCGGCGCCACCTTCCCCTACCCGATCTATGCGAAGTGGGCCGACACTTACAAGAAAGACACCGGCATTGGGCTTAACTATCAGTCGATCGGTTCCGGCGGCGGCATCAAGCAGATCAAAGCCAAGACCGTTACCTTCGGCGCTTCTGATGCGCCGCTGAAAGGCGAAGAGCTTGAATCGTCCGGATTGGCTCAGTTCCCGATGGTGATGGGCGGCATCGTTCCCGTCGTCAACCTCGAAGGCATCAAGCCGGGCGAGTTGGTTCTCGACGGCCCGACGCTGGCCGACATCTTCCTCGGCAAGATCACGAGCTGGGATGACGAGGCGATCAAGAAGCTCAATCCCGACGTCAAGCTGCCTTCGCAGGCGATCGCGGTCGTTCACCGTTCCGATGGGTCGGGCACGACGTTCAACTTCACATACTACCTCGGCGACGTCAGCGCGGACTGGAAAGAAAAGGTCGGCGTCGACAAGGCCGTGGAATGGCCCGTGGGCATCGGCGCCAAGGGCAATGAGGGCGTTGCCAACAACGTCTCCCAGACCGGCGGCGCGATCGGCTATGTCGAATACGCCTATGCCAAGCAGAACAAGCTCACCCACACCGATATGATCAACAAGGACGGCAAGAAGGTCGAACCCACCGCGGCGGCATTCTCGGCGGCAGCGGCCAATGCCGACTGGAGCTCGCAGCCGGGCTATGGCGTCATCCTCGCCAACGAGCCGGGCGCCGAGTCCTGGCCAATGACGGCGGCGACGTGGATCCTCCTGTACAAGAAGCCGGACGACGCGGCGACCACCGGCGAAGCGCTCAAATTCTTCGCCTGGGCATACGACAAGGGCGACGAGATGGCCGGCGAGCTGGACTACGTTCCGATGCCCGACAAGGTGGTCGAGAGCGTCAAGGCCATGTGGGCCAAGGAAGTCGTCGGCAGCGACGGCAAGCCGCTCTACTCGGCTATGTAATCTCCTCCAGGGAGGGCGTCGACGGCGCCCTCCCTGTTGCCTTCAATCGCGAGGACCCAATGACCATCGCTTCCGATGCCATGCTATCATCTGCAGCCCGGGCCAGGGAAGCTACGGTGCGGCGCTTCGCGCTCACAGACGCCATATTCCGCGGACTCACCCGCGCTTCCGCAATTCTTGTGCTGGTCATCCTCGGTGGTGTCGCAATCTCGCTGTTTGCCGGCTCATGGCAGGCCCTGTCGTCCTTCGGGTTCTCTTTCCTGACGACTGAAAGCTGGAATCCGGTAACGGAAAAATTTGGCGCGCTGGCGCCGATCTACGGCACGCTGGTCACGGCGGCCATCGCCATCCTGATCGCGGTTCCGATCGGCATCGGCATTGCCGTGTTTCTCACCGAACTCTGCCCGCGCCCGCTCAGGCGCCCGATCGGCATAGCGGTCGAGCTGTTGGCCGGCATTCCCTCGATCATCTACGGCATCTGGGGCCTGTTCGTGTTCGCGCCGTTCCTGCAGACGACGATACAGCCCTTCATCATCAACATCTTCCACGGCGTGCCGGGACTATCCAGCCTTTTCGCCGGCCCTCCTTACGGCATCGGCCTTCTGACCTCGGCGCTGATCCTCGCCATCATGGTGCTGCCCTTCATCACCTCGATCACCAAGGACGTCTTCGATACGGTGCCGGCGGTGCTGAAGGAATCGGCCTACGGCATCGGTTGCACGACCTGGGAAGTGACCCGGCGCGTGGTCATTCCCTATACCCGCATCGGTATCATGGGCGGCGTCATGCTTGGCCTCGGCCGCGCGCTCGGCGAAACCATGGCGGTGACCTTCGTCATCGGCAACGCCCACCGCATCAGCGCCTCCCTGTTCGCGCCGGGCACGACCATCTCGGCGACCATCGCCAATGAATTCACCGAGGCCGACGGCGATCTCTACACCTCTTCCCTGGTTTCGCTCGGCCTGATCCTGTTCGTCATCACTTTCCTGATCCTTGCCGCCGCCCGCTATATGCTGATGCGGATCGACGCCCGTACGGGAGCCTGACCGATGTCGACATCCTCATCGCTCCACAGCCGCCGCAAAGCCAGAAATTCGGTGATGATGGCGCTTTGCGTCGTCGCCGCCGGCATCGGGCTTGCCTGGCTGGCGCTCATTCTCGGTGCACTGGTCTATAAGGGCACAGCCGGGCTTTCGTTCGCGGTCTTCACCGAGATGACGCCACCGCCAGGCGAGGCCGGCGGCCTGCTCAATGCAATCGCGGGCAGCCTGCTGATGACGATCATCGCCGTTGTCGTCGGCACGCCGATCGGCGTGCTGGCGGGAACCTACATGGCCGAATATGGGCGTTTCTCGCGCATCACCACCGTCGTGCGCTTCATCAACGACATCCTGTTGTCGGCGCCGTCGATCATCATCGGCTTGTTCGTCTATGAGTTGATGGTGCGGCCAATGGGGCATTTCTCGGCCATAGCCGGCGCCGTTGCGCTTGCCATCCTGGTCATTCCGGTGGTCGTGCGCACCACTGAAGACATGCTCAACCTGGTGCCGAACGCGTTGCGTGAAGCCGGCGCCGCGATCGGCGCGCCGCGCTGGGTGGTGATCCGTTCGGTCGCCTACCGCGCCGCATTGTCCGGCATCGTCACCGGCATATTGCTGGCGATAGCACGCATTTCCGGCGAGACGGCGCCGCTGCTCTTCACCGCGCTCAACAACCAGTTCTGGAGCAGCAATATCAACGCGCCGATGGCCAGCCTGCCGGTGACCATCTTCCAGTTCGCTCTCAGCCCTTACGAGGAATGGCAGCAACTGGCGTGGAGCGGCGCACTCATAATCACCCTGACGGTTCTGGGCTTGAGCATCCTCGCCCGCAGCCTTACCGGACGCAGAGAGGACAGATGACACAGATGTTGTCCGCGGACATGACGATGACCGAGACGGTCGCCGAGAAGACGAAGATCGAGGTCAAGAACCTCAACTTCTACTACGGCCAGAGCAAGGCGTTGAAGGACATCACCTTGTCGCTGCCCGAGCGCAGCGTCACTGCCTTCATCGGCCCTTCGGGCTGCGGGAAATCGACGCTGCTGCGTGTGTTCAACCGCATCTACGAACTCTACCCGAAGCAGACAGCCGAGGGCCAGGTGCTGCTCGACGGCAAGAACATTCTCGACCGCTCGCAGGACCTCAATCTCCTGAGGACCAAGATCGGCATGGTGTTCCAGAAGCCGACGCCGTTCCCGATGTCGATCTACGAGAACATCGCCTTCGGCGTCAGGCTTTATGAGAATCTGGGCAAGTCCGAAATGGACGGCCGCGTCGAACAAGCGTTGAAGCGGGCCGCGCTGTGGGGCGAGGTCAAGGACAAGCTCAACGCCAGCGGCTTGAGCCTGTCAGGCGGCCAGCAGCAGCGGCTTTGTATTGCCCGCACCGTGGCGGTGAAGCCGGAAGTCATTCTGCTCGACGAGCCGGCTTCGGCACTCGACCCGCTGTCGACCGCCAAGATCGAGGAACTGATCGACGAATTGCAAGCCGACTACACGATCGTCATCGTCACCCACAACATGCAGCAGGCGGCGCGCGTATCGCGCCAGACCGCCTTCATGTATCTGGGTGAACTGGTAGAGTTCGACCGGACCGAGAAGATCTTCACGTCGCCCCGCGAGAAGCGCACGCAGGATTACATCACCGGCCGCTTCGGCTGAGCCGTTCCGATCACGCATATGAGGACAGGACCATGGGCGAACACACAGTCGCTTCTTTCGACGAGGATCTCGAGCAGATCAGCAAGCTGATCCGCGACATGGCCGACCTCGCCGGTTCGATGGTCGGCGGGGCGACCAAGGCCCTGTTGAATTCTGACAACGTGCTGGCGCAACGCGTCGTTTCCGACGATGCCATCATGGATGCGCGTCAACGCGAACTGGACGACCGCGCCATCACCCTGATCGCCAAGCGCCAGCCGATGGCCCACGATCTGCGCCATGTCGTCGGGGCGATCCGCATGGCCGGCGATCTCGAACGCATCGGCGACCTTGCCAAGAATATCGCCAAGCGTGTGAGTGCGGTCGGCCTTAGCGTCACACCGCGCGACCTATCGCATTCCATCGATGCGATGGCGCAGCTGGTGCTCATCCAGGTGCAGGGCGTCATCGAGGAGTATGCTGCAGGCGATGCGGCCGCGTTGGCCAAGCTACGCGCCGCCGACGAGCGCATCGACGTCAAATATACGTCGGTGTTCCGCGAACTGTTGACCTACATGATGGAAGACCCGCGCAACATCACCGCTTGCACGCATCTGCTGTTCTGCGCCAAGAATCTGGAGCGGATCGGCGACCATGTCACCAACATCGCCGAAAATGCGTATTATGTGCTGACCGGCGAGCAATTGCCGGTCAATCGTCCGAAGCAAGACGAAACGACAATGTCCGCACCGGCGACATGATGGGGGTGCCCAGCCGATGATCGCACCACGCATAATGGTGGTGGAGGACGAGGAGCCGTTGGGTGTGCTGCTCCGCTACAATCTCGAATCCGAAGGCTACCAGGTCGAGGTGGTGACACGCGGCGACGAAGCCGAGATCCGTTTGCAGGAGAATGTGCCCGATCTTCTGGTGCTCGACTGGATGATACCAGCGGTTTCCGGCATCGAGCTCTGCCGCCGGTTGCGGGTGCGCCCCGAAACCGAACGGCTGCCGATCATCATGCTGACCGCGCGCGGCGAGGAGAGCGACCGGGTACGCGGTCTTTCGACCGGCGCCGACGACTATCTGGTCAAACCGTTTTCGACACCGGAATTCATGGCCAGGGTCAAGGCGCTGCTGCGCCGCGCCAAGCCGGAAGTGCTGTCCAGCGTGCTGAAGGTCGGCGACATCGTGCTCGATCGCGAATCGCACAGGGTGTATCGCAAGAAGACCGAGATCCGGCTCGGGCCGACCGAATTCCGGTTGCTCGAATTCATGATGCGGCATCCGGGCCGCGTCTTCTCGCGCAGCCAGTTACTCGATAATGTCTGGGGCGAGACGATCTATATCGACGAACGCACCGTCGACGTGCATGTCGGGCGGCTGCGCAAAGCCGTCAACAACGGCCGCATGCCTGATGTCATCCGCACCATCCGCGGTGCCGGCTACGCGATCAGGGAAGATTGACCCGCCCAGTCAGGCTACGTTCTTTCTGACGCCGGGCCTCATTTGCGCGCCCGGCGCGAAAATCTGCTGGTCGACGAAGCTTAACGCCCGCATTGCACAGCCTTCGCGGATCAGCGGCAATTCGTTCGGCTCGGTATCGAAGGAGATCGAGCCCGAATGCTGGCCGCCGGCGGTCTGGGCGATGGCCTTCCGCAAGGCCGGCTCGATCAGATCAAAGGCGGCGGCACTGGCGCCGACCATTGCGACCGGTGCCGGATCGATCAGCGCGAACAGCGAGCCGAGACCGAAACCCAGCGCTTCGCCGGCCTTGCGGTAGGCTTCGCGTTCCGGCCCGTCCTTCTCGCGCGCCCGAACCGCCAGCGCGCGCATGTCGGCGTCGCTGACGTCGGCGACCGGTTGGCTGTCTTCGCTCATCTGCGTGGCGTTGCGCCAGATGGCGTAATTGCCGGCATAGGCCTCGATGCAGCCGCGCCGCCCGCAACGGCAGAGCGCGCCGCCCGGACGATGGATCATGTGGCCAAACTCGCCGCCCGAGGAATGCGTGCCGGTGAACAGCTCGCCCTTCAACACCAGCCCCATGCCGATGCCGTGCGAAAGCAGGATGGCGATGAAGTCGTCGCGATAGCGATCCGGATCGCGCCAGCGCAAAGCCACCGCCATCATATTGCAGTCGTTCTCCACCGTGGCCGGGATGCCGAATTCATCTTCCAGCATGTCGGCAAAGGCGATGTCCGTCTGGGGCGTGATCGGCGACCACAGCATGGCGCGTGCAGGGGAGTCGGTAATTCCCTGAATCGCCAGGGCGATGCGGGCGACACTGCGGACGTCAAGATCTGGATCGTCCAGCCGGCGCCGGACGATGGCCATGCATTCGCGGATCAGTTCGTCGCGCGGCATGGTCAGCGTGTCCAGCCGGCGCTGTTCCTCGGCGACCACCTGCCCCGCATAGTCGATGATGGCGGCCGACAGGAAATTCAGCGACAACACCACGGTCAGCACCGCCGCCGCTTCCGGATTGAGGGCGAGGCCGACCTGCGGACGACCGCGTTTCAACGAAACGGGTTCGCTTGCCTTGCTCTCGGCGAGGATGCCTTCCCGTATCAGGTCGGAGGAGATCGCCGATATGGTCGAATGGCTGAGGCCGGTGGTTGCGGCGATCTCCGTACGCGATGGCTGGCCGGCCCGGCGCACGGCCGAGATCACCATCGCCCGGTTGCGCCGGCGCAAATCGTCATGGCGGATTCCGACCGACATCGTTTTGCTTTCCTCCCGGTTTGCCGCGGCCGCTCATGAACCGGAAGCCGTCGGTAATGCCGACAAATAGTGTCGGATGAGGCAAATAGTGTCAGATGCAGGTGGCGCTGTCATCGTTTATTCCGAAGCTCGAAAAAAGTCGCAGCAACATCAAAATCCATCAGAATCGATGTTGACAGCAGCGGGAGATCGGGCCAGTATTTTTTCGAGGCTCGAAAAAATTAGCGCCTCTAAGCTGGCCTTTGGGGCCAATTGGTCACGCCGTACGCGGCGCAGGGAGGATATGATGAAGAAATTCACGACCGCCATTCTGGCGGGTGTCGCCATGACGCTGGCGCTTGCGTCGGTGGCGCAGGCTAAAGACAAGGTCATCGGCGTTTCCTGGTCGAACTTCCAGGAAGAGCGCTGGAAGACCGACGAAGCCGCAATGAAGGCGGCCATCGAGGCTGCCGGCGACAAGTATATCTCCGCCGACGCACAGTCCAATCCGGGCAAGCAGCTCACCGACGTCGAGAGCCTGATCTCGCAGGGCGCCAACGCACTGATCATCCTGGCGCAGGACGCCTCGGCGATAGGGCCGGCCGTGCAAAAGGCGCTGGACGAAGGTATTCCGGTTGTCGGCTACGACCGGCTGATCGAGAACAAGGACGTCTTTTACCTGACCTTCGACAACAAGGAAGTCGGCCGCATGCAGGCCCGCGACGTGTTCAAGGTGAAGCCGGAAGGCAACTATGTCTTCATCAAGGGCTCGGGCGCCGATCCGAATGCCGATTTCCTTTTTGCCGGTTCGATGGAAGTGCTGAAGGACGCCATCGACAGCGGCAAGATCAAGAATGTCGGCGAGGCCTATACCGACGGCTGGCTGCCGGCCAACGCCCAGAAGAACATGGAACAGTTCCTGACCGCGAACGACAACAAGGTCGATGCGGTGGTCGCCGCTAACGACGGCACTGCCGGCGGCGTCGTCGCCGCACTGACGGCGCAAGGGTTGGCTGGATCGGTTCCGGTCTCGGGCCAGGACGGCGACCACGCCGCGCTGAACCGCATCGCGCTCGGCACACAGACGGTCTCGGTGTGGAAGGACGCGCGCGAGCTCGGCAAGAACGCCGCCGAGATCGCCTCGCAATTGGCCGACGGCAAGCAGATGACCGACATTGCCGGCGTGAAGGATTTCACCACGCCCGGCGGCAACACCGTAAAGTCCCTGTTCCTGACCCCGGTCGCCATCACCAAGGACAACCTCAACGTCGTCATCGACGCCGGCTGGATCAAGAAAGAAGAGGTCTGCGCGGGCGTGGCGGCGGGCGCTGTTCCGGTCTGCAACTGATCCGAGTTTCCGAGAAGTCCGAACGCCGCGGCCGCTTGCCGCGGCGTTTTTTCAAGAAAGAATTGTTTTTCCGCTTCCGGCGGATAACTTCTAGGCTGCTTCCGGCATCCGCGGCAGACGGCAACCCGGCGGGAGAAACATCATGACCGACACGACTTCCAACACGCCGGTCGACAGCTCGACGGCAGACCGGGCGCGGGAATCGGAGGCCGGCGTCGTTGCCCGATTTCTCAAGGCAACCGAACTCGACACGCGCATGCTCGGCATGGTCGGCGCGCTGCTGGTCATCTGGGTCGGGATCCACATACTGTCGGGCGGGCTCTTCCTGACGCCGCGCAATCTCTGGAACCTTTCGGTGCAGACCTCGTCGGTGGCGATCATGGCGACCGGCATGGTGCTGGTCATCGTGATGCGTAACATCGATCTTTCCGTCGGCTCCGTGGAAGGCGTGATCGGCATGGTGATGGGCGTGGCGCAGGCCGAATTCCTCGTCCGCATCATGGGATTTCAGCTTGGCAGCCCCTGGCTGTGGGTCATCGCACTGGCCGCCGGCCTGGTGCTCGGCCTGGCTATCGGAGCGTTTCAGGGTTTCATCATCGCCTATCTCCAGGTTCCTGCCTTTATCGTGACGCTCGGCGGATTGCTGGTCTGGCGCGGCATGGCATGGCTGATCACCAGCGGGCGCACCGTTGCGCCGCTGGACAGGACCTTCCAGCTGATGGGCGGCGGACCACGGGGCTCGATCGGCGCCACCTGGAGCTGGATCGTCGGTGTCCTCGCCTGCGCGGCCGTTGCCTTCATGCTCTTCAACGGCCGCTCGCAGCGCAAGCGCTTCAACTTTCCGCTGCGCCCTGTCTGGGCGGAAAGCTTGCTCGGCGTGATAGCCTGCGCCGCCATCCTCGGCGCCGTGTGGATCGCCAATTCCTATCCTTGGCCGGTCGGCATCGTACGCCAATATGCCCAGCAGAACGGCATCACCGTTCCCGAGGGCGGGTTGTTCATCGCCCACGGCATCGCCATACCTGTGCTGATGGCCGTGGCCGCGGGCATCGTCATGACCTTCATCACCAGACGCACCCGTTTCGGCCGCTATGTCTTTGCCATAGGCGGCAATCCGGAAGCGGCCGAACTCGCCGGCATCAACACACGCTGGGTCACCATGAAGGTGTTCATGATCATGGGCGTGCTGGCCGCGATCAGTGCGGCGATCGCATCGGCGCGCCTCAACGCGTCGACTAATGCGCTGGGGACCCTGGACGAGCTGCTGGTCATCGCGGCGGCCGTGATCGGCGGCACGTCGCTCGCCGGCGGCTCCGGCACGGTGCTCGGCGCCATGCTCGGCGCGCTTTTGATGCAGTCGCTGCAATCCGGCATGGTGCTGCTCGGCATCGATTCGCCGCTGCAGAGCATCGTTGTCGGCGCCGTGCTGGTGGTCGCGGTGTGGCTCGATACCGTCTATCGCAAACGGGTCTAGTGAGGAGAACGAGCATGGCAGACAGGACCGCTCCCACGGGCACGCCGCTGATCGACATGCGCAACATCTCGATCGCCTTCGGCGGCATTCGCGCCGTCGACGATGCCTCGGTCGATCTTTTTCCGGGCGAGGTGATGGCTTTGCTCGGCCATAACGGTGCCGGCAAATCGACGTTGATAAAAATCCTGTCCGGCGCCTACAAGCGCGATGCGGGCCAGATTTTCGTCAACGGCGAGGAGGCTTCGATCTCCAATCCCCGCGACGCCAAGAAGTACGGTATCGAGACGATCTACCAGACGCTGGCGCTGGCCGATAATGTCGACGCGGCTGCCAACCTGTTTCTCGGCCGTGAGCTGATGACCGGCTGGGGTACGCTCGACGACGTCGCCATGGAGGCTGAGGCGCGCAAGGTGATGGGCAGGCTCAATCCGCGCTTCCAACGCTTCAAGGAGCCGGTGGTAAAGCTTTCGGGCGGCCAGCGGCAGTCGGTTGCGATCGCCCGCGCCATCCTGTTCAACGCCCGCATCCTGATCATGGACGAGCCGACAGCGGCACTCGGGCCGCAGGAGACGGCACAGGTCGGCGAACTGGTCAGGCAGCTCAAGGCCGACGGCATCGGCATCTTCCTGATCAGCCATGACATCCATGACGTGTTCGAGCTTGCCGACCGCGTCTGCGTCATGAAGAACGGTCGGGTTGTCGGCACGGCGCGCACGACCGATGTCACCCAGGACGAGGTGCTCGGCATGATCATCCTCGGCAAGTGCCCGCCCGGCGCCATCCCAGGGCCGGGCGCCCTGAAGATCGCGGCCTGAACGAGAATTAGCCGGCTAATCACAAGTCGCCAAAATGTGCCAGCAGTCACCATGCTTTGGCCTCCCCATTGTGTTGGCGTCGGGAGTTGCCCATAAAGATGCCGAACCGTCCACGGGACGTATCGGCAATTGAAGAAACTCTTTCCGACCGTAGCTTTCATCGCCGTCGCGCTGATCAGCCTGACGATGGCGGGTTTTGCCTATTTTGCCACCCAGGAAGCCGCCCGTATAAAATTCGAGGCGACGGCGGACGACGCGCTTAACCGGATCGAAAGCCGCATCGACCTGGACCTGTCGCTGCTGCGCTCAACCCGGGCATTGTTCGATGCGCGCAATGGCGGTATCTCGCAAGGCGAGTTCAAGGCTTTCTTCAACGCGCTCGACATCGACAATAATTTCGCCGGCCTGCGCGGCATCGGCTTCCTCCGCCTGGCGAAAACTGAAAACGAGGCGGCGGTCGAGCGCGATATCCTGCACGATCACGGCGCAAGCCATCCGATCTATCCCGACACGAACTTGCCGTGGCGTACGCCCATCGTGCTGTTCGAGCCGCTGGACCCGTCCAATAAATCCAGCATCGGTTATGATATGTTCGCCGGGCCGGTGCGGCGCGAGGCGATCGAAAAGGCGATGGTCGACGACCAGCTGCACGCCAGCGGGCTCGTGCAGCTCGGCAAGGATACGGGTGCCGCGCAGACCTTCACCGGGTTCCTCGTCTTCGTCCGGCTCAATGTCGAAACCGCGCCGGACGCCGTCAACGCATCGAGATCTTCGACTGCCGGCTTCCTCTATGCGGCCTTCCGCTCCCGGGACCTGTTCCAGGCTGCGCTCAGCCGGGCACCTCTGTTGCCGGTCAACACCGAAATCTATGACGGCGCTGTGAACAGTGACAACCTGCTGTTCCAGTCGGAAACGCCGCCTGTTTCAGCCCTTGGCGACAGGCTGCTGATCACCCGCAAGATCACCGTTGCCGGTCGGCCGTGGGTCGTCCTGTTCAGGCCGACAAGTGCTTTCTCGCAACCTTCCTCGCGTGCCATTCCGGTGATGCTCGGATTGTTCGGGCTACTGCTTGCGGGCGCCATCGCGCTGGTGGCCCGCTATCAGGAGCGGGCCTATGAGGCGGTCTCGCTGCTTCACGAAACGACCGAAAAGAGCCTGCTGGAAAAAGACCTGATGCTGCAGGAGATGAAGCATCGCATCAAGAACTCGATCACGCGGGTGCTGGCAATCGCGCGCCAGACAGCATCGCACACCGCCGACGTCCAAGAGTTCTCGGCATCATTTTCGGCTCGGCTGCAGGCGATGGCGGCTTCCCAGGACATGCTGACGCGCTCACGCTGGCAGAAAGCCGATCTCGGCGACCTGCTGCGCATCGAGCTTGGCCAGGTGTTCGGAAGCGAGCTTCCTGAAGGGCTGTTGTCGGGACCGGAGGTTCTTCTCGACGAAAAGACGACGCAGGCACTCGGCCTCGTCTTTCACGAACTGGCGACGAATGCGCTGAAGCATGGCGAAACCGGCAATTCAGTCGGTGCGCTCAAGGTCGACTGGTCGCTCGAAGGCCGCGGCGGAGCCCGGACATTGGCTCTCAACTGGCGCGAGGCCGGGCAGAGGAAGCTCGAGACACCGGCGAAGAGCGGTTTCGGCACCAGACTGATCGATCTCAACGTCACACGCGAGTTGCGTGGCACAATCAGGCGCGATTTTCACGAAAACGGCTTGAACGTGGAAATCAAGGTTCCGCTGCCGGCTTGAAACGCCGTCTCGTGAGCCGCATCGCGACAGCGCTTTGGAAGTGCAAACGCGGAGACAGGTGGTCTGCCTCCGCGTTTGCTGTTCGCCTGGAACTCGAAACTAGTTGCAGCGAGCTGTGTAGATCCGGCCGTGACGATCTCTGTATTGGCAGTAGCCATTTTGCAGGCGGCGAACCAGCAGACCGCCAATCGCACCAGCGCCAGCGCCGATCAAAGCGCCCTTGCCGCCGCCGACAGCGCCACCAATAAGCGCGCCGCCCACAGTGCCGATACCCACGTTCTCTTCCGTGGTGGTGCAGCCGCTGACCGCAACCACGGCAACCATGGCAATAATCATCTTCCGCATGGAGTCATCCTCACTTTGTCCTCACTTTAACAAGCTCCAGCCGCCATCTAGCATGAAAGTGCGGCCTCTGCGCGCACGATTTCATTGTTGATTAAGATAGTCTTTTCGGACGTGCGCCGTTCGATGCTACCACGAACTCGGAAATCTCCAAGGACGCATCGAGCGTGGCGTCGGGATGCACATTCCAGATAATCCTGTCATAGCCGTCCTCGAGCGCAGGATCGACGGCAAGACATTTGGCGCCGACATGTTGGGCTTGGCCCTGCCGGTCGATGACCGCGAACGGGGGCGCGCCGCCGTGCACTCGGCCGCGGTTTCAAAGGAATCAAGCAGAGGCGAGCTCGATCAGATCAACTGGGACGCGGCGGTCAGGACGATCGCGGCCATAAGCGCAAAGGCGGCGAAGCGAAGGGGCAAAGCACGAGGCGCGGGCGCTGCGGACACGTCGGGATCCTGAAAACCGCCCATCGAGACGCGAGCGGCCTGTTCCAGTCTGTTCAAGTCGGCAGCCGTCAAGGCCCATTCCTTTCATATTGTGCCAAACTCAATCAATGTCCGCTGAATCGGCACGTTCGGACAGGATCGGACTTTATGGTGAACAGTCCGTTAAGGCGGGGTGATGCAGCCAGCCTTCTTCCTGCGGCCGCCGTTCGTTCAATCCGTCTCGAAATTGCCGTGAGGAACGACAAGACGGTATTCGAGGCGGTTCCCGGTGATCTCAAGTGTCGCCGTTCCATTCAACGAAGTGGGCACGACGCGTTCAAGTGCGACGCTGCCAAAACGCTTCTCGCTGCGTTGATTGTCGTTGGCTCCGATCACTTCGGCCCATGTCAGCGACAGCGCAGGCTCGCCAGCGGAAGCGGCCGTCAGATCGGCCGTCACCTCGACGAAACCATCGCTGCGCGACAGCGCGCCATAGCTGACCGAATTGACGGCGAGCTCATGCATGGCCAAGCCGATGTGCAAGGCAGCATTGGGATTGAGATATGGATTTGCGCCGCGGAAACGCAGGCTGTGCATGGGGTCCGCGCCGTACCTTCCGACCTGACCGGAAACCAGCTCGCGCAGCGCCGCTCCCCGCCAGTTGGATGACGTAACTAGGTCCTGCGAGGAGGCCAGCGACTGCAATCGGCCCCGGAAACGCGTCAGGAAATCGTCAATGCTGCCGGAATAACGCCCCGTCTGGGTGGCGATGCTCTGGATGATGGCCAAAAGGTTCTTGGAGCGGTGACTGACCTCGCGCAGCAGCGCCTTCAGCGTCTGCTCCCGGCGTTTCTGCTCGGTTGTTTCGACCATGGTGGTCACGACGCCCTGCACCGCGCCGGTCTCGCTGCGGTCGGCGTCGATCCATACCTGAAACCAGCGGGCGCCATCATCGGCCGGCACGCTGAGTTCGAGATGTTGAGGATTGCCGGAGACGATGACGTCGTGCTTGGCGGCGCCGATACGCTCTGCCTGCGCCGGCGGCAAGATGCCGTTGTTGTCGGAGGCATCAGAGGTCCATGGTGCGCGCATGTTGCGCGCCCACACCGTCTTCATCTCGCGATCCTGGTATAGAACGGAAATCCCGGCATTGTGCAAGGCGTGGAGAAGGGCTCGGCCAAGCTGCATTCCGCTTTCGGCGGGATGCAGAGCGATGATCTCATCCCTCTGGCCGCGGTCTTTCATTTTTCCGACTCTGGAACGCATCGGTAATTTGCTCAACCCACGTCGGGCTGAACGGCTCACGGAAAAATGGGTTCCAAAAGGAGCTTCGGATCGAGCCCTAAAAAGCGGTCCGCCGAGCGGCATCCCGTTGGAGGACACTGCCCGGCGGTGGCTGGAAACCGTTTGAGGGGTGCGGCTTCCAGTGTTCGCTTGAATGGCCGCTTGGCATTCACGCCCGTCTGATCAGGCCGGCAATAAGCGATATGATCAGGAAGGCGAGAAAGATGAAGAACAATATCTGCGCTATGCCGGCCGAAGTGCCAGCGATGCCGCCGAAACCAAGCGCACCGGCGATGATCGCCACGACGAGAAATACGAGCGCCCAGTAAAGCATGATCCATCTCCTTCCAATGCTGCGGTGAAAACGTGATTCGCCTCCGTTTGTTCCACCATTTCCCGAAAAAGACGATGCTGAAAATCGTTACGGCCCGAATTGCTGCGGTGTGTGCGAAAAGGTTCTCGTCAGGTTCGGCAGCAGTTGGCTGTCGTGTGTTAAGTCGGCGTCACGCCCCCATCCGGTCCAAGGGGAGTGGCTATCCCACACCCTGGCGGCCGCAACTCGGTCGCCAGCTGTTTTATGCCGCGGCCTTCGCGTGCCGGTCAAAGAACAGGGCCTGGCTGATAAGAGCCTTGACCATATCCGGGTTGAATGGCTTGGTGACGAGGAAAGCCGGTTCCGGCCGCTCGCCGGTGAGCAACCGCTCGGGAAAGGCGGTGATGAAGATCACCGGCACCGAGGTGGACGACAGGATTTCATTGACGGCCGCGATGCCCGAACTGCCGTCGGCGAGCTGAATATCGGCAAGCACCATCTTTGGCCGCGCCTTGCCGAACATCGCCACCGCCTCCGCGTGGGTGCGCGCTGTTCCGACGACGCGGTGGCCGAGGCTTTCGACCATTTCCTCGATATCCATGGCGATCAGCGGCTCATCCTCGATGATCAGCACGTCGGTTGCCACCTGACGGGAGATCTCGTTGCTCGCCTGAGCGAGAAGTTCTGAGAATTCCTGTTCGTCGACGTCGAGAATCTCCGCCGCCTCGTCTTCGCTGAAGCCTTCGACGGCGACCAGCAGAAAGGCCTGGCGGGGACGAGGCGCGATTGCATTCAGATTGGCCGCGGCGCGCTGCTCCCATGCCGATTGGGCATGCTCCTGCGGAACGCGAATGGCCACCGAGGTGAAGAGCTTGGCAAAGACCTTGTAGAGTGCGATGCGGTCGTTCGATGCGTCCGGAAAGATATCGACATCGGCAATGATGGCCTCGAGCATTGCGGCGACCAACGCGTCGCCGCTCTCCTGCGATCCGGATACCGCGCGCGAGAAGCGGCGCAGGAACGGCAGGTGCGGAGCGATGGTTGCTGATAGGCTCATATCGGACGTCTCCCTCATATGACGTGATTACATGTTACAGCTAAAAACGGTTCGCAAGCCCAAAGTTAAAAACGCGGGTTGTGCGAAAAAGTTCCGGTCATGCGGAACTAAGTATGCGGGCTGGCGTTTAGGGCGGGGTTGGGCAACCAGACGAGGCTGCCGCTTGCCTTGCGTTATGTGTTGAAGGGCGGCTTAAGGCTGGGACAAAGGGCGAAATGAAGAACATGACGAAAGCTACCACGGCTGGCGTTGGCAACGGGCGCCGGGCTGCTTCCCGCGACCCGCTTGGGCCGAACTCGGAAATCGGCCGCAAACTCAAACAATATTACGACGAGCTGGTCTCCGACAATGTGCCGGATCGCTTCGCACAACTGCTCAGCCAGTTGGAAAAGGCCGAACCTGTACAGAAGAAGGACTGAGGCATGGCGGCCGTCTCCCAGGGCTTCAAGACCGACTTGCTCGGCTCGATCCCGAGCCTGCGGGCTTTTGCCGTGTCGCTGACGCAAAATGCCGACAAGGCCGACGACCTGGTGCAGGAAACATTAGTCAAGGCCTGGGACAAGCATGAAAGCTTCCAGCCCGGCACCAATCTGAAGGCATGGCTGTTCACGATCTTGCGCAACGAATTCTATTCGCAGATGCGCAAGCGCGGCCGCGAGGTGCAGGACAGCGATGGCGTCATGACGGCCAGACTTGCCGTTCATCCGGCCCAGCACGGCCAGCTTGACCTCGAAGACTTTCGCGGCGCGCTCGAGTTGCTGCCCGAAGACCAGCGCGAAGCCATTATCCTCATCGGCGCATCGGGCTTCTCCTACGAGGAAGCGGCCGAGATCTGCGGCTGCGCCGTCGGAACGATCAAGAGCCGCGTCAGCCGCGCCCGCACGCGGCTGCAGGAAATCTTGAAGATCTCCGGTGAAGACGAGTATGGCCCGGACGCAATTTCGGCTCAGGTAACGGGGTCGACGGCAGCGTGAAGCGTGGGCGTGTTCGAGCCGCTCCGCGCCCTCAGCGCCTGCAGGCCGCTGCCACTGCCTCGACGAGATCGTCTCCCGAATAGGGCTTGGTGACCAGTCTGACGCCGGGAAAGGATTTCTTGATCTCGTCCATATCCGACTGGCCCGAGGCGAAGACGAACGGGATGCCAGCTTCACGCAGCCGTGAAGCAAATTGAAGCGTCGAAACGCCGCTCAGCATGAGGTCGACGATGGCCACGTCGAACTGCGCGGCAACGTCTTGCTGTTCGATCTCAGTCAGATCACGGGCGATGACCACATCGAGCGCGCCGTAGTCGCGACAAAGCTGCTCGATATCCATGGCAATCAGGAACTCATCTTCCAGGATAAGAATCCGCAAACCGTCAAGCGATGGGCCCACGCAGCAATATCTCCTTAAATGCGCCTCTATCTTCAAACCGGGGAAAGTCATGATCGCTATTTGGCATGCTGTCATTTAAAAAAGACATGCCGGCGGATGCGTCGGCCGCGGCCCTTGCAAGGCATTTGCAACGAGCGCTGCCGGAGATAGGGTTAGAAGAGGTTCGTGCCGGAACCTTGGGGTCTGTTGGGCGTTTTCGACCGAGCAAAAGCAAGGAGAGTGAAGCAATGGCGACTGCCGCAGGAAAGGCCGCGAACGAAGCCCGCACGAATTCCGATATTGAGGCCGACATCGCACAACTGAAGGCCGACATCGACCAACTTACCAAGCTGTTGGCCAAAACTGGCGAACATGGCTACGGGGCTGCGCGGCGCGCCGCCGCCGAGGGCGTCGAGCAGTTGCGAACCCAGGGCGAAGCAGCCTTCGACAGCCTGCGCAGCAACGCCAAAGACATCGAGGCGCAGCTGATAGCCCATATGCGCGAAAAGCCTGTGACTTCGCTGGCGATCGCCGCAGGCGTCGGGTTCCTCTTCGCACTCCTCGCGCGCCGCTAGTTCTGCACGCATGGGAATGCTTGCATCGCTGATCTCGGGCCTCGCCTCGGGCGAAACCATTGCGGCGATACAACGCGCGCGCGTCGCTGCGATGGTCTATTCGGTCGCAGCACTCGCGGCGCTGTGCGGCCTCGGCTTCCTGGTCGGGGCAGCCTATATCTGGACGGCGGCCCGCTATGGACCGATGGCAGCGTCGTTGAGCTTCGGGATCGGCTTTCTGGCAATCGCCGGTCTCATCCTGCTCGTCTACCGGATGTCGGCCGGCTCGCGCGCCAGACGCCGGGCGAAGCGACGCAACGCCGACATGAAGGCGGTCGGCATCGCCGCAGCACTCGCCGTGCTGCCGGCGCTGCTCAAGGGCAAAGGTGGCGTGGCGAAGGGCGGATTGGGCGCCATTCTCGGCCCGGCGATAGCACTCGCAGCCTACGCCATCTACCGCGAGAACGTGAAGCCCGACTCCGACGATCCGGATACCGGCAAAGGGAAATAGTTCGGAAGCGGATAGTTCGGCCCAAACGATTCTGGCGCCCGGTCGAAAAATCCTCGCGTCACAAATCGTCGAGCGGCATCGATATTTCCGCGATTACGCCGTCGGGCCGGAATTCATGGGTCACCTCGCTGGAAATGACCTTGGCCAGGCTGCGGCGGATCAGGATCGAGCCGAAGCCATGGCGTTCGGGCGGCGCAACCCGCGGGCCGCCGCTTTCACGCCAAGCCAGCAACAGACGTCGTGCACCCTTCCTGCCTTGCACCTTCCAATTGAGATCGACCTTTCCGGAAGAAACCGAGAGCGCCCCATGTTGTAGTGCGTTACTTGCCAGTTCATGCAGGATCAGGCCGAGTCCGACTGCCTGGTCGGGTGAGAGCAGGACATCGGTGCCGGAGATCGCCATGCGCGATTGTCCAGCGGTTTGAAACGGCTTTACTTCGATCTCCACCAGCTCCCGAATGCCGATGCCGCGCCACTCGCGGTCCGACAGCAGGCTGTGCGCAACGCCCAGCGCCTGCAGCCTGGCGCTGAAAGCTTCAAGGAATTCGCTTGGCTGACGGGCATGGCGAACGGTCTGCGTCGCCAGCGCCTGTACGGTTGCCAGAGTGTTCTTGACGCGGTGATTGAGCTCGCGCAGCAACAGCCGTTGACGTTCGTCGCCAAGCTTGCGTTCGGTGATATCGTAGTTGACGCCGAAGATCAGCGTCGGCTTGCCCTCGCCGTCGCGCTCTATGACGCGGCCGCGCGTTGCGATCCATCGCGGCGGTTCGAGGCCTTTGACACGGTATTCGCCAAAATAATCGTCGCTGCCGGTCAGCGCGTCGCGAAAGCGTGTTTCGGTCTGATGAACGTCGCGCGGGTCGATGGCGGTCAGGATGTCGCGCGCTCTCAGCCTGTTCGACTTGGGCAAGTTGAACAATTCGGACAGCAGGACATCGCAGTCGATCATGTCGCTGCGGATATCCCATGCCCAACTGGCGAGCGAAGCTGCATCGAGCGCAATAGCGCGCCGCTTTTCCTCTCGAGCCAGTGCGGCCTCAGCAATCGCTGCGCTGCGGGTTGCATCCTTCAGCGTGAACAGGCTCGCGGCGAGGCCAGCTAGCGCCGACAGTTGGTCGAGCTGGACAGAAGAGGGACGTGCGTGCGGCTTCCGGTCGAGCACGCAGAGCGTGCCGATCAGTGCGCCGTCGACTACGATCGGCACGCCGGCGTAAAAGCGGATATGATGCTCGCCGGTGACCAGCGGATTGGCTTTGAACCGCGGATCCGTCGCCGCGTCGGCCACCACCATCGGCACGTCGCCGGCTGCGATGGTATAGGCGCAGAACGATGTCTCGGTTGCGGTTTCGGTCTCGTTGAGGCCGATACAGGACTTGAACCACTGCCGCTCGGCATCGACCAGCGTGATCAGTGCGACAGGCGTTTGCATCGCCGAAGCGGCAAGACCGCTGATACGGTCGAAATCAGGGTCGGCAGCCGTATCCAGCGCGTCGAGGCCGTGCAGCACGGCAAGGCGGTCCGCAGCGCCCACCACATGGCGAATATCGACCGGCAGGCCCGGCTTTGTCTGGCTATTGTCGTCCACTACGCCCCCAGTGGCCGGCCCCGCTGATTGATCAGGCCAACCGGCCCGTTTGCCGCCTTGTCGAGCCGGAACTTTCGCAGCGGGGAGCCGTTACCAGCCAATGCCCTGCTAGCTACGCCTGCCGGCGCCAAATATGGAGCCAGACCATGCCAAAAATCGTTCCTGAAAACAAAGCCCGTCAAGGGCGGCGGGGTCAGCATGTCCTTCGTATCCTGATCGCCGCGCTGTTGCTGGCTTTTATCGCCTGGGGCGTCGCCGAAATCTACGGCTGGATGATCGAGACGCCTAAGACCGAGCAGGGCAACACACCCAGCGGCTAGACTCTCTCCATCTCTCGTGCCAACCCGCATCACGCAACCCCACATCACGCTACCTCACGTCAGGCAACCTTTGCCTCGGCGGCGCGCGCCGGGACGAGAACATTCAACGCGCGCGGATGGATTTCGACGGTCGTCTCGCGATCGAGCTTTACCAGTTCGCCGTCCATGACGGCCTGAACTTTCCTGTTCGTCGAATGGATTTTCAAAACGGCGCGGTTTGCCTGATGGATTTCGACATGCTCGTTGCCGCGCCATTTCCCACGGGCGACGTCAAAGAGGAACCTGATCAATTCGCCGCGCCGCCGTGCCACGGTGACATAGATGCCCAGCACGCCGCCTGCCGGATCGTCGGCATAGGGCAGGTGGCCCTCGCCGAACAGATTGTTGGTGATGCCGATACCGGTGATCCGGGTTCTAATCTCGGCCTCACCGACCGTCAGCGTTACGTTCATCGCCGGTGGATTGTTGATCGTTGCCCAAGCGGCTCGCACCGAGGCACGCATCTTCCCCAGCCGCGAGCCGAATTCCATCTTCTGGCGCAGTTGCACCATCCTGGCGTGCATGCCGATCGAGAATTGATGCACGAAAGGCCGGCCGTTGGCTGTTGCAATGTCAATCGCCATCACCTCGCCGTCCGCAAACGATTTCAGTGCCGCATCGAGGGTCTGCGGAATACCGAGGCCGCGCGCAAAAAGGTTCATTGTGCCAGCCGGCAGAATTGCCAGCGCCTTCTCCCCGTTCATCAAACGGGCTGCCGCGGCCGAAATGGTGCCGTCGCCGCCGCCCGCCAGCACGACGTCGATGCCGCGCCTGGAAGCTACGCCGTCCAGCGTGGCGACGATATCCTTGCCGGCGACGATTTCGATATCGATCGAGTGGCCGGCAGTCTCAAGCGTGCCGCGCATCCGGCTGGCGAAGGCCTCAAGATCGATGGTGCGCAGGGTGCCCCCGTCCTTGTTCAGCACCGCTGCAAACCGCATGGCCGTTCCATTTTCCAGCACCTATCGGACCGGGGCGGGGCCCCAGCCGGGAGTGGAACGGGGCGGCCGAGAAAATGTTCCGTTCGACCAGCGCGGCGAATCCGAGAACCATTGACATCGCACAGGGTGCACCGCGGGTTTTTTCGGAACAACAGTGTGGTCACAACGTTGTGAACATGCAGAAGACGCTGCGCCCGCAGTGACGCCAGGCGGGCAGGGCGTGCACGAAATCACCGACGAGGAGACACTAAGATGATCCGCACCCTTTTAACCACGACAGCAGTCGCAACATTGATTGCGACGGGTGCATTTGCGCAATCGGCGACGACCCCGGCGCCGGCGCAACCACCCGCCGCCCAGGATACCGCTCCGGCGATACGTGCCGAGGGCAGCCTTGCCACCAACATCATCGGCGAATCCGTCTATAATGGCACCGGCGACGATGCCCAGAATATCGGCAACATCAGCGACGTCGTCTTCGACGAGCGCGGCGAGGTAAAATCCGTCGTCATCGGCGTCGGCGGTTTTCTTGGCATAGGAACCAAGAACGTCGCTTTCGACTACAAAAAGATGCAATGGGCCGAAAGAAATGGCGACCGTTGGCTGATAGCGCAAACGACGAAGGATGAGTTGACGGCTCAGCCGGATTTCGACCGGAGGCCTTACGATCCGCCTCCGCCACCAGCTTCGGCGGATAATGCGGCGCCTGCCGCCCCTTCCACCAGCGCGCAAAATACAACCCCGGCGCCTGCCGCGCCGGCTGAGCCAGTGAAGCGCGCCGAGGGCAATCTCGCCACCAATATCATCGGCGAGACCGTCTATAACGGCACCGGCGACGACGCCCAAAACATCGGTGACGTGAACGACATCGTCATCAACAAGGAAGCCAAGGCGCAATCGCTGATCATCGGTGTCGGCGGCTTCCTCGGCATCGGCGAAAAGAACGTCGCCTATGATTTCGACAAGGCGCAGTGGGCCGAGAGGAACGGCGATCGCTGGCTGGTCGCGCAAACGACCAAGGAAGAGCTGCAGGCACAGCCGGACTTCAACCGCAAGGCCTATGATCCGGCCCCGGCAACCACTGCGTCGAACGATGCCGCGGCTACTGCGCCTGCCACCGTCACGCCTACCGTGACGGCCAGCAACACCGCGACGACCAGCAACACTGACCAAGCCAGTAAAACGGCTCAAAATGCCCCGGCGCCGGCGCCCACGGCTAATTCCGCGGCCGACCAGACCAAGACCGGCTCGATCGACAAGTCGACGCTGACTGAAATGCCGATAGGCGAAATCCGGGCCGAGGATCTGGTTGGAACAACCGTTTACGGCGCCAATGATGCCAATGTCGGCGAGATCGGCGACGTCGTGCTGAGCGGCGACAAGAAGGTCGACGCAGTCATCATCGACGTCGGCGGCTTCCTCGGCGTCGGCGAGAAGGAGGTGGCAGTCGGTATGGACAACCTGAAATTCATGACCGACAAGAACGGCAAGCGCTATCTCTACACGAACTTCACCAAGGAGCAGCTCGAGGCGCAGGCCGCCTATGACAAGGGCAGCTATGCGCAAAACCGCGACAAACAGCGCATGATCATGCGGTAAGCTGCATCTCAGTCGACAGGTAAGCCCGCGCCGGCAACGGCGCGGGCTTTCTCATGTCGACGCAAAAGGCAGGCCCGCGACATGGCCGGTAACGCCGTCATGCGTCAATTCGGCGAGCGCCAGCGACTGGTCGAGATGCTCGGCCCGCCAGGCAAGGAGCTTTTCGGCAAGTTCCAGCCGCGCCGGCCGATAGGCTGGGTCGTCCGCGACGCTGGTCACCTCGCCGGCGTCTTTCTCGAGGTCGAAGAGCAAGGGCGGCAGGCCACCGCCGAAATGCACATATTTGTACTTTTCCGTACGGATGACGGCGAGATTGCACTGGCGTTGACCGATGCCAAAATACCGTTCGGCATCACCATCCGCGATCGAGCGGAAATCGAACTCCCAATGGGCCGCGTCGCGCCAGGCGTCCGGCTCCGTCGCGTCCAGGAAAGGCGCCAGCGAGCGGCCGTCGAGATGCGGCAGCACTTCGCCGCCAGTGAGCTCGAGCAAGGTCGGCGCCAAATCCACCGCCTCGGTGAAGCGGTCGACGCTGCTGCCGACAGCCTTTCGGCGGCGCGGATCGCGAATGATCAGCGGAATATGGAAGCTGCCGTCGAAGAAGCCGCCCTTGCCCAGCATGAAATGGTCGCCCATCATCTCGGCGTGGTCGGAGGTCAGCACGATGACGGTGTCGTCCCATGCATCGGCCGCCTTGACTGCTTGCCAGACCCGGCCAAGCTGCGCATCGCTCTCCGAGATCATGCCGTAATAAAGCGCCCGAATGCGGCGAAAATTATCGTCGCCCCAGTCGCGCACCTTGCCCTCCGAGCCGGGCCGGAATTTCGACCGTTCCTGCCGGTCAAGTTCATAGGCGAGATAAGGGTGGCTTGCTGCTTCGGCCTGCCAGCTTTCGGCGCGGTCAAAAGCTGGACCGATGGCCAGATCGTACATGGCGTTGTAAGGCGCTGGCACGATGAAGGGTGGGTGAGGACTGATGAAGGAAAGGTGCGCGAACCACGGCGCATCGCGCTCCTGTTCGCCGAGCCAGCGGATAAATTCGCCGGCCAGGAAGGCCGACGGCGTTTCGTCCTTCGAATAGACGGGCGGGGCGTTGCTAACCCCGCCGTCGTTTTCCGGGATTTCACCCACCGGGAGATGGATGTCGGGGGAGCCGGCGCCGGCATCGACGCCGCGCGCCTTGAGCCATGACAGCCAAGGCTTCTGGTGCTCGGGCAGAAGCTGACGTACGGTGAAGCCGGGCAGCACGCCTTCATAGCTCTTCAGCTGCGGGTCGCCAGGCGCCAGCGTACGCGGATCGCGTGCCATATCAGTATAGCCGAACAGCGTCGGTTCATAGCCGAGGGCACGCGCCCGGAGCGCTATGTTGCCGTGGCGGGCGTCGAGCGGTGTGCCATTGCGGCAGACACGATTGTTCATCTGGTAGAGGCCGGTGTAGAGGCAGGCGCGAGCCGGCGAGCAAGGCGCGGCGCCGCCATAGTGCTTCTTGAAAAGAATGCCCTCTGCAGCCAACGCGTCGGCATTCGGCGTTCTTACCACCTTGTGGCCAGCAGCCGATAGGCAGTCGCCGCGCCACTGGTCGCAGGTGATCAGGAGAATGTTGGGGCGTTTTCCAATCAACCGCTATATCCTCATGCCGGCTACGTCGCTCATGGAGCGCAATTTCGGCGAATATGCAAGCCGGTCCAGTTTGCCGAATGGTGAACAAAACCTGTTTGATCGTTCACTTTAACAGCACAGTCCATTCTGTGTTTGCCATCTTTGCAGCCAGGAGCCGGATCCTCATATTTGCGTGGACAGCGGCAAGGGCCGCACCAGTACAAGGGAAGGAGCAGAAACATGCTCGACCAGGTCAAGGGCCTGCATCACGTCACCTCGATGGCCAGCGACGCGCGCCAGAACAATGAATTCTTCACCGGGACGCTCGGCCTGCGGCGGGTCAAGAAAACCGTCAATTTCGACGCGCCCGACGTCTACCACCTCTATTACGGCGACGAGGTCGGCATGCCCGGCTCGGTGATGACCTATTTCCCCTTCCCCAACATCGGCAAGGGCCGCCATGGAGTCGGCGAAGTCGGCACAACCACTTACTCGGTGCCCGAGGGCACGCTCGGCTATTGGGAGAAACGGTTTGCCGAGCAAGGTGTCACAGGGCTTTCTCGCGAGGAGACGTTCGGCGAGAAGCGTCTTGCCTTCGCCGGTCCCGACGGCGACGGTTTTGCGCTGGTCGAGGACAGAGCGGACAGCCGAGCGCCCTGGGCCAAGGGTGGCATTCCCACTGACGAGGCGATCCGCGGCTTTCACTCAGTGTCGCTCAGGCTGAAAGATAGTGGCGCCACCGAAGAGCTGCTGAAATTCATGGGTTATGAGGAGGTCGACAAGTCCGGCAATGTCAGGCGGCTAACGGTGAAGAACGGCAACGGCGCCGATGTCGTCGATATCGAATCGCTGCCAGGGGCCGGCTTCGCCAATCTCGGCGCCGGCTCGGTCCACCATGTCGCCTTCGCCGTCGAGAACCGCGCCAAGCAACTCGAAGTGCGCAAGGCGCTGCTCGATACCGGTTATCAGGTGACGCCGGTAATCGACCGCGACTATTTCTGGGCGATCTACTTCCGCACACCGGGCGGCGTGCTGTTCGAAGTCGCTACCAACGAGCCCGGCTTCGACCGCGACGAGGACACCGCCCATCTTGGTGAGGCGCTGAAGCTGCCGTCACAACACCAGCATTTGCGGCCCTATCTCGAGCAGCATCTGCAGAAACTGGAAGACTGAGGGCAACGTCGTGAGTAAGGATTCGTATATTCACAAGGTGCTGCCCGGTTCGCCTGATGGACCGCTGCTCTTCGTCTTCCATGGCACCGGCGGCGACGAGGCCCAGCTTCTGTCGCTTGGACGCGATCTTGTGCCGCAAGCGACGATCGTCGCTCCGCGCGGCGATGTTTCGGAACAAGACGCTGCACGCTTCTTTCGCCGCGCCGGCGAGGGCGTCTACGACATGGGCGACCTCACGCGAGCGACAGAGAAGATGGCCGGCTTCGTCAAGGCACATGTCGAGGCGGCAAAGCCATCTTCGGTGCTCGGCCTCGGTTACTCCAACGGCGCCAACATCCTGGCCTCGGTGCTGTTTGCCGAGCCGTCGCTGTTCGACGCAACGGTGCTGATGCATCCGCTGATCCCGTTCGAGCCGGAGGTCAAGGGCAGCCTTGGCGGCAGTCACATCCTGGTCACCGCCGGCAGGCGGGACCCGGTCTGTCCGCCTAATTTGACGGTGCGGCTCGAAGCCTATTTGCGCGCCGATGGCGCCGATGTCACAGTCGAGTGGCATGACGGCGGCCATGAGGTGCGGCCGAGCGAGATCGAGGCGGCGCGGCGGTTGTTCGCCGTGGCGCCGGACGAAAGGACCGCAAGCCATGTCTGACCTATTGCCGGAGATCGAACTGGAGGACCGCGGCTCGAAGGGCCGCTATCTCCTGCGTGGGCCGGGCGGCGCCGAGGCGGAGATGACTTTCACCAAGATCGGCGAGCACCAGATCATCATCGACCATACCGAAGTGCCGGATGCATTTCGCGGCCAGGGCGCGGGGCTTCGCCTGGTCACCCGTGCCGTCGAGGATGCGCGTGCGGCGGGCAAAACGATCATCCCGCTTTGCCCGTTCGCCAATGCCCAGTTCCGTCGCCATCCGGAATGGGCGGACGTGCTGAAGCGGTAAGAGACAGCCATCGATGAATGACAGGAGAAAGGGTGCGCGGCTTTACCGCGGGCCTCTTCGGCCATTGGAGGCGTACAAACACAGCGGCAACATGCGGGATTTGCGAAGAGCGCCCGTCTTGCCTAAGTATTGCCAACAAACCGGCTCGCCGTCTGCGGCCCGACCACTTCAACCGAATGGCCCTCCATGACCGAATCCGATCTCGTTCCCGTCTTCGACGGCCACAACGATACGCTGCTCAGGCTCTACCAGTCGAAGGATGCGGACGTCGAAAAGCTGTTCGTCGAGGGGACGCCGGGTGGCCATATCGACCTGCCGCGCGCGAAGAAAGGCGGATTTGCCGGCGGCATGTTCGCGATCTTCCCGCCGCCTGTCGAGAAATCCAAACGCGGCTCGGTGCCGCTGGCGCCGAGTGACAGCGAGCCCTTGCCGCCCGAGGTTCCGCGCGCCGATGCGCTCAACTCCACCATGGCGATGGCCTCGATCCTGTTCAGGCTGGAGCGGGCTTCGGCGCTCACCGTTTGCCGCAGCGCCGGCGACGTGAGGAAGGCGATGACGCAAGGCTCGATCGCGGCGGTGTTCCATATCGAAGGGGTCGAGGCGATCGATCCTGAGCTCACCCTGCTTGACGTCCTCCACGCAGCCGGCCTGCGTTCGCTCGGTATCGTCTGGAGCCGTCCCAATGCCTTCGGCCACGGCGTGCCGTTCCGTTTTCCGTCGTCGCCCGATACAGGGCCAGGGCTGACCGATGCCGGCAAGGCGCTGGTGAAAGCCTGCAACCAGCTGAAGATCATGATCGATCTTTCGCATCTCAACGAAAAAGGTTTTCGCGACGTCGTCGAAATCAGCGATGCACCGCTGGTCGCGACCCACTCCAACGTGCACGCGATTTGCGGCCATTCGCGCAACCTCACCGAATGGCAGCTCGGCGCAATCCGCGACTCGGGCGGCATGGTCGGGCTGAACTTCGCCACCGGGTTCCTGCGTGAGGACGGCAGGATGAACGCCGACACCAGCCTCGACATCATGGTGCGCCATGTCGATTCGCTGCTGCAGGCGCTGGGCGAAGACGGCGTTGGCCTCGGCTCGGATTTCGACGGCGCCATGATTCCTGCCGTGATCGGCGACGTTGCCGGCCTGCCGAAGCTGCTCGACGCGTTCGCAGCACGCGGCTTCGGGCGCGCGTTGATCGAGAAGATCGCCTATCGCAATTGGCTCAGTATGCTGGAAAAGACCATCGGCTAGGGCACCCAAAAGTACGCTCCGCTCCGGTTCTCGGAACCCACAATTTTCGACTCGGCCTGACCTGAATCTCAACACGCCCCAGGGCGAGTTATTCAAAACCTATGCGTTTAAGCCAGTCCTGGCCAATGCCGCGATCGCGGATGATCGGCAGCGGATCGGTCGAGTCCAGCCTCGCACAAATGCGGTAGACCTCCAGCGTTTCAGCGCTCATCTCGCCGCGTTTGTAGAAGAACATGGCCGCGGCATAGCGGGTGCGGCCCGACCATTTTTCGCCGAGCGGCGTGTTGACCAGCTGCCACTGTTCGGCGGCTTCGGCGTCATCCTCATGACGTTCGGCTTCGTCGGACATGCTCAGAAATCCGCGGGCGGATTGGCGGTGCGGCGGTCGAGCCTGACGAACGGCCGCGCCACGATTTTGGCCCGCTTCATCAGCTTCTGGTACTGCAGCTCGCGCATGGCGTAGATCTCGACCCAGAGGTCGTCGACGATGGTCTCGCCGAACGGCCGCGTCAGCGAGGCGATGGCGATGTTGCGCTTGGCCATTGGCGACCACATGGCGGCGCTGACCAGCCCGACCTCCTGGCTTTTCCTGTGGTAGACGATCGCGTGCTCGGCCGGGAGATTGCCCTCGATCTGCAACCCGACCAGGACATGGCGAAGACGCTTCTTCGCCCGTGCGTGGAGTATTGCGCGGCGGCCGTTGAAATGACCCTTTTCCAAGTCGACCATGAAGCCGAGGCCGATCTCGTCCGGCATGCGCAGGCGATCGGCGCGGATGGCATGCTCGGCGGTGACGAAATCTGCATTGGCGACGATCAGCCCGGCTTCGAGCCGGGCGCGGTTCAATGCGGCGTAGCCGATGGCGCGGATGCCGCGCAGCTCGCCCGCCGTCATCAGCCGATCCCAGAGGCTGAGCGCCTTGTCCGTTTGCACGAACAACTCGTAGCCGAGATCGCCGGGGAAGCCGGTGCGCGAGATGGTGATGGTGACGCCGTCATGCGGAAACTCGGCGAGGTCGAATATTTTCAGTTTTTCTATACCTGCAAAACCTGCATCGCGCAGCACGGCAAAGGAGGTCGGGCCTTGCAAGGCGAGGCCGGCGACGGTTTCGGTCTCTTCTTCAACCGCCACGTCGAAGCCAATGGCGCTGTCCAGAAGCCACGGCAGATGCCGCTCCTGCGAGCACAGCCGGAACCGTGTCGGCGATAGCCGAAACAACGTGCCGTCGTCGAGGACAAAGCCCTGATCGTCGCACCAGGCGGTGTAATTGACGCGGCCGGGCTTCAGCCTAGTCACGTCGCGCAATGTCAGGCGGTCGAGGAAGGTCTCGGCATCCGGTCCCTCGATGCGGTACTTCGTCATCGGCGAGATGTCGAACAGAGCGGCCTGGCTGCGGATGGCGAAATATTCGAGATCCTCGTCCCATAGGGAATGTGGGGCGCGATAGCCGGCCCAATTGTACCAGTCGTTCGTCTTCGCCAGCGCATCAATGCGCGCCTGGAACGGCGTGTCGAGGCGCAAACTGCGGAAATGGGATTGTGCCGCGATGCGGGCATCGGATGGGCCAATGGGCTGATGGTTCATCACGGCGTTCTTTCGCCGTGGAGCACGGTCTTGGCTCGTTGCACCATGACAGCTACCCCCTCACCGTAATGATGCGCCTTGCGGCATTCAGGCCCGGCACGCCGGAGACCCCGCCGCCCGGATGCGAGCCGGCGCCTGCAAGGAACAGCCCGTCCACCGGCGTGTCGTAGCCGGACCAGCCGGAGATCGGCCGTGACATCAGCATCTGGTCGGCCTGCAGTTCGCCGTGGTGCCAGTGCCCACCCGGCATCCGGCAGCGCGCCTCGATGTCGGCCGGCGTCAGCAGGTCGGCATGGAGCACGCTGCCGCCGATTCCCGGCGCATAAGCCTCGAGTTCAGCCATCAAGACTTTGAGGAATTTCGGCTTGCCGACGCTCCAGCCCTCTTTCAAGGCATAGGGGGCGTATTGCACCACCGCGGACAGCACGCAGGCCCCCTCGGGCGCGAGCGAGGCGTCCGACAGCGAGGGCAGCGTGATCTCCATCACCGGTTCGGGTGAGAACTCGCCATATTTCGACGGGTTGAAGGCGCGCTCGACATGATCGGTCGAGGGCGCGATGACGAGACGGCCACGGTGGCCGGCGGCATCGACGCCGACGAATTGCGGTGGCTGGTCGAGCGCCAGATTGAGCTTCGCAGCATCGCCCTTCATGCGGATATTGCCGACCTTGCGAACGAAGCCGGTGTCGACTTCACGCGGGCCGACAAGGTCGACCATGGTCGTCGCCGGGTTGATGGCGGACACGACCGTTGTCGCGCGGATTTCCTCGCCGCTGTCGAGCAGCACGCCGACGGCGCGGCCCTTCTCGACGATAATCTTTGCCACCGGCGTCGCGGTGCGGATGGTCACGCCGGCCTGTTGCGCCGATGCGCGAATGGCGGCTATGACGGCGCCCATGCCGCCCTTCGGCAGCATCTGCGCGCCGGCGGAACCGCCGGTCTCGCCGGCCAGGCGGTAATAGAGACCGAGCAGCGAGGTCGGCGAGCGCGGGCCAAGATGGCTGCCGAGCGTAGCGTCGAAGGCAAGCAGGCCCTTCAGCCGGTCGTCGGCAAGCTGCTCGTCGAGCAGGTCGGCAACGTTCATCAACAGCACGCGCAGGAAATCGCGCATGTCCTCCTTGCCAAGCTTCTTCAGCGCCAGTCCGGTTTGGCCGAGCGCTGCCGTGTTGGCGAGCGACATGGCGCCGAGATCGGGCGGCCGGCGTGACAAGAACAGCTTCAGAATGCCGGCGTAGCGCAGCAGCTGTGCCCGCAACTCCTTCCAGGCGGACTGCTCGGCAGGACTGGTGCCGGTCAGCACCTCGCCATAGGCGCCATGCAGGAAAAGCGGCGGACCGCTTTTCGCCAGCACCACCGACGGCGCGAAGTCGCCGCGTGCGACCTGCAGCCCGTGCTTCTCCAGCTCCAATACCTTCACCACATCGGGGTGCAGCCGGTTCAGCAGATGGGCGATCGACGAAACACGAAATCCGGGCGCGAATTCCTCCGTGCGCGCGGCGCCGCCGACCTCGCCGGCGGCTTCCAGCACCAGCACCTTGCGGCCGCTCTTCGCCAGAACGGCGGCGGCGACGAGGCCATTATGGCCGCCGCCGATGACGACAACATCCCATTTGTCAGATGACGTCATGGGCCGGGCTCATATGCTGATTTGGCTTGGCGAGATCACGCAGGATCTCGGCGGCGGCATTGCGGCCCGGCGCGCCCATGACGCCGCCACCGGGATGGGTCGAGGAGCCGCAAATGTAGAGTCCATCGACCGGCGAGCGGTATTGTGCGTAGCCCGGCACGGGGCGGTTGAACAACAACTGGTCGAAGGTCAATTCACCCTGGAAGATATTGCCTTCGGTGAGGCCGACCTCGGCCTCGATCTCGCGCGGCGTGCGCACTTCCATGTGGACGATGCGGTCGCGGAAGCCCGGCGAATAGTCCGATATCTGCGCGATCACGCTTTCGGCAAAGCCGTCGCGGTCGGCGTCGGTCCAGCCGCGGCCGTCCACCTTCGGTGGCGCATATTGCACGAAGCAGCTCATGAAATGCTTGCCGGGTGGAGCCATGGTCGGGTCGAGCGTCGTCGGGATCACCATGTCGAGGAAAGGATCGGCCGACCAGCGCCCGGCCTTCCAGTCGTCATAGGCACGCTCCATGCGCTCGATCGAATCGGTGAAATGCATGTCGCCACAATAGACGGGCGAATCCTTCGGCAGCGCCGGGAATTCCGGCAGTGAATCGAGCGCGATGTTGACCTTGCCTGACGAGCCGCGGATCTTGAAATTCCTGACCCGGCGCAGGAAAATCTCGGGCAATTCCTTTTCCTCGACCAGCTTGAGGAAGGTGCGCTTCACGTCGGCGTTGGAAACCACGAGCTTGCCGTATATTTCCTCGCCGCCGGCCAGCACCACGCCATTGGCCTTGCCGCGCCGGATCAGCACATGGTCGACCTCGGCGCCGGTACGGATGGTGCCGCCCGAAGCCTGGAAGGATGCGGCGAGCGCCTCGGTGACCGCGCCCATGCCGCCGCGCGCATAGCCCCAGGCGCCGACCGAGCCGTCGACCTCGCCCATATAATGATGCAGCAGGACATAGGCGGTGCCGGGCGACATCGGCCCGAGCGCGGTGCCGATGATGCCGGACAAAGCGAAATTCGCCTTGATCACGTCGGTCTCGAAATATTCGTCGAGAAAGTCGGAGATCGACATGGTCCAGAAGCGCAGCGTCAGCGCCATTTCCTCCGCAGTGAGCCCCGTGAACTTCTTGCCGAGATAGAGCAGTTCGCCAAGGTCGCGCGGCCGCAGGCTGGTCGGGTCGGGCGCCGTGCGCATCAGCAGCGGCTGGATGAAGCGGCACTGCCGCGTCACGTCGCGGGCATAACGATCATAGGCCTCGGCATCGCGTTTGGAGAACCGCGCGAATTCGCGCCGGTGGGCATCGTGGTCGCGGTAGTTGGCGAGATAGTCGCCATCGCGGGTGAACACCGCGCCGCCCTCATAGGAGATCACCTGCAGGCCGAAGCGCGGCAGCTCGAGGTCGCGCATGATCTCCGGGCGGAACAGCGAGCAGACATAGGAGCAGTTGGAATAGAGGAAGCCGGGCGTCAGCTCGCGGCTGGTGGCGGCACCACCGACCCAGTCGTTCTTCTCGACGACCAGCACGTCGAGCCCGGCACGCTGCAGGTAGCAGGCATTGACCAGCCCGTTATGCCCGCCGCCGATGACGATCGCGTCCCAGCTCTTCACTTTGGCCCAGCCTTCATCGTGCCCGACCTTCTTTTCGTGTGATGCGCCCCCAATAAGCCGAATTTCGCACGAAGACGGTCATCCTGTCCAGCCATATTGAATGAATGTTCAACAAATGATGTTGCGTTTTCGTGTTTATGCGCTAGGCTTTGGCTCATTCGAGGATAGCCTTGGGACCAGGGTTTGATGATCGAAACGGCAGAGGCCGAACCGGAGTATGACGACACCGCCATCCGCTTCCTCGAGGCGCTGTGGGGCGACGGCTATTTGTCGCCGGGTGGGCCAGAAGAGGTCGACCGGGTCGTCGAAGGGCTGTCGCTTGCGGGCAAGACAGTCCTGGACATGGGCTGCGGTTCCGGCGGCATCACGCTGCATCTCATCGAGCGTCACCGCGCGGCCCACCTCACAGGCTTCGACGTCGAACGGCCCGTGATCGAGACGGCCAGGAAGCGGGCCGCTGCGCGCGGGCTCGCGCGTCGCGCCGATTTCATCCAGGCGGCGCCAGGACCGCTGCCTTTTGCCGACGGTGCCTTCGACGTCGTATTTTCCAAGGACGCGCTGCTGCACGTGGCGAACAAGGATGCATTGTTCGCCGAGATATTCCGCGTCCTGAAGCCTGGCGGCGTCTTTGCCGCGTCGAACTGGATGATCTCGCATGATGGCGAGCCGTCGCCCGAGATGAAGGCCTATGTCGCCGCTGAAGGCCTGTCCTTCGCCATGGCATCGCCGGCCCGCTATGTGCAGGCGATGCGCCAGGCCGGCTTTGCCGACATCACCGTGCGCGACCGCAATCCCTGGTATCGCGAGATCGCGGGGGAGGAGCTGAACCGCTTGAAGGGGCCGCTCTACCCGGTGGTCGCGGCTGCCGTCGGCGCGGCCTATGTCGACAAGAATATACGAACCTGGGAAGCCATGCAGAAGGTGCTTGACACAGGCGAGCACCGTCCCACTCATCTTCGCGGCCGAAAGCCGGTTGGCTAGCCGGCGATGCTGGAGACCATCAATCCCATGAAGACAACAGAGGCGCGCGAAGCCCTCCTCGAGGCGACGCGAAAGAGCGACACCGAAAAGCGTGGCCGCAAGGCGTCGAAAGAGACCAGGCAGCTTCAACTGATCGAAGCGACGATCGATTCACTGGCCAAGCGCGGCTATTCGGATACGACGATGGCCGACGTTGCCGACGGTGCCGGCCTGTCGCGCGGCATCGTCAATTTCCATTTCGAAAGCAAGGAGAAGCTGCTCGTCGCGACTTTGCAATACATGTATGACGAGTATTCGGCGCATTGGCGCAGCGCCTTGCAGAAGGCCGGCGATGATCCCGCCCGCCAGTTGCAGGCATTGGTCGCGGCCGATTTCGACCGCTCGATCTGCAACAAGCGCAAGCTGGCGGCCTGGTGTGCGTTCTGGGGCGAAGCCAAATCGCGGCCGACCTATCAGGCGCTGAGCAGCGCACGCGACGCCGTCTATCAGAACATCTTTATCGACCTTTGCGCGACGCTCAAGCAGAGCGGCGGCTATTCTTATGAGCCGCAGGTGATAGCGCTGGTGCTCAGCGCCATGCTGGAGGGACTGTGGCTGCGGCTGATGATGGGCACCGAAGACACCACGCGCGAGACTGCGCTGCAGGCCGCGAACGCGTTCCTGTCCGCGGCATTTCCCAAGCATTATCCGTGGCCGACAGCCGGCGGTGCCAAGCCGGCGTGAAACAATCAAAAGAGGATGGAACAGCAATGAAGACAATGACGCGACGCCCGACGCTGACATTGACGCTGACATTGGCATTGGCCGGAGCGCTCGCCGCTTCGGCGGCGGCGCTGGCTGCGGACAGGGATCTCGTCGTGTTCGACTGGTCTGGCTACGAGGAGCCCGGCTTCCATCCGAAATATGTCGAAAAGAACGGCGATTCGCCGACTTTCACCTTCTTCGGCGACGAGGACGAGGCGTTCGAAAAGGTCCGCTCCGGTTTCAAGGCCGATCTTGGCCATCCCTGCTCGCAAAGCGTGGTGAAATGGCGCGAGGCCGGCCTGCTGCAGCCGCTCGACACCTCGAAGATATCAGGCTGGAAAGACCTCAATCCCGGCATAATGGCGATGAAGGATCTCGCCACCACCGCCGACGGCAAGGCCTGGTTCATGCCTTGGGACTGGGGCAACACGCAGCTGACCTACAATTCCGACAAGATCGATGCGAAGGACGTGCAGTCGTTGAAGGCCTTCGCCGATCCGAAGTTCAAGGGCCGGGTTTCCGTCGGTGACAATGTCGACGACGCCTACGCGCTGGCCAGTCTCGCCATCGGCCTGAAGGACTGGACCAAGATGACGGATGACCAGTTCAAACAGGCATCAGGCTTCCTGCGCCAGGTGCACAAAAACGTCCGCTCCTACTGGACCGACTCAACCGATATCGTGCAGCTGTTGAGCGGCGGCGAGGTCGATCTCGCATGGGCCTGGAACGACGCGACGGTGCAGTCTGTCGCCGCCGGCGTGCCGATCAAGGCCAAGAAGGACACCGACGAGGGCATTTCGACCTGGGTCTGCGGCTATGTGCTGTTCAAGGATGCGCCCGGCAATGCCGACAAGGCCTATGATTATCTCAACGCCGTCAACGATCCGGAAGTCGCCAAGGTCCTGGTCAAGGACTGGGGCTACGGCCAGGCCAATGCCAATGGCATGGCCGGCGTCGACCAGGTGGTGCTAAAGGAGAAAGGCTATGACGACGTGCAGAAGTTCGTCGACAAGACGCTGTTCCAGTCGCCGGTTCCATCCGATCTCAAGCTCAAGATGATCGCCGAGTTCGAGAAGATCAAAGCCGGCTATTGAGCTCTCCTCGCTTGGCCCGTCTGCCCACGGACATAGCGGGCGGACGGGCTCGCCAAAGCTCCCGAATTCTCCTAACGTCGCCGCGGTGTTTCCCGCGATGAGGAGCTTTGCGCCATGAATTCCGTGCTTCGCCGCCTGGCCATCGCCGCGGCCTGCGCAATCGGCGCAGGCACAGTCGCGGCACTTGCGGCAGGCGGCGGCGACCTCGTCGTGTTCGACTGGTCGGGCTATGAGGACCCGCTGCTGCATCCGGCCTACACCGCCGAACAAGGCGCCGAGCCGACCTTCGCCTTCTTCGGCGACGAGGAAGAGGCCTTTCAGAAAATGCGGGCCGGCTTCAAGGCGGACATTGCGCATCCCTGCTCGCAAAGCGTGGTGAAATGGCGCGAGGCCGGCATGCTGCAGCCGCTCGACACCAGCCGTATCGCCGGCTGGAAGGATCTCAATCCCGGCATCATGGCGATGAAGGATCTCGCCACCACCGCTGACGGCAAGGCCTGGTTCATGCCTTTCGACTGGGGCAATACGGCCCTGCTTTACCGCACCGACAATGTGACGCCGGATCAGGCGCAGTCGCTCAGGATCTTTGCCGATCCGAAGTTCAAGGGGCGCGTTACCATTGGCGACAATGTCGACGACGCCTACGTGCTGGCCAGCCTGGTCATCGGCCTCAAGGACTGGAACAAGATGACCGACGCGCAGTTCAAGGACGCCTCGGCATTTCTGCGTGACGTGCACAAGAACATCCGCTTCTACTGGACCGACGACACCGATATCAATCAGGCCTTCTCCGGCAACGAGGTCGATCTCGCCTGGGGCTGGAACGAGACTTTCGTCACCCTCAAGGGCCAAGGCGTGCCGATCGCCATGAACCGCGATACCAAGGAAGGCCTGTCGACATGGGTGTGCGGCTATGTGCTGATGAAGGACGCACCGGGTGATCTCGACCAGGCCTATGATTTCCTGAACGCTGTCAATGCGCCTGCTGTATCCGACTATCTGGTCAAGACGTTCGGCTATGGCCATGGCAACGCCGCTGCCATGGCGGCGATCGATCCCAAGATCCTGGCCGAGCGCGGCTTCGACGATCTCGACAAGTCCCTCGACAAGACGCTGTTCCAGCAGCCGGTGGCGCCGGAGCTCAAGCAGCGGATGATCGCCGAATTCGAGAAGATCAAGGCCGGCTATTGACGTCCGAGATCGAACGAGCCGAGGTGGTCGTCGTCGGCGCCGGCTTCACCGGCCTGTCGGCGGCGCATGAGCTGAACAACGCTGGCGTCGATTTCGTGCTGCTCGAAGCCCGCGACCGCGTCGGCGGACGCGTCGAAGCCATGCCGAACGGGCTCGGCGAGCGCATCGACAGCGGCGGCCAGTTCCTGTGCGAGGACATGCCCGAACTGATGGCGCTGGTGCGGGCACGCGGCAAGACGCTGGTCGGGACGCATTTCGCCGGCGAATTCATCACCCAACCGCGGATGAGCGAGGCGCAAGCCGAGCGCACTTATGGCACCGCCATGCGAATACGCGAGCGGATGAACGCGATTGCACCGGACGATCCGGCCATTGCCGGTTTGACCGTCGCGGCATGGCTCGATCGCCAGAATGATCCCGATGAAGCCAAGGCGGTCTTTCATTCGCTGATCGAGGGCCTTTGGTGCCTGGCAATGGAAAGGCTGCCGCTGTGGTACCTGATCGACAACGACCGCCGCATCACCAACGAGGTGTCGGAACTGCAGTATTTCGTGCGCGAAACCATGCATTCGCTGGCAGACGACCTGGCCCGCGACCTCGGTGGTCGCCTGCGGCTGAACACGCCGGTCAAGACCATCGAGCGTCGAGCGGAAGGGGTTCGCGTCGTCTCGGCCGCAGGCTCAATCGAGGCGCGAGCGGTGCTGGTCGCAGTCCCGCCGATGATGGCGTCGAGACTGGATTTCGTACCGCTGCTGCCGGCTGCGCTGGAAGCAGCGCTCGGCGTCTGGCAAAGCGGCGCGGTAATCAAGATGCTGGCGCGTTATCCCACGGCCTTCTGGCGCGACAGGGGCTTGAGCGGCATGGTGATGTGGCGCGATCCGCACGGGCTTTTTGCCTGCGACGCCGGCAATGACGACGGTCATCCAGCACTTGTCGTCTTCATCGGCGGGCCGCTGGCCCGGCGCTGGCGCGAACTGGGCGAGGCGGAACTGCGCGCTAAGGTGACGTCAAAACTGGAGCAAGCGCTCGGCGCCGAGGCGGCCGGCTTCTCCGATCTCAGCTACCGTGACTGGACGGACGATCGCTGGAGCGGTGGCGGCTACAGCGACCTTATCGTCGATGCGACGGCAACCAATGCCGAACGCATCATCCGCGCCGGCGCGCCGCCGGTCCATTTCGCCTCGTCGGAGCTGTCGCCGTCATTCCCAGGCTATGTCGAGGGTGCAATCGTCGCCGGGCGAAAAATGGCGCGGCGGTTGATCGAGGAGATCTGAGCGGTATGAAAACGGTCTCGAAGATCGTACTCACCGGTGCGGTCATGGCAGTTACAGGATTTGCGGCTGGCTATTATTCGGCGCCCCACCCAATCGAGATTGGTGAACTCGACAATACCTTAAAGAAGGTCTGCGAATACTCGGCAAGCTCACTTAAAGCTGACCTTCAGGGCGGCTGGCCGATCAACTCATTTGCTGTTTGGAAGTCCGGCGACCGTGCGCATTATCACGTGCTTAGCCAATTGGGTAATCTCAAGTGCGGGTTCGACCCGGAGCTTACAGTCGTCTATTTGCAGAACCATGGATTGGTCGACATTGATGATCTTAAAATGCTGCTGGAGGATTCAAAGAAGGCAGGCGACAATCGATTAAGTGACTATCTGTCCGCCGAATTGGAGGTGAGATAGCGTCAATCTGCCATCGCCACCAAGGCCTCTGGGTCGTAGGCGAGGCGGATCGTGGTGCCGACCGGAATGTCGTCGGCGCCGAAGTCGTTGGTCTCGGTCACCGACAACGGCTTTTCCAGCCCTGGTATCTCGACGATCAAATGGGTGATCTCGCCAAAATAATGGCGCTCGACCACCTTGCCGGCGACCTCGAATTTTGCCGTCGCATCGTCCCACAGAACGCGCAGGCGCTCGGGCCGGATGCCAAGCGTCGCGGCGGTGCCATTGCGCACAAAAGCTTTCGGCTTGTCGGTCTTGACGCGGCCGAAGCCCAGCGTGTCGAGCACCAGCGAGGCGCCGTTCTCCTCGACGATCTCCGCTTTGACGAAATTCATGCCGCCGAGGAAGTCGGCCACCTGGCGATTGACCGGCCGCTGGTAGATCTCCTTCGGCGATGCGACCTGCGCAATCATGCCGCCGAACATCACTGCGATGCGATCCGACATCGCCAGTGCCTCATATTGGTCGTGGGTTACCAGGACAAAGGTGATGCCGACCGCCTGCTGCAGGCGGCGCAGTTCGACCTGCATCTGCTCGCGCAGCTTCTTGTCCAGCGCCGACAGCGGCTCGTCGAGCAAAAGCACTTTTGGGCGCATCACCAGCGCGCGAGCCAGCGCCACGCGCTGGCGCTGGCCGCCGGAAAGCTCGGTGGCGAGCCGCTTGCCGAGGCCGGTCAGCGACACCTGGGCGAGGGCTTCCTCGACGCGGCGCCTTTCCTCCGTGCCGGCCAGCTTCAGCCGCTTCAAGCCATAGGCGACGTTCTGCTCGACATTGAGGTGCGGGAAGATGGCGTAGTTCTGGAACACCATGTTGGTCGGCCGGCCGTTGGCGGGGATGCCTTCCATCGGTTGGCCATCGACGGAGATCGAGCCGCTGGTCGGGTTGTCGAAACCGGCAATCATACGCAACAGCGTGGTCTTGCCGCAGCCGGACGGGCCAAGCAGCGAAAAGAATTCGCCCTCCCTGATGGTCAGCGAGGCGTCGTCCAGCGCCTTGAACGAACCATAGCTGCGCGTGACGTTGCGGATCTCGATCATAGAGCGCTCGATTTGGGGCCGCTCAGGCATGGAGGCCTCCCTCGTTCTGGGTGCGTCTGGCCGCGCGGCGGCGCAGGATTTCGGCGATGGTCATCAAAAGAAACGAGGCAACCAGCAACAGCGTGCCCAGCGCCAGCACGCCGGGCAGTTTCGCGGCGAAACGCAACTGGCCCCAGATATAGATCGGCAGTGTAGCCTCGGTGCCGGTCAGGAAGAAGGCGATGAGGAACTCATCGAGCGAAATGGTGAAGCAGACGAGCAGGCTTGAAATGATCGCCGGCGCCACCATCGGCAGCGTCACCCGCCGAAACGTGCCGAAGGCGCTCTCGCCGAGATCGGCGGAGGCTTCCTCCAGGCTGCGGTCGAAGCCCTCGAAGCCGGCGGTCAGCACCGTCATCGAATAGGGAACGCAGACCAGGACGTGGCCAAGCACGACGGTGAACAGCGACAGGCTCAAACCGAGTTGCAGGATCACCAGTAGCAAGGAGATGGCAACGATGATTTCGGGCAGTACCAGCGGCGCCATGATCAGGCCGTTGATGGCGCGGCGGCCGGGATAGCGGTAGCGGGTGATCGAGCGCGCGGCGAGGATGCCAAGAACGGTCGACAGGATGGAGGCCGATACCCCGACGACCAGGCTGTTCCAGGTGGCGTCGAGCAGCGCCGGCGTGCGCGGCAGGTCGTGGTACCATTTCAAGGTGAAGCCGGAGAGCGGGAATTTCGGCGTCGCGGCGGTGTTGATGGAGAAGATCGGCAGGAAGATAACCGGCAGATAGAGAAACACGACGTAGAGGAACGCATAGGCCGGCAGCAATCGGCCCGGCAGCAAGCGGCGCATCGCCGTCATCGCGCCGGCCTCATCGTGCCAGCCGCTGGGCGGCACGGATGATCAGAACCGTGGCGCCTGCGATCAGCGTCACAACCAGCATCGTGGTGACGGAGAGTGCAGCACCCAGCGGCCAATTGGAGGCCTTGCCGAATTGCGCCTGGATGGCATTGGCGATCATGACGCCGTCCTTGCCGCCGACAAGCTTCGGCGTGACGTAATCGCCGACCGTCGGGATCATGACGATCAGCGCTGCCGAAATGATACCGGGCGCCGAAAGCGGCAGCGTCACGCGCAGGAAGGAACGGACAGGGCCATCGCCGAGGTCCGTGGCCGCCTCGACCAGCGTGCGGTCGATTTTTTCCAGCGAGACGAAGATCGGCAGGATGGCGAAGGCTGCCCAGGCGTGGGTCAGCGTGATGATGACGGCAGTCGAATTGTAAAGCAGCGCGGTCGACGGCTCGTCGATGATGCCAAGGCCCATCAGGCCGGAATTGAGCACGCCATTATAGCCGAGGATGACCTTCCACGACATTACCCGCAGCAGATAGCTGGTCCAGAACGGGATGGTGATCAGGAACAGCCACAGGCCCTTGTGGCGGCCGCCGTGGAACGAGATGAAATAGGCGATCGGATAGGCGAGCACGACCGTGAAGAAGCTCACCGTCAGCGAGATGTAGAGCGAGCGCCACAGCAGGTCGCGATAGATCGGCTCGGTCAGCGCAAGGCGGTAGTTTTCAAGCGTGAAGGTATGGTCGACAGTGAGGTAATTCTGCGTCCAGAAGGAGTGCGCGATGACCGCCAGGATCGGCAGCACCAGAAGTATCAGCGCATAGACGAAGGTCGGGCTGATCAGGGCAAGACCCTGAACGGGTTCTGATTGCAGAAGGGCGTTTCGCCTCGCCCGCGTCATGCCGAAAGCGGGCGACCCTTCCGCGGCCACCATCATTGCAGGCCCTCGGGCAGGGTCTCCGGCGTGATTTCGGTTGCTGGCGCGGACTGTCCTGCCATGCGGCATCCCATTGCTGAAACCGGCTATCTGTTCCCACTTTATGCCCAGGGCGCAATCGTGCTCCGAGCTTGCCGGCTTTCTTTCATCATGCGCGCATCGGCGGATTGAAATCAAGCGCTATTTCTGCAATATTGATTGAACGGCCATTCAAAATGAACGAAGAAAGCCGAGCTTTCCTGGAGCGTGAACCAGCTTCGTGTCCGGTGAAATTGCGGCATACAATGCGAGGCGAAGATGGCGGCGGCAAGAGACATCACTTCGACCGAAATGGCTGGAGCCGGCGCTCAGGATGCCGTCGAACTGGCCAAGCGCCATCTTGTCCAGCCCTGGCCGTTCGCCGGCTCGGTCGGCGCGGAGGCACGCGCCCTGATCGGCGCGGGCGAGGGCATCTACATCACCGATGCCACCGGCAAGCGGCTGATCGACGGACCGGCGGGCATGTGGTGCATCAATGTCGGCCACCGTCGCGAAGAGCTCGCCAAGGTAATGTACGACCAGGCGATGGCGCTGTCCTACAACACGCCGTGGTACACGATGAATGCGCCGTCGGCGGAACTGGCCATGCGAATCGCCGGCCACGCGCCGGGCGATCTCAGCCATGTTTTCTTCACCACGGGCGGCTCCTCGGCGGTCGAGACGGCGCTGCGCTTTATGCAATTTTACAACAATGTGCGCGGCCGCCCGGAAAAGAAGCTGATCCTGAGCCGGGGCGGCGCGTATCACGGCTCGACCTATCTGTCGGCCTCGCTTAACGGGCGTCCGCGCGACCGTGACTGGATGGATGGCGCAGACGAGCTGGTCGTCAAATTGTCCTCACCCGATCCGTTCCGCCGTCCGAAGGGCATGAGCGTTGCCGCTTTCACCGATGCGCTGGTCGCTGAATTCCGCGATATGGTCGCCCGTGTCGGCGCCGACAGGATCGGTGCTTTCGTCGGCGAGCCGGTGCAGGCGTCGGGCGGCGTCATCGTGCCGCCGGAGGGCTATCTCCAGCGCATCCGGACGATCTGCCGCGACAACGACATCCTCTATATTTCCGACGAGGTGGTGACCGCCTTCGGCCGGCTTGGCCATGTCTTTGCCTCCGGCGAGGTGTTCGGCATCGAGCCCGACATGATCACCTTTGCGAAAGGGGTGACCTCAGGCTATTTCCCGCTCGGCGGCGTCATCCTTTCGGAACGGCTGCTGGAGGAGCTGCGCCGCTCGAACCATCCGGACGCCATGTTCGGCCATGGCCTGACCTACACCAGCCATCCGGTCGGCTGCGCGGTGGCGCTGAAGAACCTCGATATTCTGGACGAAAGCGTGCTGGCCCATACGCGCGAGGTCGCGCCCTACTTCCAGGCGCAACTGAAGACGCTGGAGGAATTGCCGGTGGTCGGTGAGGTGCGCGGCATGGGGCTGATGGGCTGCGTCGAATGCGTCGCCGACCGCGACAGCAAGGATCCACTGCAGCTCGACAAGGATGTCGGCAAACGCATCGACGCGCATTGCCACGAGCTCGGCCTGTTGGTCCGGCCGCTGATTAACATGTGCGTGATGTCGCCGCCATTGATCATCACGCGCGAGCAGATCGACGACATGGTGTCGATCCTGCGCGAAGGCATTTCGCGCACGATGGACGATCTGCGCCGGGAAGGCGTCTGGCGGGGATAAGCGTTTATCGCCGGCAATCTCGCCATTGCTGACAGCGGTCGTTCGCGCTTACGATGTACGGCAGGGCCTCGATCGCCTGCATCTGGCCGCATCTCTGGGAAACAAACATTGACCGACCTATCGGACCTGTTCGGCCTCGCCGGCAAAACCGCTTTCATCTCCGGATCGAGCCGCGGAATCGGCTTTGCCATGGCGAAGGCGCTGGCGAGCGCCGGCGCGACGGTGATCATCAATGGGCGGGACGAAGACCACGTTCAAAAGGCACTCGGATCGTTGGCCGAATCCGGTATCCAGGCGATCGGCTCCACCTTCGACGTGACCGTGGCTGAAGACGTCGAGCGTGAAATCGGCAGGCTGGAAGCAGAGCGCGGCCCGATCGATATTCTCGTCAACAATGCCGGCATGCAGCACCGCGCGCCATTCGCCGATTTCCCGCTCGACATGTTCGACAGATTGATGCGGACAAACCTTTACAGTGCATTCTATGTCACCCGGCCGGTGGTCCGCTCGATGATGGCCCGCAAGACCGGGTCCATAATCAACATATGTTCGGTGCAAAGCGAACTGGGGCGTTCCTCGATCGTGCCATACACGGCATCGAAGGGTGCGATGAAAATGCTGACCAAGGGGCTTGCCACCGAGCTTGGCCCACACGGCATCAGAGTCAATGGTATCGGCCCAGGCTACTTCCGGACAGAACTGAACGAGGCGCTGGTGCAAGACGCCGAATTCTCGCGCTGGCTGGTCGGGCGCACACCGCTGGCCAGATGGGGCGAAGTCGACGAACTGGGCGGCGCCGCGATCTTCCTGGCATCCAATGCATCGAGCTTCATGACGGGCCAGATCATCTATGTCGACGGCGGCATGACCGGCTCGGTGTGAGCGCGGGCGTCGCGGTCGCTGTTGGGGCACGATCAGGGCGCCGCGCCGCCATCCTTTGGCTAGCTTCGGCGACCCTCATCTCGACACGTCCAGCGCTGCTGAACATCCTTATACGATGGCCCGGTCCCAACCGCCATAATGCGCGGCGCTGCGCGTGCCGCGCGGCAGGCTGAGCCCGACCAGCAGCGCTCCGATCGCCAGATTGGCTAGGCTCGCCGCCGCACCGCCGGCGAGGATAAAGGGAGAGAGGGCGATCCAGGCTCCAAGCGCGATGTTCAGAAAGCGGACGGCGCGCGCCACTTCGGCCATCGCAGTAACGGCGACCATTATGACCAGGCAGCCGGTGACATGGTCGCTGAAGTAGAGCGGCGGGCTTGTGCCGAAGGCGAGCGGCGTGATCATCAGCAGGGCGCCGGCGAGGGTGCTGGCGACTAGGGTCCATGGGAAGTTCACACCGCCGGTGACGAAGTCCCGCGCCAAAGCGAGATAACGCGAGACGAACAGGCCGACAAAGGCGAGGCCGATTATGGGAATGCGCTGGGTGAAGAGCGAGGGCGAATAGCTCCAGCCGAGCGGCCGGTCGTCATCGGCGGCAAGGGCACGCCGGCTGATACCCGGCGTTGGCGGGACCATCACCGCGAACGCGACGATCAGCATGCCGGCCAGCGTGTCGGTCGCGTAGGCTCCGGCGCTGGTGGTCCAGAACAGGAGCGGCGCGAACATCACCCAAACCCCGATCGAGGCGGTGATCCATTGCAGTCCGCGCCAGCGCCGGCGCATGCCTACAAGCGCCAGCGACAGGATGGCGAGGCCGGATACGATCTCACTGATGCCGAGCCTTCCGTCGCGCGTCTCCGGCGAGGCGATCTCATGTCCGAGCGCCGGCGGAATCGGTGCTGAAGCGGGATCGAACAGGCCGAGCGTGAAGGGCGCCGCCACGAGCCACAGTCCGATGGCAACATTGGTCAGTGGCGCCCAGAGCGTTGCGGCCCGGTGGCGTTCGGTTTCCACCTCGACCTCGTCGTCCGAGCGCTCGAGCGGACGCCGCAGCCTTGCGGCGGCCTGGTCGAGCTCGGGCGCGGAAGCGGCGACCGCCGACGGTTCAAGCTTGTTCTTCTTGTACCAGTCGGTGGGATCCGCCTTCAGCCGCCGGATCATTTCCGGCAAGGTAGCGGTCAGGCTGTGCCGCGGCTTCCAGCCAAGCAGCCGCCTGGCGCGGGAGATGTCGATCTCGTAGTGATCGTCGGCGTTCTCGATCATCCATAGCTTGATGTCGGTCTCCTGGTCGAAAACCTTCTCCTGCATCCAGGCGCCGAGCTTCGTCACCTCCTTGGGCAGGGACAGGTCCGCCAGATCTCGCCATGCAGGAGCCGCCCAATCTGCTTCTGCATCTCGTCGTAGGACGGCGTCTGCTCTTCGCCGATCAGCAGTACGGTCTCGTCGGGAAGCTCGCTGCGCCGGTCGACGGTGCGCACTACGGCGTCGACGAGGTCGTCCAGGTGCAGGTAAGGCTGTCCGGTGGTGATGTCGCCGGTGAAAAGATAGGCGGTCGGCATGCGCTCGAAAATGCGGGCGATCTGCTGGGCGATGAAGGCGGCGTGGCAATCCTCGTCATAGACACCCGCCAGTCGCAGGATCGCAACCTTGATGTCGCCGTGCTCCTTCAGGATCAGTGTCTCGGTCTCGGCCTTCGATCTCGGATAGGCCCAGGCCGGATCGATCGGCGATCGCTCGTTGATCTTGGCGCCCTTCACCGGGCTCGGCGCATGCACCAGCAACGTGCTCGAAAACACGAACTGCTCCGTCTCGAGCCCCCTCAGCGCGTTCAGCAGCCGGCGCGTTCCCTCGACGGTCACCGCGCCGTATTTCGGATTATCCTCGCCGGTCGTGTCGTAATAGGCCGCGAGATGGATCACCGAGGCAATGCGGCCGCCACTCCGTTCGCGCACCTCGGCCAGCGCCTTCGCCGCGCTCGTATCCGAGGTAAGGTCGATCTCGATCGTCTCGACGCCGGGCAAGGACCGCCTGGCAACATCAAGGCCGATGATGTCGTGGCGCTCCGTCAGGCCGCGAGCGATGGCCTGGCCCAGAAACCCGCTGCTGCCTGTGATCAGGACGGTGGGACGGGTTTTGCCGGTCATGGCGAATCTCCTTGGCGGTAGCGAGATGAAAGGGGCCAAATGCTTTCAGTCGCACACTCGGAACCATGTTCGTTGAGAACGGTTCCCGATGAGGTGGCATCACGGAATGGATGCGCGCGGCGATCCGTCAGACCGACTGCCATTCGCTCCGGCGGATTGCATTCGTGCACAAGTGCAGGACGACTGCCATTGGCCTACCGGTCGCGAAGTGCAGCAGTCAGAATGTCGATCAGCAGCTTGCCGCAGCGACGATCTGGATCGCGGTCGGGATCATAGATCGTCACCTCCATCCCAATCACGCGTGAATCATTGCACCATGTGCGAAGAGCTTCGACGGCTTCGTCGGGCAAGACACCGCCGGCTTCCGGCGTATCGACAGCCGACATGATCTCGCTGTCCAGCACGTCGACATCGAAGTGAACGAATACACCCTCGACGTCCTGCCCTGCGACCGCGTCAAGCGCTACGCGTGCAGCATCGGCGACGCCGCGCCGCCGCACTTCAGCCAAATCCATCCGGTGAACATCGGTGTCGAAGACGGCCTTGGACGTGTAAGTCGCGGGGTCCTGCACATCGCGATAGCCAAACGCGACTACATCGGCCTCACGGACCAAAGGAGTGTGCTCGCCGAAATCGGTCAGGAGCTTCGGTCCATGGCCGGTCACGAAGGCCAAATCCATGCCCGCGGCTCCCTTTGAGGGCGAGGTATCCGGCAATTTGAAATCCGTGTGCCCATCGAAGAAGATAAGGCCGTAGCGGCCACGACGCCGTAGCGCTAGCGCGGGGCCAAGCAACACGCTGCAATCGCCGCCGAGTATGAGCAGGAACCCTCCCGAGTTCAGCTCCTCGCCGACGGCTTCGGCAAGCGTCTCGGAATACTGGCGCAGCGCCTGGGCATTGCGCACGCCCGTCGCAGGGTCCACCTCAGGCCGATAGGGCGGAGCCCGAACCGTGCGCAACGGACCGGCGCCCAAACGGTTGGCGAGACCAAGCGATTGAAGTACCTCCGGCGCCTTCCATGCGCCGGGCTCCGGCTCACCCTCCTGCGGCATCAGCCCAAGATTAGAGGGCGCGCCGAGCAAAGCGATATGTCTCGCCTGAGGGGTGGTTCGTGGCATTGTCGTGCTGGCTACTGAGGACATGATCAGAGTTCTCCGCGTTGTGGGCAATAGGCATCTGCTCAAGAAACAGGCTGCGCTTTCCTCCCGGTCTCCCGTCGGCTTTGCCGCCGAGTACCTCCGGGGCCTTGCCGCCGAGTACCTCTGGGTCGGTGTTACGCGTAAGGGAACATTTCGAGCGAAGACGTCGATGTTGTCCCGCAGATGCAGTCACTGATTCGCCTTGGGCAGCGGCACCGTCCCACGCTGCAGGAGCGGAGCTCGATACCGGTCGTTTGGGCCATATCGGGTTTCCTAGAGCCGAACTGCCATCTTTGAACTATGCGTGGTGTGCCCGCGTTCTGGCGGCCTTTTGCGCCGCCGCCTTCCTTCCGCTGGCGCCTTTCGTCTCGGCGGCTTTCTTTGCGGCTGCGGAACGCTCCTCAGCCGTCCGGCGCGAGGCCGCACGCTTTGCCTGCTGCGCCAGCGCCTCGTGCGACGCTGTGCTCTTCGGCTCGTGCTCGAGCGCCTTGGAGACGGCTTTCGAGACCCGCGGGCGGCGTTTCGGCGTGCGTTCGCCCTGGCCGGCCTCATAGGCGTATTCGGCGCTTTTGCGCGTGCTCTCCTTCACCTTGCCCTTTTTGGGCGGGGGCAGGTCTACGCCTGCGCGTCTCGCCTCGGAAAGCCCGATGGCGATAGCCTGCTGGGTCGAGCGCGCGCCGTGCTCGCCGCGGCGGATTTTATCGATCTCCTCGTGCACGAACTCGCCGGCCTGCGTGCTCGGCGATTTGCCCTCGCGCTTGTCCTTTCGGGCCTTCTCGATGGTTTTCTTGTCCGGCATTGTCTTTCTCCCAACTAGGGGTTGCGACAGCCATTTGGGTTGCAGCTGCGCGCTGTTTTACGAGGACCTTAACGCGTTGAGGACGCAAATGATCCCGGGACTGGTGATCCAACCTCCAGCTGTCAGGACGTGGACGCCGATCTGTCCGAAATCAGATGGCGCAAGAACCATCGGCTCGCGAGATCCGCGACTTCGTCCAGCGCTGCCATGGGCGAAGAGCACAAGGCCGCGGGCATCCGGGGCAACGAAAGATTGCCCTCGAGCGTGATAGGGAACATGCACGACGTGCTCGCTATCCCGGTCCATATCCACCTCCGCTATGTCGATCTGATGCCAGGCGCCGGACCCGCACTCGCATGCCCAGCCAATTCCTCTTCGGAAGCGGCAGGCTTGTCGGAAGCGGCAGGCTTGGGCACGGACCTGGCGAGGAGCGCGCGGACCTCTTCATCGCTCGTCTGTGAGAAATCCACGTACCACCGCCCGACACCGAGCAGCGGCTCTGGTGTCGTCGCGCAAACGACCTCGTCTGCGTCCGCCCGCATCGCGTCGCAAGTGTCGGGGCTACCGACGGGAACGGCCGCGACGATATGGGCGGCGTGGTTTTTTCGCAGCGCCTTGATCCCGGCCCGCATGGTCGATCCGGTCGCAAGCCCGTCATCCACGAGGATAATGGTTCGTCCGTTCAACTGCGGTGGGGGCCGCCCGTCCCTATAGAGGTGCTCGCGGCGCAGAAGCTCTTTTTCCTCCGTTGCGGCGACTGCGTCGATGACATGTGGCGGGATCGCGAGACTGCTGACGATTTCGTCGTTGAGGACGCGTACGCCGAAGGGCGCGATCGCTCCCATGGCCAGCTCCTCGTGACCGGGGACGCCGAGCTTGCGCACGACGAAGACGTCGAGCGGTGCCTTGAGCGCCTGCGCGACCTCGTAGCCGACCGGCACGCCGCCTCTGGGCAGCGCCAACACGGTCACGTCGTCGCGCCCGGCAAAGCGAACGAGCTCTCCGGCGAGTCGCCGCCCGGCCTCGCGGCGATCTGAAAAGATGATAGCCATGATCTTCAATCCGCGTGCATCTGTTTTTCCGGTGGATGTTTTCACCAGCCTGCGGCGACATCCCGTGGGATGGCTGCGACGCCGGGTACCGTTTTGGAACTCGCTCGCTGCCTGGACGTTCCAAGAATAGTTTCGATCGCGAGGTGCCGGCACGTGCATTGGCGCGGGATCGAGAGGATAGCGGTCGCACAAGCCTCGTCCGGCCAGCTGGCAATCTCGCGATGCGCGGCAACAGCGCGTTTGGCGACTTGTTGCCTCAGCAATCAGAGAGAGGAAATATGCCATGCAAGTTCAGGAGATCATGAGCCGTCGGACCGAACTGGTCGGCCCGAACACGACAATCAGGGATGCCGCCCGGAAAATGCGGGCCGACAATCTCGGTGCCCTTCCGGTCGGCGAGAATGACAGGCTGGTCGGCATGGTGACGGACCGCGACATCGTGATGCGCGGCGTCGCCGAGGAGCGCTCAGCCGGCAACACGACCGTTCGCGAGGTCATGTCCGAGCATGTCTATTGGTGCTTCGACGATGCCGATATCACCGATGCGGCGAAGATCATGGCCAAGCATCAGGTGCGTCGTCTTCCGGTGATCAACCACGACAAGCGCCTCGTCGGCGTCATTGCCTTGGCCGACCTCGGGCGGACCGGTGAGGAAGCCGCCAAAATCGCTCTCGAAGGCGTTTCCGAGGCGACGGACGATCCCCGGCGCTAGACGCCCTGAGCGGTTGCCGCCGTGCTCGCCGCTCTCCTTCCACAGGGGCTGAACGCCGCCTGCTCAGGCAGCCTCCAGTTTGGCAACTATCGCGCTTTCACTTCTATGCGGCGTGTTTTGTCCTTTGCAGCGGGATTCTTCGGAAGCTCGACAGCCAAAACGCCGTTCCTGAAAGTGGCCTGCACCTTGTCGGCATCGATCTCCGTTTCCAGGGGGATGGTCCGCTGAAACCGGCCATAACTGCGTTCGCTGTAAGTGCGGCCGCCGTTGCCTTCCTTCTGCTCCGAACGCTTCTCGCCCGTAATGGAGAGGGTGTTGTCGCGCAGCTCGAGCTCAACATCCTTCTGCTCGAGCCCCGGCAATTCGGCGGTGACCTTATAGGCTTGGTCTGTTTCATATACGTCGACGCTCGGCCAAAGACCGCCGGCCGTAGTCGCTTCGGCCATTGGCGCAAAGAAGTCGTCGAACAGGCGATCAATCTGCCGGTGAAATGACGTGAGCGGGTCTCGCGCGGATGGGTAGAGGCTGCGCGATGGCGTCCTGGGCGCCAAATCGTGATGTGCCATGGTTCTTCTCCTGTTTTTCGTGTCTGCATCATTCGTCGCCATGTGATCGGCGACGGCAAAATAAAACTCGTCCGCCCATGAGGATGTTCCGAGCGCCGGCCAAGAAAGGCGGTCGAAAAAACAGCGGCAAAAAGCCGGCCCAAATTCCCTCATGACGGAACCTCCGACAATGAATGCGCGTCAGGACATGCCCATCGGGGAACAACGGGCCGGTACGGCTGTTTGGTCACATCAGCCGTAATCGGATTTGATCGGAGGATTTCGATGAACGCCACCGGACTCGACGTATTCGACAAGACCCTGCAGACCACGAACATCTGGCTCGACGAGATCATGGACGAGATCGGGCCGGATCGGCAGGTCGCATGGCACATTCTCGGAGCGGTGCTGCACGCCCTGCGCGACCGTATGCAACCGGACCTTGCAGCTCACCTCGGCTCGCAGCTGCCGATTCTGGTGCGCGGCGCCTTCTATGACCAATATCAGCCTTCCAAAGCTCCCGAGAAGGTGCGGTCGCTCGACGAGTTTCTGGCCAAGATCAAGGCGGAGTTGGAATTCACCCGTCCGGTCGATTCCAAGGATGCCTTCAGGGTCGTGTCCAAGGTGCTCGCCCATCACGTCGGAGAAGGACAGATGCACAAGGTCTGGGAATCCCTGCCAGGAGAGATCAGACGCATCGCCGAAGCTCAACAAGCGGCGTGAACGACGCCGGCGCGGGTTTCTCGGTCGCAACCTCCTTGGGGAAATAGCAATGCCACTCACCCTTATCAGCCCGGCGTTCCGGGCAGGCGGAAGAATTCCCGAAAAATATGCGCGTGACGGCCAGAACGTCTCGCCGCCGCTGAAGTGGTCCGGTGTTCCGGATGGTACCAAGAGCCTTGTTCTTGTCGTGCGGGATCCCGATGCGCCAAGCGGGATTTTCGGGCACTGGGCGGTCTTCAACATCCCGCCGGATGCCGGCGGACTCGCCGAGGCCGAAGACGGCAAGCCCGGCCCATCGGCCCTCAGGCAAGGCACCAACGATTTCGGCAATGCCTATTACGATGGTCCGCAGCCGCCTGCAGGGCACGGCGTCCACCATTACCACTTCCTACTGGCCGCGCTCGATGTGCCGAGCCTCAGCGTACCAGGACAGGCGGGCGTGCATCAGGTCTGGAAGCAAGCCCAGAAACACGCATTGGAGGAGACGGAGTTGGTCGGAACCTACGAACGGCCGGCGTGACGCGGGCCGCGCCGATCGCCGCCTTCACAGTGGCCGCCTTCACAATGTAATCTGGGCAAGCGGTTTTCGGGCAGGGCCGTGGATGACCGAACCGTCGGCGGCGAAGATCGAGCCGTGGCAGGGACAATCCCAGGTGTGGTCCACATTGTTCCAGGTTACGGTGCAGCCTTTGTGGGTGCAGGTCGCCGAAACCGCCTGGAGTGCGCCTTCGGTGTCTCTCCAGGCCGCAATCTTTTCGTCTCCCCTGACGATCACGCCACCCATGCCGGGCGCAATGTCGTGGGTGCTCGAGACGATCGATTGACTGCGGCCATTCTTGTGGAAGTCCTCGGGATAGGGCCGCGCCGGATCGTAGAGTTTTTGCCATGGGCTCGGGCGGGCGCAAATCAGGTCGGCGATCATCGTGCCCACGGCCGTCCCGTTGGTGATGCCCCAGGCGTTAAAGCCCGTGGCAATGCGGAAGCCGGCGGCCTTGGTGGGATCGGGTTCGCCGGCGTATGGGATCCTGTCGGCCGTATCATAGTCCTCGTTGCACCAGCGCCACGCGACGTCGCCGACCGGAAGGTTCTTTCTTGTCCATTTTTCCAGTTCGACAAACCGCTTCGCCAAGTCGCCATCCCAGCCGGTGTTGAATTTGGGGCCAAGCGTGACCAGCAGCGGACCTTCGGCATCACGGCCTGTGCGAATGGAATGCGTCGGCTCGTCGATGCCGATGAACATGCCGTCGACAGGGAGGGGATCATCGATCCGAAAGGCCATCACGGTGTGGCAGCGCGGTTGCGTCCGGTTCGCCATGCCGACGGGGCTCTTCACCGTCATGTTGGTGGAGACGACGACGTGCCCGGCATCAACGGCGCCGCCATCGGTAACGACGCGCCAGCGGCTTGCCTCGTCGATCGAGGTGGCGCGGCTGTTTTCAAAGATCCGACCGCCACGGGCCGTCACCGCTTCCGCCAGACCAACCAGATACATCGCCGGATTGAACTGCGCCTGGTCGGGGAACCGTAATGCCGCGGCCGTTTCGAAAGGCAGCGGTGCGCGTTCGAGAACCTCGGCCTCTAGCCCGACCTGGCGCGCGGCCTCCGCCTCGGCCGCGACCTCCGCGCGCCGGCGATCGTCGCAGGTGTAGGTATAGGCTTCCTTGCTCTCGAGATCGCAGGCGATGGCGTAGTTGTTAACCCAATCGCGGATTTGTCGGGCGCCGGCGGAATTCGCATCGGCGTAGACCTGGGCCAACTCCCGGCCGACAGTGTCGATGAGATGACGATAGATCAGCGTATGCTGCGTGGTGATCTTGGCCGTCGAGCGGCCGGTCACCTGGCCGCCCGTGCGCAGGCCTTCGAGGACGACCACCGATCGGCCCGCCTCGCAAAGCCGAAGCGCCGTCGTCAGCCCGACAATTCCAGCCCCCACGACAACGGCGTCCGCATGGATCGAACCTTCGAGCTGGGGATAGTTCGTGGATCTGGCTGCCGCCACCCAACAGCTTCCCGGTTTTCCCAAGAGAATGGCCATTTCAACCGCGTTCCTTGCGTCTCGGTGCACTTCCATCGACAACCGCGCCGGCAGAGGAACGTTCCCGAGCTTGGTCGCTTTCAATCATTGTCTCGCCACCCCGGGTCAGAAAAGCACCAGGAAGATGTGAGGTGCAGGCCATCACCCACGTGATCGCCTCGCGATCGTATTCGTCGCCGGAGCGCCAGTCCTCGAAGAAGGCGTTCAGCCTATCGACACGCCCCGGCCAGATACCGGCGGCCTGCAGGCCGAGCGAAACGCCGTAATTGGTGAAGGCGAACTTGGTGTCGCCCAGCCATGGGGCACGGCTGAAATAGCCGGGCGGGTCGACCCACATCGTTTCCAGGGTTCGCAGGGAACGCCTCGTCTGGGCCTCGGCCCACGGCTCGTCGGGAAAGAAATGGGCGAGCCACAGCATCATGCCGAGGCCGAGGTCCTGCTCGATGTCGAGGGTGCGCCAATCGCGCTGCATCAGATCACGCATTTGCGCGATCTCGGGCGCCAGTGCGTCCTCATCGAGCGTCCGGTAAGAGACGTAGCCGTCATAGGCATCCATGCTGCCGAGACCGTAGCCAGGATATGGGCTGCTTAGATCCTCCTGCATCTTCCAGATCACACCGCGGCCGGGGACCACAAATGCCGGGTGAATGTCACGCGCCAGCGCAATGCCGCGCTTGCGGTATTCCGGCTTCAGATCGCCGAGGCGCGCCAAGGCGAACAGCCACATCGCGAGATAGTGGAAGTACTGGCCGTCGCGATCGGCCGCTTCGCCGATCCTCAGTCCGCGCCGGCGGCCGAGCACACGCTCGACATTGGCGACCAGCCGCTCGGCCGCGTCCAGCCAGCGCTGTTCGCCAGTTTCTGTGTAAAGCGAGACGTAGAGCACGACCCCGAATGCATCGGTCCACAGATATCGCAAGCCGTTGGGCCAGATGCCTTCGGCGCGCATCCAGTCGAGTTTTCGCAGGACGTAGTCGACGTCACGCAGCATCGTGCCAAAGCCCGAACTGGCCGAGCCGGCCGATGTTCGGTGTCGCGCGATTGTGAGCATGCAGAATTTCGAGCATGTCTCTCCTCCGTTGCGGTCGATCTGGCCAGATACCGCGAAACGATCTGATCGGCGGCAGGTTCCTTGGCGCTTTCAACGGCGCGACCGGGAACCCTCCGCCTAGTCATAAGTTTGCGAATTGGCCTTGGACGGTGCGGGGACCACGTGGCCCGAACTCATGCCCGGACTGGCCGAGCGGAGCAGTACAGAAAGCGACAATCGCGCGAACAAGACAAAGTGCACTGTCACCGTATTTGTGTTTTGGAAGTCAGTTGCCGCGTCTATTTTTCCACGGAACCTTCCAGCGAGAGCATCGTAAACAACGGGATGCGGGAGGTTGCAGCCTTTCGATCAAGGAGGCAAAATTGCGACACCGCCAAGTCAAAGTTAACGGAGACGCTATTTTCTTTCGCGAGGACGGCCCGGCCGACGCTCCGGTGCTTCTGCTGCCGCACGGCTATCCCTGCTCGTCCTATCAGTTTCGAAGGCTGATGCCTGGACTGGCAGATCGCTGGCACACGTTCGCGCCGGATTTTCCTGGCTTCGGTTACAGCGCCACGCCCGACATGGCTGCATTCGGCTACGATTTCGATGCCTATGCCGGGTTTCTGGCGGCTTTCGCTGACGCGCTCGGCCTATCCCGCTATGCGCTGTGGCTGCACGACTATGGCTCGCAGATCGGATTGCGCCACGCCATCGCCTATCCGGAGCGCGTTGCCGCGCTTATCATCCAGAACGGCGACATCTACGAAGACGTGCTCGGCCCGAAATACGCAGCCATCAAGATGTATTGGAACGATAAGACGTCCGAGAAGCATCGCCCGCTGGAAGATGCGGTCAGCGAGGAGGGCTTCCGGCACGAGTTCATCGGTGAAGTTGGCGAGGCCGTGGCCGAGCGCGTGCCACCGGATCTGTGGAAACTCCATTGGCCTCTGATGGACACGCCAGCCCGTCGGCGGCTTGCGGTCGGCCTGATGGAGAAGCTGGAGGGGAACCTCAACTGGTTCCCGAAATACCAAGCTTATCTGCGCAAACGGCAACCGCCGACACTGATCGTCTGGGGTCCCGAGGACGGCTATATGCCGGCCGCATCGGCCCGCGCCTACAAACGCGACTTGCCGCAAGCTGAGTTCCACCTCCTCGATGGCGCCGGCCACTGGCTTCTGGAAACCCATTTCGATGAGGCGCTTGCGTTGGTGCGCGACTTCCTTGCACGCGTCCACGGCTGATGACCGATGCATCCCTCGGGTAACCTATTGAAAGCATGGTGAACCGACCGGTCTGTGGCGAACCAGTCTCCGTTTGATATTTCCTGCTAACAGGCAAAAAGCAGGGTATTTGTGCGAATGCGCGCTTTGGGCGGGCAGAACATCAATATCTTGTCGCGATGTCAGCTACTTAGTGGGAGATTTCCTGCGCGAGGCGTCAGGGAATATCGACCAGATTTGCGTGAATATTCGCGGCCGCCGGTGAATTAACAGGGAAATCCGTTGTCGTTATGTGGGATGCGATTGCCGTTAGCTGGGATCGAATGTTCGTTATCCGGGAACGCGCTGCCGTCTTGCGGAAAATGAACGCGCAATAACGGTTCGAATCGCGCTTGCGAGGGAATGCAATGCTCTCACCCGGAAAGACCTTGTCATAGCGCGGGAGGCGATTGTCGACTCGCAAGAGGCTATCTCAAGGCGATGAGCAGTAACCGACGGCGGGGGTGAATAGGGGTATTTTGCTGACTTGGCCGTTCATGAGACGCAGAGTGTAGTTTACGATATCTCGGTTCTGGATCGAGGCCCGGCTTTGATCTGATGGACCTAGGCCGCTCGCCGTCGATCCGGCCAGTTGTTAGGTCCGCCGCTTCAACGAACTAGCTGAGCTGAGCTTAACGATTCGGTATTGATTTGAGCGTTTCGAACTCGATCAGGTCGAGGGTAGCTGTGGTGACCTCCTCTACTCGCACGCGATGCACACAGTAGACGCCACCGGGATTGTTCGGCTTGCACAAGTTGGGAGCAGCGCATTGGCAGGGCAGCCGAGGCGCCACGATCCGATGCGGAACTCCGAGCGGCCCCCAAATGTCCGGCGGTGTCAAGCCGTAAAGGCCGACGACAGGAGTCCCTACTGATGCCGCCAGATGCATGGAACCACTCTCATTTCCTAGAAAGATAACGGCGTCGTCAAGCAATGCCGTCAGTGCGACTAGCACCCCGTGCCGGGTCAACCTCGCCGTCGGGAAGTACCGACCGGTGCGGAACCAAGCGGATTCACGCTTGTCGGCAGCGGACGCCGGCGGTTGGCGGTCTGCACTCGAGCAGGCTCCCAATTAGCGAGACAAGCGTCCAGAGCGGAGGCCAATCTTGGCACGCGACTTCGCCAGCCTGAACGACCGCTCTCCTCGGCTTAGTCAAGCATACCTACGGAATGATGCGCCTGGCCGGTGACAAATGAATCTCTGCTGGACCGCCGATATGGGGAGGCGCTCGCAAATCGCGCCCTACGCGCGGGTTGATCTGTTGATCAACATCAAAGCTTGAATATGAGAAATGCGCCAACTGTGACGGCAGTGGTCACCGTGGCTCGAGTGTCAGCAGATGTGGTAAGGGTGAGTGTCGGCGAGTAGCAGAGGTCCAGCAACAATGACTTTGAGGCGAACCAGAGCTTACGGCACATCCGGCTTGGTTCTAGCGGTTTGCACTGTGTTTGCTTGGCAGAACGCCGCTGCCGCTCAAAATTGCGACGCAGCCGCGACGCCTGGCGTCAATTGGCAAGAGTGTGACAAGAAGCTTCTCATCCTAGATGGACAGGACCTGAGCGGGGCGAACCTGTTCGGTGTTGATTTCACTTCGACCGACCTCAGGAACACCAATCTCCGTGCGGCAAATCTTGAGAAGGCAACTCTTGTGCGTGCTTCCTTGGCCGACTCGACCGCCAAAGGCGCCCGGTTCGACAGAATCGAGGGCTACAGGACCGACTTCAGCCGTATGGACGCGCAGGGCGCTGTGTTTGCGAGCGCGGAAATGCAGCGCTCGAATTTCCAGGACGCCAATCTGACCAATGTTGATTTCACAAAGGCAGAACTGGGGCGTGCGCAGTTCCATGACGCCGATATCAGCGGCAGCCGCTTCTCGTTTGCCAATCTCGCACGGGCGGACTTCCGAGGAGCGAGGTTCACCGCGCCGATAGACTTTGACCGCGCCTTTTTCTTTCTGACCCGTATCGAGGGTGTCGATCTTTCCAATTCGGCGGGTCTGTCCCAGTGGCAGCTCAACATGGCTTGCGGAGACGCCCGGACCGAGTTGCCTTCTGGCTTGACGAGGCCTGAAGATTGGCCCTGTCAATTCCAGCAGGAATAGTTGTCGGCAAGCGAACTGCGGCAATGCTGCACCCGACAGGATTCGAACCTGTAACTTCTGCCTTCGGAGGGCGCAGATCGTCCGCCAAAGTGGCACGTTTCTGCGGTATTGCTATTGGCGAAATCGCGGCCGAAGGGTGTTTGTATCGTCGAGAATGACTACCATCGTCGTGATTATCATTCAGAAGCCTGGCACCAACGCGTCGATCATACTCGCCTCGCAGCACTTGACATAGGCCGCGGCATCTTGGGGGCTTAAGCTTTCGTCGGTCAAACGCCTGTCGAATGCATCTAGAGTATCCGTCTTGGTCAAGGAAGGGATGGCGACCATTTCCGGTCGTCCCTGATGAGGGCGTTAGCGAGAACGACGAGCTTTCTCATGATGGCGGTTAAGGCGAGTTTTGCAGGTTTTCCGCCGTCTCGGAGGTCTTGGTATTTTGTCTTGAGTGACTGATTGAAACGGACCGCGACGAGGGCTGGCATGTAGAGCGCCTGCCTGACCGACGATCTTCCTCCCCGGATGAAGCACTTGCCCTTCCACTGCCCCGACTGGCGATCGACCGGTGCGAGGCCGGCGAGGCTTGCGACCTGCTTGTTGGCAAGGGTTCCCAACTTCGGCATGTCGGCGATGATGGCGAAGGCTGTGACTTCGCCAAGGCCTGGGATACTAGTGAGGATGTCGAAGCGACGGACAAGATCTGGCTCGCGGGCGACCAGCGTACGACATTCGGCGTCGATCGCATTGATCTGGGTGGTGATTTGCCTGAGCCGCTGCTCGGCCTGGCGCTTCAAAAGCGGGATGGTCAGGTTCTTCTGCCTGTTCTGCGCGGCGGTACGGTCCTTGACCAATGCGCGGGGGACTGTCGGGAATTCTGTGCGCGAGGCCATGATGATGGAAAGGAGAGAATCATCGCATGGCTATTGAGAAGGAACTTCTGGACCAACTGCTTGCCGGCCG
>NZ_JAMYKZ010000026.1:0-63648 GCF_040317735.1 Mesorhizobium sp. M1399
GTCAACGCATCCACATCACCGCATTCCAGCGTCAACGTCACGCCGTTCGGCAGCGACGCGCTCACCTTGGCTGGAGAGGAAAAAGGCGCTGTCCTTTTCGATGCCGATCTACGTGCCCCATCGCAAGTCCCCGGCAAATCCACCGCAGCCATGCTGCTCTGTCGCAGCAAGGCCCGATCGGAAGTGCTTTCAATCTGAACCGGGATGAACGCCGATGGTGGGGGCTGTGGGAGGGACTGGGTCTCCGCCCGCTTCTTTATCCACTTCCGAAGAAGGTTCGCATTGACCCCATGTTCGAGCGCAAGCCTCGATACCGACACGCCAGGCTCAAGACAGGCCGAGACAAGACGGTCCTTCGATGCCGGGTCGTATCGGCGTCGCCCGTCCCGACCGACAAGCCTCACCCGCAGTTTCTGCTCATCTTCTTCCATCACAAGGTGTCCACCTATTTTGGTGGACACCTCATGCATCAGAGCACTCAACAGCAAAAGGTGCGGGGAAATTCGCGCTTACCCTTATACCGCAATCCAACTTAGCTAGTTGTAATGTCCCCTCCTCTTTTGCAGCAGCCAGGAATGCCCTGCAGGCCTCCTCCGGCTCCATCTGACGCTGCCCCCAGTTTCTATCCATTTTTGAGTTCCTCAGCCCTCCAGGAACGCCAGAAGCGCCGCATTCACCGCGTTGCTCTCTTCGCGTTGAACCCAATGCGTCCCCTCCTCGAAAGTCTGCAGGCGGCCATCGTCGCAAAGGGCGAGACTGCGCTTGGCCAGCCCGGATTCCAGAGCCTGGTCCTGCATCCCCCACATAACAAGAGTGGGCGTCGTGATCCGCTCCTTCAGGCTCGGGCGAAAGCGCAAGGCGCGATACCAGTTGAGCATGCTGGTCAGCGCCCCCGGCCGCTCCCAAGCCTGCCGATATTCTGCAATCTCCTCTTCTTCGAAGGCGCCTTCCCGGCTGGATGTCCTGAGTGCTCGTGCGAGCAAGGCCGAGCGGCGCGCACCCAAGACGGCTTCGGGCAGCAAGGGGCTCTGGAAGAAAACCGCGTAGCTGCTCCGCAGAAACTGCGTCGGAGATCGCAGGACATGGGTAAACAGCACCTCGGGATGGGGCGCATTCAGGATGACGAGCTTGTCCAGGCGATGAGGCAACTTTGCCCCGGCGGCCCAAGCGACCATGCCGCCCCAGTCATGGCCGGCGAGGTGAAACCTTCCGATGCCGAGCGCGTCGGCCAGGGCGACGACATCGCCGAGGAGCTTGGGGAGGGTGTACTCGCGGATGCCCTCTGGCTTGTCACTTGTGTTGTAGCCCCTCTGGTCGGGAACGATGACCCGATATCCGGCGGAAGCGAGCGTACCGATCTGCCGTCTCCAGCCGATCCAGAAGTCCGGGAAGCCGTGCAGGAGCATGACCGGCTTACCCTCGGCAGGCCCGGCCTGAACTGCATGAAGCCGAATACTTCCGGCGTTGACGAACTGATGTTCAGGCGCGAGTGAGATCATGGCTGGTAACGTGGGTGTCGTTAAAGTGATCCAGCGCAATGAGGATTTAGATCAGGCTGCGTCGTCCCGACAACATGCACGCTCAGCCGATGGGCATGGGAGCCGAAGGGCCAAGTGGGGATGGCGCAGGTGTTGCTGCAGGCGGCGGATGTTTATTTGTAAGCGCAGGTCTGCACCTGCATCCTTTGGCGCTATTATACGTTTGCCCCGCGAAGAAGATGCTCCGGACCGGCGGCCATGTCGAAGAAAACAACCGAGGACGCTTACGAAGGTCAAGTGCAACTTGAGCGGCGGGCCGAACGGGAGAGCCGCGGACGCAATGCCGAATGGCCGTCAGAGATTCCCAGCCGCGGCTGGAAGGACGTGCTGTGGCGGGTCTTTGCTGAGGTAACCGAGGACCGTGTTATGCTGATCGCGGCGGGGGCTGCATTCTATCTGCTTCTTGCCCTCTTTCCAGCGCTTGCCGCGTTCGTGTCCATCTATGGTTTCGTCGCCGATCCTCAGACCATCGCTGAGCACATTGCGTTCCTTGGCGGCGTACTGCCTTCGGGAGGTCTGGATATTATCAGATCTCAGCTTGCGTCCTTGGCCGCTCAGAAGGCTGGCGCGCTCAGCTTCGGCTTCATCTTCGGCCTTGCCGTCGCACTGTGGAGCGCCAGTAACGGCATAAAGACGCTATTCGAAGCCATGAACATCGCCTACGAGGAGAGTGAAAAGCGCGGCTTCATCCACCTGAATGTCCTGGCCTTGGGCTTCACACTTGGCGCCATCCTCATTGGTATCGGCTTTATCATCTCGGTGGGGATTGTGCCGGCCATGCTTGTGCTGCTGAACCTCGGCGGCTGGACCGAAGCCCTTGTGCGGATCTTTCGGTGGCCGATGATGCTGATCATGGTGGGCGTCGGGATCACGCTGATTTACCGCTACGGACCCAGCCGGGAAAGGGCAAAGTGGCAATGGGCGACATGGGGCGCCTTCCTCGCCGCTGTGGTCTGGATCGCAGTCTCGATAGGCTTCTCCTACTATCTTGAAAACTTCGCCAACTACAACGCCACCTATGGAGCTCTTGGGGCAGTCATCGGCTTGATGATGTGGACTTGGATTTCTGTGATTATCCTGGTTGTAGGTGCGGAGCTGAATTCCGAGATGGAGCATCAGACAGCGATGGACACCACCACAGGTGCGCAGCAGCCGATGGGTGCGCGAGGTGCCACGGTCGCCGACACACTGGGCGGACCGGCCGATGCCGCCGACCAGCAGTCGCGTTTGGACGAGCGCAACGCGTAGCGCGCAGATCAATTTGCACGCCATCGTCAAGCGGCTGCAGCCGAGCGTGAGCAACGGCTCAAGGCGCTGGTCGCCCGGCTTGCCCAGGTGACTGGCGATCTCACCATCCAGAAGCAACGCAAAAGCATCGTCGCCGATGCCGAAACCTCGCCAGCCTCGACGAGGTTCATTGTTCTGCTCAAGCGTCAGAGCCGCCGACTTGAAGGGCGAGATCGCCTCGCTACTCGACGACGATCCGCTGTGGGCCTGTCTCGATCAGGCCTTCGGTTCGGTCAAGGGCCCCGCGTACTCCTGATGGCCGAGTTGTCCGAGATTGACACCTTTCCAATAAGGCCATCGCCAAACTCGTGGGCTTGGCGCCGATCGCCAATGACAGCGGCAGACGCAGCGGTCGAAGACCGGTGCGCGGCGGCCGTAAAGGTCCGCGCTCCATCCTCTTCCTCATCGTGCTCACCGTCGCCAGATATGATCCCCCCGCGCCTTCAGACAGGAAAGGAAAAGATGACTATTCGCATTGCGCCCGCCCGCAAGCTACCCATCATTCCCAATGCAAAAGCACGCGATGCGCGCCACGAGTTCGCAAACGCAACTTGACACCCCAGATAGTCACTCATTGGGAACCAACGGGCCTTACCTCCGTTTGCTCCTCGAATGGAGGAAACCATGAACAACCGGAATTCTGAACGGCGTCCCCCGACTGCGGTAAGAGCTGGTGACGGTACCTCGGAAGACATAGGAGCGACCGTAAGCGGCACGTTATCCAAAGCGTCCGACATAGCGCAAGGGGCAGCGGAAACCGCCAAACGGGCGGCCGTTGGTGGCGCGTCCACCGTGACCAATCAGGTGAAGGAGATGTTGGACCGTCAGGTCGGCAGCGGCGCCGAGGTGATGGGCCAACTGGCGAGTTCGACCAAGCGTGCGGCCGAGGACCTCGACGCAAACGCACCGATAGTCGCTGGGGTCGTGCGCACCTTCGCGAATAGGCTTGATGGATACGCAGACGACCTGCGAGACAGGTCCGTCGATCAGCTGGTTCTTGCAGCGTCCGATTTGGCGAGGCGCAAGCCGGGTTTGGTGTTTGGGCTGGCCGCCGTAGCGGGCTTTTTGACGTTCCGCACACTGAAGAGCGCGCCTCCCGCACCAGAGTCCATCAAGGGAAGGCGGCAGGGAGCGAACTGATCTGATGGCACAGGAACAACTGAAGAATTCGCCTCTCCCTCAAGCACTGTCGGCAGTGTTGGCGGACGTCGCGGACCTCTTTCAAAAAGAGTTGCGCCTGGCGCATGCGGAGCTGTCCGCCAACGTCTCAACGAAGCTCCAAGCAGGTGTGTGGATGTCTGCTGCTGGCGTGCTGGGAGTGGTCGCCGCTCTGCTTCTAGTGCAAGCCCTCGTACTTGGAATAGCCAGCTTAGGGATGGCCCTGCACTGGTCGTGTCTGATCGTCGCGGCCGCAACGGCCCTCGCCGCTGCTTTCGCCTACTATCGGGGCCGCGCTGATGCGCAAAAAGAACTTCTGCCGACACACTCCATAAGCCAAATAAAGCAGGATATTGCGACAACCAAGGAGCAATTAACATGAGCCGCAATTCACAGGTCCAGGATTTTGGAACGAAAGAATGGCTTCTCAGCTCCGCTAGGAACAATCCCGAAGGCCTTCTGCTCGTCGCAGCAGGGTGCGCGCTGCTAATGCGCAGCCGCAGTTCAAGTGCCGGGCATCGCGAGCAATCCCGTGCAACCGACGGGCGCCAAAATGCTCCGCACGTACGCACCGCCAGCGGCGGGGCGTCCAAAGCGCAGGAAGAGGCTAGCGAGACAGCAGAGGCCATGCGCGACAATTTAGCCGGCATTGGGGAGAAGGTGAGTGAAACCGCAAGTCAGTACGCATCATCCGCCGCGTCATACGCAGAACAGGCCGGTCGCTCCGTATCCGAGAAGTCAGGGCGCGTGGTGCAGCAAGCCCAATCAACGTTGCAAGACACGATTGGCCGCATGGTGGAAGAACAGCCATTGGCTTTTGTTCTGGCCGGCTTCGCAGCTGGTGCCGCTATAGCTGCTGCTTTGCCGGCCAGCGATGTCGAGAGGCGCACGCTCGGCCCAGCAGGAGAGCGATTGACGGATGCTGCTGAAAAAGCTGGGGAACGCTTGAAGTCCTCGACAGCAAAGGCGGGCGAACGGCTCAAAAGCGCCGCCGAGGAACATGGGCTGAATTCGGACGGCCTGAAGGAGGTCGCAAGGGACGTTGCGGGCGCCTTTGGAAGCGCCTTGTCAGAAGAGCAATCAAGTGAACCCGTGCAGCCGCCTTCGCCAAGCCCAAGTGGATCGAGCGGTTCATCCACTCCGGCCGCCAAGCTGCAACCGGGCAGCGCCACCCCTTCGGAAGGAATAACGGCCAAATCGCAGCGGTCGGGCAACGCTCGGTCGAGCAAACCTGCCCGCCCCGGTGGCAAGAGAGATTTATGATGGCCGATCCGCAACTTGAGCATCTTGAATACGAAGTTGAGGCTGCCCGGGCTAAGCTCGCCGAGGACTTGTCGACACTTCGGTCGCCAAACACGCTCTCCGAATTTACCGATGATTTGAAACACGAAGCGCTTGAGGCAAAGGATGCGCTGGTGGAGAAAGCAAGAGCCTCAATGCAATCGGTGGCGCAGGCGATTATTGACGATCTCAAGGCCAAGGCGGCTGCCAATCCGAGCGCTGCTTTGGCGATTGGGGCCGGTTTGGGGTGGCGTTTCCTCCGCCATCCGCCGATCGCAACCGCACTCGTCGGAGCGGGATTGATCAGCTTGTTGCGGACCAATTCAGCCCGGCCACCCAGCGAGCAGCAGGTTGATCACCTATCGTACGCCAAGGAGCGCCTGAAGGAGCAATCTAGCGATTTGGCGGAAAGCGTCAGTGATTTCGCTCTTGAAACGGCTGGCAAAATAAAACGCGAAGCTGCCGAGTTGACCGGCGTCGCCAAGGAAACTGTTAAAGAGAAGACAGAACGTCTGGCTGCGGGTATCCGCCATAGCGGCGTTGGGCCGCACCAGGGCGAGACTGTCGCAAAAGCATCCGCACCCTTCGATGAAGCTTCGTTAGCTGTTCAAGACGCATCGGGCAATGAGCATACCGAGGACAAACTCCTTCTGGCGGCGGCGGGTTTGGCAGTCGCCGCGGCTGTCGGCTTTGCCTATCAACGACGTCTGAATGAGCAGATGGACACCGACCGAACTGGATGAGCGTAGACAGAGGTCATTGCAGAGAAACAGTCGTCCTGAAGGCAAAGTATGATGCCGCGCTCACATTTATCGAGTCCCGACGAGTTCAGCCATCGGATTGCATATTCTGGAACCACGGACGGCGCGATGACGCTGCGCACGGCGGAGAAGATCGGACAAAGCGGTGCATGATGATCGTCGGCCGGTCGGTCACGGCCTTCAGCGAAACCGCCAGCGACCGGCTGAAGCGGAATTCACCCCGAACCGTGCAAGTGCTGCCGACCCCATAACGTGAGCGCAACGGCGCGCTCTGTCCGCTGTCAGGACGAACTTTCTTCGATCCGGCTTGGCGCTGCCGGTGCCCGCGCACGCACTGCTCAGTGATCAGGGACGAGTGTTCTCGGGCATTCCGCTATCGCGACCTCGTTTCGAACGTTTTAACACGCCCCCTCAAGCTTGATCTCGCCGAGCGCTGCGCTAGCCCTTCCGATCTTGGCTAGTGCCAATGCGTATTCGACCAGGCTTGCGCAGACGAACGCTTCAACTCTCTAAGTGACGACGCCGCAATATTAGCATCGCTCGTCGTAGCAATTTCTGGAAATGCGCAACTCGACAACCGCCTGCTACAGTCAGGCGTGTTCGTCGTCCAGCCTTCACGAAGGGGACGCGCTGGCGGACGAATCCCCATCACCCAGTTCACGATGACTGCGTCCCCACCCGCTCACCGCTTGGCGCTGTCACTGTCCGCTTCGGCCCGCACAAGGAACTGCTCGGTCGTGGAGGGAAGACGGGATTTCAGCCAATCCGCCATCGCGACTTCCTCTTGCAGATTCTCTTCGCAAGCCCGAAGAACCTCGGTTTCGCCGAGCGATCGAGCGGCGGCAATCAGGATCGTGTAGGAGGCGATTTCCATGTGCTCGAACGTGTAGCTCGCGAGCGATCCTTTCATCACCTCGTCTCCAGCGAAGACGCCGCTCAGCGATTGCGCCATCGCCGTCAGCTTACCGCCAGCGTCCTTCATCGTGGATGAACCCTCGTCCATCTGATCGAGACAAGTCTTCAGCCGGGCAGCCTGCTGCTTCGTCTCGTCGAGGTGCTGTCGGATCCGGTCGCTCAGCTCGGGATAGTTCTCGATGCGACCCAACTGCCCGTTCAACATCGTTTCGGCCTGCTCTTCCATGGCATGGGCATCTCTAAGCCATTGGACAAACCATTCGCGGCTTTCTGACATCTCGAATCTCCTTTGCGATGTAAGGAAAAACTTTCAGAAGAGGACATTGTTCCGGAGTAGAGCCCGCCGAACGGCTCTTGACAGTCGCCGAGGATCAGTGTCGTGGCGGGTCTCAATTCACCTCGCGAAAATCCTGCAGCGATGCGTGGAAAAGGCCAAGATCGCGGAAGATCGGCGCAAGGAAAACGGCCCGTGGACGCTCGCCGCTGCGCCGCTCCATCACAAAGTCCAACTGGCACTGGCCGCTTCCTGGCCATCCGACGCGGCGACATACGGCGACATATTGAAGGTCCCGCATGGCATACTGCGACCGCTGCATGTCGTTCCCGGCAAGTAAGAACGGCAAGCAGATGAAGCTACCAGCGCTCGGCGAAGCTGAAGTGGATTCTCGACGAGGCGCTGATCGCGGCCGCTGGCGCTCCGCATTGAGCCTTGTGCCTCACCGCGCCACCGCAGTCACAAGGAACGCGACGGCCTCTCCGCTCGTTGATTGCTTTTCGACTCGAGCCGCCGTCATGAGGTTCTAATATACGCCGGCCATCCTAAGGCTGACCTACGACCAGAGTTACAAAAGTTGAACGTCATCGTGGAACACTCCTTCTGTCTGCCTGTTCAATTTGCCAGGCGCATCCCGCGCATTCAGACAGGAGAAAGAAGATGAAACGCATCCTTTTGGCTTCGGCCGTGCTGGCGGTGTCGGCCGGGCTTTCCTTTGCCCAGACGACCAGCGGAACTTCGAGCGGAACCTCGACGAGCGGAACCTCGACCACGACGACCATGCCCAGCACGACGGATCAGGGCACCGGCACGACGAGCAGCGGGACCAACATGTCCGGCGATCAAGGCACCGACACGACCACCACCAGCGGCACCACAAATCCGAACTCGGCCAGAGACTGCGCGCCCGGCCAGCAGACTGGCAGCGCTCAGCAGGCTGCGCCAGGTCAGCAGGACACGGCAGCCAACACCGCCGCGCCAGGCCAGGTCAAAAAGACCGACGAAGGTTGCTGATTGGCACATCGGCTCAGGTTGGAATCACCAGCGTGTGGCTGGCTGATCTCCCCCGACCACCGCCTGAACTCAACTCGGCTGGCGAGCAAGTTCCCGCCAGCCGAGCATCAGTTCAGGAACCTTTGCGCTTCCTTGTGCTTTCAGTGGGGCACGCGTGGTTTCTTTTGCTTTCGGTCAGATAGATATCCGTCTGCTCGCGCATCTTGCCTGAAGGGAGCTGCGGTCGCGCTCAGAGGAGAGCCGCGCTGTATTGCCGATAGCGCTAGAGCGAAGAAGCCCTACGGCAACCGGCAGTTGGACTGACACCAAGTTGGCTCCGAGAGCGTTGGGAACAGCCTGGCACGGCACGTTGCTCAGTTTGGACCTTCGCAAAGGATGCATGGAATGGCGAAAGACGTTTCTCGCGAGGAAGAGCAACGCGGCACCGGAAAGGTCCTCATCTGGGGCGCCGCGATCGCCCTTGTTCTCCTTGTTGCCCTGCTGGCCATATTCGTTCTGGGGTAGTCCTGACTGCTGCAGCAGGATCTAACTTGGGTGCACGACGTTCTGAGCCTAGAGAGCTGCAGAGCCTACTTGGATCTTGAGCACCGTGGGGTTGAATGCAAGCTCCCGTGTGGTGCAAGTGACTGCTAGGCTTTCGCGGTTTTGGTGTCCTCGTCGGTTTAGATGCCGCGGGCCGACGTCACAGCAAGTGCGGCCTTCAGGCGCTGCTCCCGAAGCCGCGGTCTTTGCGTCTCGTGCCGCAGGCTCAATGTCGGTCAATCCTCGTGCAGCATCCGAGGCGCGCTCGTCTCCTGGCTTGTCTTTCTTTCTCGGTAGGCAACTTCCTACACTCCGATGTGCCAGCACAGTCGGCTGTCGGCACCCAACCATGGTCGCCATATCGTATTCCACGCCAACAGAAAAAACCCGCCTCGACTGCCGCTAAGCGCGCGCATCCCCGCCTCTGGAACGCTTCAAACACTTTGCCGTTGTTAAAGGCACCTGCAGGAGCCAGGCATGAGTATTCCAACGAATTTTGCCGCTCGCCGTGTTCGCGTTGCAACTCTTTGCCGTGCAGTCATTTGCTCAGACCGAGCAGCAAGATCTTCCGGGGCAAGGCGCATCATCGACAACCGAAGATGCCGAGGATGTCGGCGTCGACGTTTCGCCTGGCAGGCACGAAGTGAAACAGCAGATCGCACGGGAGCTTGGAATCTCCGAGGTGGAAGTGCCTCTGGCAGTTCATGTGCCTATCGAGCTCGCCAAGCGGGTCTGCGAGAAAGAGGTATTCGACGCACGCGCCAATGTGAACCGAAGCTGCACCGCGACGAAATACATCCCGGAAATTGCCGAAGCAGCACGAAATCGTCCGCAAACCTCTGCCGTTCAGGAGCAATAGGCGAAGACGAATACTATGGGATAAAGAAGGGGTGCTTGACTACTCTGGGCGATCGACAAAGCGCCGCCCCGAAAGTGTGGAGCGCTTGCGCGTAAGTTTTCAGGCAGCGTCGATACCGCTTGGCTTCCCCAGAGGATGATCAGTTTGGGGCCGTATGCTTCGACAAAAGACGCACACCAGATTGCGAAGGCAACCTTCGACCAGTAGAGGTGGACACTGCTTGTTAGCAGCATCTTGATGATCGCCAAACTGACGAGCTTCTCTGGTCAGCATAGTAGCTTTTTGAGACTCCCGGCCCTTTTAGGTATACTTTCCTCTGACTGTCGACAATTGTTAGGGCGTCGTCAGCTGTGAGCGACCATCGCGCTTCCGCCCCGATCGGGAGACAGCGCAGATGGAAACCTCGTTCAAGAACGAACTGTTGCGGCGCCTGAGCGCGCCGGATCTGACATTGCTGCAGCCTCACCTCGAAGGCCGTCACTTGGGACTGACGACGCACCTGGAGCAGGCCTCGGTCCCGATTGACACCTCGATTTCTTCGAGAGCGGTCTCGGGTCAATGGTGGCGAAGCTTCGGGCTGAGGTCGAGGCCGAGGTTGGCATTATTGGCTTTGACGGTATGACCGGATCAGCCCTGGTCATGGGTGAGGACCGGTCCCCGCACGATTGCTTGTTCAATTGAAGGCTGAAGCTATTGCTATAGACGCGCGTTGGCGGATCGTTCTTATGGGCAGCCCGAGGCGGAATACATCCGACTGATCGGGACGCCCCGTTGCTCATGATGTCACCCGTGCTGCCCTCTCTCCCGTCGCTGACCACATTCGGGAGGTGGCGATTGGCACCTGTCAGGACGTTCTGGCAAGGGTTGTCCAAGGGTATGAAACCGCAGTGTCGATTCAGGACAGGATCGTTGAACATTGCAAGGAGGTCGGATTAACACCGCAAGCAGATGAAGCTTTTTTGCAGGCCTTGTGGTTGTCGCTGGCGAAGGCCAGGACGGCCTTGGAGCGTGAGGTCCCCCCGGCACCGCTGCAAGCGCACCTGGCCGGCCGCTCTAGTCCTGGACAATTGCCGACCTCGTCGCTGGTCAGCATGCCAGAATGTCGATGGCGGAAGCCATGAGGACCCCGATTGAATGTTCTCATTCGTTTGTGATCGGGGGTGCAAGGCAATCCGGCTCCAGCGCATGTTGGCCTCAGGAACAAACCGCGGTCGCATCCGTTCAGCATCGCGAAGGACGAGACGGCTGTCCACGGCCTTTCCGGTACTGCAAAGGAGACGTGACGTGCTCGGCCGCAGAGGGGGTTTTCGAAGACCATCTGAGGCTTCGCGCCGCTGGCGACATCGAGGAGGATCTTAGGCGCAACTATGCTGTGGACGTGGTCCTCTTGACCGCGAATTCGAATTTAGAGGCCATGATGCCGTCCGCCTGTCGTCCAAACGCCTGCGCGAGCAGCTGCCTCAAGGTGAGTTCAACTACATCGCAAAACAGGTCCGCGGCCCCTATGCACTGCTGATCTGGTCGGCAACTTCGTCCAGGTCCGACGCCATTGAGGGCGCCGACAGTTCCGTCATTCAGGACGGCAAGATTGTCTTCAGTCCATTCACTACAGGTTGCACCCCAAGGGGGCTGGGGAAGCCGGCGGGCTCTTCCACTCACCGCATCCGACTGGTCACAAGCTTTGTTCAGTACCGGCGCCATCCACCAGAAACGTCCTGATCACACATGCGGCGGGATTTCCTCGAAGCGGCCGAAAAGCAGGACTGCGGCGCAATTCACCCACACGTCGATCCTGCCGAAACGCGACACGGCAAAGCTGCGCATTCTCCACGGGCCGCATCGTCCGCCATATCGGTGGCAAAGGTCAGCGCCTCACCGCCCAAGCCGGCGCACTCCTTGGCGACCTTGTCGAGTGCGTCCACGTTTCTTGAGACCAGCACTAGCCGTGCGCCTTTGCGCGCCAAACCCAGAGCAGTCGCTCTGCCGATGCCGCTCGAGGCGCCGGCGACCACGACGACGGCTCCCCGCAGTTCGGCCATTCGTCAACCTATCGGGATAATTCCGGGCGGGAGTTGAGATCCTCACCCTCTTCGGGATGGACGCCTACCCTGTGTTCGTAGACAAGCGTTCCGCCTTTCCAGCCGGTGTAGACGAGCAGCAGAACGACAATCGTTGATAGCGCCAGGCCCCAGGGCAAGGCGCCCTCGGCGGTACCGGCGCTTAGGCGCAGCATGAAGCTGGCCAGCGCCAGCACCATGGCCACGACATTGCCGACCATATGGTGCCACGCGGCATTGATGGACCGCACCCTTGAATTTCCAAGAAAATCGGCAAAGCCGGCCAGCGCCGCGGCAGCGCTCATCAACAGGGCAAAGCCGAGCAGCCAGAAGGATGCTTCGGCCCAGAATGCATTGCCGGTGGACCAGATGCCGCCGACGCCGTGCAAAACCGCCGGCCCTACTTGTTCTTTTTGAGGAGACGAGCTTCCCTCAGGATTGAGCCGCGATCGAAGCCGACCAGCGACATTATCTCGCGTATGTGGTGTTTGGATACGCCTGACTCTCGCGCGAGCTCGCTGACGATTTCAGATTTCGGGCCGAGCCGCCCTTGTTCTTCCGCCATTACACCAATGCCTCGTATTGGGCCAAGAGTGCGACAGTCGCTCCCAAGCGTCAGCGGCCATGTTGTATTGCTGACGATTTGCTATTGTACGGTTCCGGACCAATTCTAGCCAGGGGATTCGCTCAGGTCTGCACTTGCCGTCCAAGCGCCTGCCGGGAAGCCGACAGTAGTTCTTCCTCGTCCACTAGTCCGGCCATGTAATTTGCAATGATCCGGGACGCCAACGCCTTAAGCGCTTCTCCAACCCTCTCGAACTCCGAGAAGAGATCGGGAACCTTGATCAGGTGCGGGCAAAGGTCCGTTGCGAAAAATGCGGCCGCAAGGACTCGATGACAGCGGAAACCCTTCAGGCAGACGATCCTCATTCCGGAACTTCCGCAATGGAGCGCAGCCGAGATGCTCAAGCCGCTGCTGGCGCGGCGGACTGAAATCAGCGGTCAACCCGACCGTCGCTCGCTGTTGGCTGCCGGTGTGCCGTCGCCGAAGGAACAACAAGAGACTGGTCCAGTTAGAGCCATGCATGCGTCGATAGAAATGAAAGAGGAGATGACAATGGCGACGAAAAAAAGCTCTCAGGGCAGCTCCAAGGGCTTGGAAGACCTTTTCTATGATGGTCTGAAAGACATCTACTACGCCGAACGCAAGATTCTGACGGCGCTCCGGAAAATGGCAAAGGGCGCGGAGTCCGAAGAGTTGAAGGCGGCGTTCGAAAAACATCGTGACGAGACGGAAGGGCAGATCGAGCGTCTGCAGCAAGTTTTCGACGCCTTTGGCAAGAGAGCCCAAGGGAAAACGTGCCCGGCGATCGACGGCATCATCGAAGAAGGACAGGAGATTTTGGAGGAATTCGAGGAGGCTCCGGCATTGGACGCGGGTCTCGTGGCTGCAGCCCAGTCCGTCGAACATTATGAAATAGCGCGCTACGGGACTCTTGTCACATGGGCCGGGTTACTTGGCTTGAAAGACGCCGTCCCGCTACTCGAACAGACGCTCAAGGAAGAAAAAGCAACCGATGAGGCGCTCACCCGACTAGGCGAAACAGGCGTCAACGAACGGGCGATGCAACAGGCCGCATAACTTCGGATCGAATCGACGCGACCGCGGCCCCCGGCAGACGGGATTGGAGCTTGGTTGTATTCGCCAATCCAGGCACACGTGTACACCGCAGCCGCCGAGCCGTCGACGTGGTGGTGGCCGACCGGTTTCGACTAGGCCACCGGAACTGACAATGGGGGACTGCGAATGCGATTACTTGCCCATGCCTTGGGCGACAGGATGTTGGTATGAACGAGGATACCGCTCGTCGGCCCACGGCAGGCTCTTCCGGGTTCGACAGCTTTTTCATGGCTGGTTTCGAGTGTTCCTCCCACAGGCGCGCCGACGGGGCCCGTCTTGATCTGATCCGCGCGACCTCACATGACATCCATGCACATGCCGACTATCGCCGTTGTGCCGAGCTTGGGCTTCGCACGATCCGCGACGGCTTGCGCTGGCACCTGATTGAAACAGCGCCCGGAGTCTTCGACTGGTCGAGTTGGACGTCGGCGATCGAAGCAGCCCAGGCGGCCGGGGTGCAGATTATCTGGGATATCTTCCACTATGGCTCGCCAGACCATATCGACCAAGGTGGCCCGGGGTTTATCAAGGCCTACGTCCGTTTCGCCGCGGAAGCTGTTCGGGTTCATCGCTCCGCTACCGGGGTGGCTCCCCTGGTGTGCCCGATCAACGAGATTTCGTTTTTTGCATGGGCTGTGGAGGTCGGCTATTTCCCCCGCGTCGGGCCGAACAAGCGTGGATGGTTCAAACGACACCTTGTCAGGGCAGCGGTCGCCGGCGTGAGGGCCATGCGGGAGGCCGAACCCGGCTGCAGGTTCATCTGGGCTGAACCGCTGATCCATATTGCTCCTCGTGACCGTACTCACCCCGAGCGGCGGCGCGCCGAAAATGCTCGCCAGGGCCAATTCGAGGCGTATGACATGCTGATCGGGCGCGTGGAACCGGAGTTGGGCGGCAGCGAGGACGTTGTGGACGTCATCGGCCTCAACTTCTATCCGCACAACCAATGGTACTTGAATGGCCCAACGATACCGATGGGGCACCACGAATACCGTGCACTTTCGGAAATGCTGGTCGAGGTCGCCGAACGATACAAGAAGCCGATGTTCATCGCCGAGACCGGCGCCGAAGGTTCAGGCCGGCCAGCCTGGCTTCACTACGTTTGCGACGAAGTGCGCGATGCGACGAGCCTCGGTGCACCTGTTCAGGGTATATGCCTGTACCCGGTGACGGCCTACCCAGGTTGGGACAATTCGCGCCACGCCGAAGTCGGCTTGTTCTCCACCATTCATGCGGACGGCTCGCGCACTGTTCGCAAGCCACTTGCGGACGAGTTGGAGCGCCAGCGCCAATCGTTCTTGGCGTTTGAGGAACAACAAGCAAGCGCGCTATAGCCTCGCTGATACGAACAGTGCGCGCTTTTCAGCTGCATCAACAGCACAGCATATCTAGAGCTGTTCGCCGAGAAGCCGAGAAACATCGTTGGTCTCTTTGGCCGTGGGTCGCCCGACGCCGGTCAGGCCGGCGCATCATTCACTCGGCCGCCTCGCGCTGCGTCGGCGTGACGAGCATCCCGTTTGCTGGCAGGCGTGTCTGAATGCGCCCGAACGTAGCCAATGCCTGGCCGACCACCTGATCCATATTGTAATAGCGATATGTTGCAAGACGTCCGACGAACCAGACCTCCGGGCACGCCGCGGCCAAAGCTTCGTATCGTTTGTACAAAGCCTCGTTTTCGGCCCGCGGCACCGGGTAATAAGGATCTCCGACGTCGGTGGGGTATTCGTAGGTGAGGCTGGTCTTCGGACTCTGCTGACCGGTCAGATGCTTGTACTCGGTGATCCGTGTGTATTTTTCCGTCTGCGGATAGTTGACGACGGCGACCGGTTGAAACTGCTCGCAATCAAGCGTCGTGTGCTCAAAGCGCAGCGAACGGTAGGGCAAGCGACCAAGCTTCCAGTCGAAATACTCGTCGATCGGACCGGTATAGATCATCTGCTGGAAGGGGATCTTGTCGCGAATTTCGCGGTAGTCGGTCTGCAGCATGATCTTGATCTTGGGACTATCCAGCATGCGCTGAAACATGCGCGTATACCCGCCTGCCGGCATGTTCTGGAAGCTGTCGCCAAAATACCGATCGTCGCGATCGGTCCGGGTCGGGACTCGCGCCGTCACTGACTTGCTCAACTGGGAAGGGTCGACACCCCACTGCTTCCTCGTGTAGCCGCGGAAGAATTTCTCGTAGAGCTCTCTGCCTACTGTGCTCACCACGACGTCCTCGGCGGTGCGGACTTCTTTGACCGTTTCGCGTCGGAAAGCGAAGAAGTCCTGCAGCTGCTCGGACGTCAATTCAAGGCCGTAGAGGCGGTTTATGGTGTCGAGATTAATCGGTATCGGCAGCAGCTTTCCATCGACAAGCGACAGCACACGATGTTCGTAAGGCCGCCATTGCGTGAATTGCGACAGATAGTCGACGATCGATTGGGCGTTGGTGTGAAAGATGTGAGGCCCGTAACGGTGAATTAGTATTCCCGCCTCGTCGTAGCAGTCATAGGCATTGCCGCCGACGTGATTTCGTCGGTCTATGATCAGGACGCTTTCCTGCCGTTGCGATGCGATACGCTCGGCCAGCACACTGCCGGCGAAACCGGCCCCTACGATCAACCAGTCGAACACGCTCACGCCCTCCTCAGGAATGGGACGACGCTCTTCATCGCATGGGCGCGCTCGATGTGGGCAGCCATCGCGCTCCAGGTCTTCTCCCAGGACATGTCGGCGAGGTAGGCGTCGGCCTTCTTCACCAGGAAATCGCGGGGGTGGGCCAGGATCGAGCGAAGCTTGGCCTCGATGTCCTCCGCCTCGACAATCTCGACAAGGCCTTCGACGCCGTAGGTACGCACAACGTCGACGATCGCCGTGGACAACACCGGCAGTCCTGCCGCAAGAAACTCGGGAGTCTTGGTCGGGCTGATGTAGCGGGTCGCTTCGTTGAGCGCGAACGGCATCCAGCCGGCACTCCAATGCCTGAGATAGTTCGGCAGGTCTGCATAGGACTTGCCGCCCAGCCAATGCAGGTTGCCTGCCGTGGGAAGGCTCGCCCGATCGATCTTGACGACAGGGCCGAGCATGACAAAATGCACGTCTGGCATTGCCGCAGCCGCATGCGCGATAAGTTCAAGGTCGAGCCGTTCGTCGATGACCCCGAAGTACCCCACCCTCGGGTGAGGTATGTCGGCCTGATCGAACGGGTCTTCACCTGGCGCCCTAGCCTGATGGAAATGGGTAACGTCGATGCTGCTCGGGAAGGGAAAGATCGCCCGATGCAAGCTGCGCTTGGCCTCGTAGAGGCTCTGCCCGCCCGTGAAGACGACATCGGCACGTTGCAACAGCGCCTTTTCCAACTGCGTCAACTCTGCGGGAGCGTCTTTGAACGCGGAGAGTTCATCCATGCAGTCGTAGACGCAGACGTCACAGGCGAGATGATCGCTGAAGCGTAGCGCCATGGGCGTGTAATACCAGGTCGTCAATCGGTCATGCGGCGTGGAGGCGAGGATCTGATCGACGAACCTGCGCTGGATTGCGTCCGCCCTGGTCGCGGAAGTACCAACTGGGATCAGCGGCGTCACTATTCTGATCTTGGGGGTAATATTGTGCACCCGCATCGAAGGGTGGCGCCTCTCATCGAAGATCGGCTCTTCGAAGTAAATTAGCTGTTGCTGTTTTGACGCCAGGGTCAGAATGTGTTGTGGTCTCTGATATACGAAGTTCCATCGGAGGTGTGAAAAGCAAATTAAAATAGACGGTTGTACAGGGTTTTTTGGTGTTTTGGCCCGGCCCGCCGCCATTTCCATGTAGATTATCCTTCGATATAGTTACAAAATGCCTCGACTAACAAAAGTCAATCGAGGCAGCTTTGACATGAAGTTCGCAGCCTTCTATATAACTTCCATCCCGATAAGTTGTTCCATAGCTCCAAACTGTCTCGGGCGAGACCAGCCGTCCGCTCCACTTGCGACGGCTCGACAGAGAAGGAGCGAGCCGGCCGCCCCCATTCGATCCACATGATGAAGCCCCTCGCGTCAGGTCGGGCTCCCCAAATGTGGCCCTTTGCCACAGAGCGGTTCAAATCCTTCAATCGTTCAACAACCGTTCATCAGCGGAGCTATAAATACGCTTGGAATCGATTCATCTGAGCCGCGCCGGTGGTTCATTTGAATGGAGACCGAGACGAATCGAGGGATGGCTGGCGAATGAAGATCGACTTTGAAACCAACGTCTTTCCATTGTTTCACCCGCAGGTTGTGGATGATCTGAAGGACCCTTGTCCGGTGTTCGACGGCACGCTCTGGCACGTCTTCGGCTCCAGCGGCACCGTCACAACAGAGAGCTGGAAAATCCTCCACGCCACAGCGCCGGATCTTTATGGGCCCTGGACAGAGCACGAGGCGATCGTTTTGCCGGTAACCGGATCTGGCATTGCGGCGCCCGGCGTCATTCATGAGTGCGGCGTCTTCCACATGTTTATCCAGACCGAATTCATGAAGTCCGGCGGACGTTGCGAGCACGCGGTGTCCAATGACGGCTTTCATTGGGTGGTGCTCAATCCGGCGATATTGTCGCTGCCCGATACCGATGAGGACGGCATCTACGATCCCCACCCCGCAATCGTCGGAGGCAAGCGCTATATCGTCTATTCAGGCATGCCCAAATTCACCAGGGTGCCCCAGCCTGATGTCTATCTGGCGCGCAGCCAATCCGATTCCTGGTTCGGGCCATGGAAACGTCTCGGCAAGATACTCGATCATCTCGACGTGCCACATCACAATGCGCGCGAGCACCCCGATTACGAATGGGGGATCGAAGGCGCGCAGCTCGTCGAGCTGCCGGACGGTCGTGTGCTTCTCAACGCCACCTGCTTCCTCCCCGAAGGTCCGCGCGGCAGCCGGCAGCGCGTCTTCTTCGCCATCGCCGATGACGTCAAGGGTCCCTACGTTTCCGTTGGCCCCGTTCTCGACCCTGGTGAGCCCGGCGAGAATGGCCATTCGACCGTAATGATCGAAGGCCGGCAATTGACTTTGTTCTACCAGAGCAGACGCGAGACGACGAACCACCGCTGGCGATACGGCTTGGCCAAGTGCGACTTGGATCGGCACATACTTTCGAGAGTTGCCTAGATGGTAAGTTCCGGCATTTGCCGGAACGGAGGATGCTCTGGCTGTTGGTTGGTGGGACGGATCCCTTTGTACTGGTGATTGAGGGTAGCAGGGGATTCGCAGCCAGTGGGCAAAGCTTGCGACGAGGGATCTATACACGTCAGGCAAGCCGGTCGCCTCATGGACGGCGGTGCCAGCTGCAAGCCTAGCCTAGCAATGAACTGTAACTGAGCGCAGCAACGCGGCCAGTCGATTCACGCGGTTTTGATCCTGAGCACAATGTCCTGATCGTAATTTCCAAAGCCCTTGCCGAAAATATTGATCCCGCCGGGGCGCTTGGCGTCGTCCTTGACGCCGATACGGATGCGGATTGAATGATGGCTCTTCAGATCGAGTGCGGCGAGGCCGGTTTCGGAAATCCTGAGGCCGTCGACATGGGTGCCGTCATTGGCAATTCGCCAGTTCTTCAGCTTACCGTATTGCGAGCCCTTGAGCTTCCACCAGGAGGGCGTGAAGACGCCGCGCTTGTCGCCGAAATCCCCCGGCGACGTCCAGGTGCCGACATCGACGCCATTGATCGTCAGCGTGATGTCCGAGGGCCAATCGGCGCTGGTACCCGGCACTTCCGAAGACAGCTCTATCGCAACTTCGAGTCCGGTGATCTCGGCATTGGCGAGCTTGGCATTGTTGGGGAACTGGTATTCGACAAAACCGCGCGTGAACCATAGCAGACCGGCCTTCATGCGGTCCGGATCGAGGAAAGTGTTCGGCACATCGAGCAGACCGATGATGCCGTCCGGCGAACAAAGGCCGCAGGGCGCGGTAACCTCGAAGCCGGTATAAAGCCCGATCGGCATCGACACTTCGATCGCGTCGTTCTTGACCGCACGATATTCGCTCTTGAACACGACGAGCACTTTTTCGGCGGTCGGATAGCAGATTTTCCGGTTGCCTTTCTTCGCTCTCTCGGTGCGGATCAGCCCCGCATCCTCCAGCACCTGGATGTTGGTCGAGACGGTCGACTGCGGAAGCGACAGCACGGCGGCGATTTCGTTGACATTCATCGGCCCCTTCTCATGCAGCAGTTTCAGCATCGAGATCCGCGCCGAGGAGGCAAGCCCCTTGAGCACGGCAATGCCTTCCTCAGGTTCGATCACCAGAAAATTGCGATTCATGAAATCGCCAGTCTATGCTCGTGACAGAGGTTATGGCTTCGCTCATTGCAACGGCGCTGACCGAAACGCCGAGCCGTTGATTTGGTTACATTAAGCCCTCGACCGTCAGTATGCATCGCAAGCCGTACCCGCAAGGATGGTGCAACATGTCTACATTTGTTCTCCGACCGCCAGCTCCTTGTAGTGCGGGGGTGCTTGTCAGTCCGTGGCCTCGATTTGCAGACGACCAGATGCTGGCAGCCACAAAGAGAGGCAGAAGCCGAACACGGAATTGGGGCCGTTCCCCTGGCCAGATCCCCAAGATACGGGACCTCGACGTCGATGTTAGCTGAACCGGCGCGGATGGATGCACAGGATGCGGTTCGCTGAAGTGCGTGCCGCCGTGAAGTAAATCATCGGATTCGCCACCCGATAGAGTCGGGACGGGGTTCTACCTATTGCTTTTGAGCATGATCTTTTCCGAAAATCGCGATTCCACTTCTTCGGGATCGCGCCAGTGCCGGCCTACTTCATGCTGGCCGCGGCAGCGACCCTGTCCACCATGGCGAGAACAGCTAGCGGTGCGGTGTGGTGGACCATGTGGCCGGCCTGCGGGATGATATCGACAAAGGAACCAGGAATCTCCGATTGTAGTCTAAGAGCCTCGGCTTTCGCATCGAACAACCGGTCGCCGGCCCCGGCAATAATGCCGGCAGGCATCAACAGATCATTGTAGCGGGTGAAGCGGCCGCCGGCCAGCGCGTCGGCCAGCATCAATCCCGATTCGGCCGCGATCGACCGCAGCTGTGAGGCCAGCTGGCGATGTCCTTTGCCGACGAAGCAAACCCCGCAGAGACGATGCCGGGGCGAAATACTTGCCCATGGCGAGCGGCCAGGTGAGCAGCACAAGCAGCGGAAGCAAAATGTGGGGGAAAACACCACCGGCGACAGGCAAGGCCGGCAGCCCGCCAGTGCAAGGCCCAGGCGCGGCGGCAAGAACGGACCGATGAAGACTCCCGATCGAATCGTCGTCCGATCGAGCTCATCGACTCGCCCGCCTGCCATCGAACCCAAATCTCAGGCGCTGAGCGGCCGAGTAGTAGATGCGACTTCGCTGCTTCATGGCTCACACTCCATCTTTCAGAAAAGAGCGTGTGTTGCTGCGATCAGTTGAATCCGCCACCCAAACCGAACGCGGCTGCTAGGCAGGCCGAAGCTTGTGCAAGTACAGCTGTGCGTCACAAGGCAAGTGAACTAAGAAGCTGCACGAACCGCGGGTGATCGCGAATGGCGTCGAAATGACTTCGTGACGGATTCGTTCCAATACGTTCTGACTCACGCTTCCTCCGACGGCTCTTTCCAGGTACCGCACCGCTTCCTCCACTTCCCCGAGCACGGAATACATGCAAGCGGCGTTGTACTGCGTCACGAAGTCGTCCGGATCGATCGCCAGCGCTCTGGCCAGCCAGGAACGCGCCTTCTTCCGCTCACCGATATACGCGAGCGAGGGCGCCGCGATGCAGCGGTGCCGCATTTTCAGGATGGCGGCCAGTTGAGCGTTCGGCGCGCTCGAAACAGACCCTTGGTTCGCGAGCGGATGAAGGCGATCGCGCAGGAGCGTCCGCCCGTGTAGAGTTGCCACCCTGGATCTCGCCTTGGCCGGCTGCATTCCTGGCTGTGTCCCCTAGGATACATTGTCGAGCAGGGTCGACTTATCCAAACCATGTGTCGGCTCAGGCGGCCATTCACCATTCGGCGTCATCTCGTTGACTGTCTCGGGTAGATCCCGCGCAATCCTTCTGATTAGCTCCTCGCGCGAAAGACCCGTCTGCATCGAAATGGACGTGAGTGTACCTTCATCCATTGCCGCTTGGACGTCCCTTGGCTCAATCGGTTGGTTTGGCCCGCTGCCAACCCACGAGTCGACCTTCGATCCTGCCCCCACCTCCCTGAACCGGTCGAGGATCTCACCAAGGTCAGCCCTCGACACGCCATTCGTTATCTGAGCCAGAATTCTGCGTTGCGGGTCGTTTGGGTTAAGATACCCCGCTCCCGGAATCAATTCACAGAGCTTGTCGCGGTTTTGGTATGCCAGAACGCCAAGCATCGCGATCGCCAATCTTCCCAGATTTGCCATTTGGTCTCCTCCACGGTTTTGGCCGATGAGCGAATCAAAGCCAAGTCTTGGCGGATGCCGACGCGTGTGGACTCGAACAACTTCTTGCCGGTCGGCTCGCGGGCGGACAGGACGCGTCCTTCGGGTACTCGTTTTCCATCTGACGTCTTCTCCTGACGCAGAACTTCGGGGCGCTTGGCCGCAGTCGCCCTGCGCCGATCGAACGCCCTAACCCGGCGCCTCCCGGGTTTGTTCCGCTTGTCAGAGTTTGTCGGCGACGATGGGGCGCGCGACCCGACGGGTAACTCTACCGGCTCGAGAGACAGAGTCTGCCCAACTTGACCATACTTCAGAACGACGACGGCTCGGTTAGCCTCAGCTACCTTGGACTGCCGCCGGCTCGCGCACGAATTTCAATTTCGGCGGGACGGCGAACACCCTGAACCGCTCAGCCAGGCTGTCAAGAGCTTGACGCATGCCCACTCCCGCAGCAGCCGCACCGTGTCCACTGATGACCATCCGCGGGTTCAGGGCAGCCAGGTGCTTCACGGATCTTTCCGCCGCATCCCAGTCCGGCGTGAAGTAGCGCGGCGGACCGTGCATCTCAAGATCCTGAACGGCGACCTCATAGACTGACTCCTGACCGGTGGTGATGAAAGCGTCCCCTACGATCAGCGAGCGGTCCTCCTCGCGCCAGAGCGAGATATGCCCAGGAGCGTGCCCGGGTGTGTGTAGCCATCGCCATCCGGGCATTCCGGGGATCGATCCGTCGGCAGGTAGGAGTTCCAAACGGTTGCCAAGATCAATTGGCCCCCGTGGAAAAAGCGGCGAAAGCAGCGCCATCAGTCCACCCCCGACCCAGGGATCCGGTGGCGGATAGGACGCGGTTCCGTCCAGATAGGGGCGCTCGAGTGCATGCGCGAAGACAGGCACGTCCCACCTATTCGCGAGGTCTAGAACCGTTCCCACATGGTCGAAATGGCCGTGGGTCAGGATGATCGCGGCCGGCCGTGCGTTCGTGCCAAACCGCTTTTCCGCGACCGCAAGAATGCTGCCGCGGGACGTCGGCAACCCGGTATCGATCAGCATCCAGTTCCGATCTCCGCTGCCCGGTGCGCCGAAGAACACGACATTGACGATTGCTAGGCGCAAATAGCCCAAGTCCGGTGCGATGCTCCAAGCGCCGTCGCCACGATCCTCGCGCCTGGCGTGGTCGATCTCGGAAAGTCGAATCTGAACGGTCATGTGATCCCGTGCCTCTCTTGTTGCTGAGCAGCCGCTCGAGTCGATCGGCGGCGGTGGTATATCGCCCCGAACTTGGCACGGCCCTCCTTGTTCCTCCTTCGCCACCCAGCTCCGGACAGTCCACCACAGGAACAAAGGCTCGACCAAATCGGTTCGGCATTACCCGGTCGCGCCAGGACGAGCTGGACTGAGCAACGAAGATGGCGCGCGCCCCATTGGATGCGGTATTTCGCCAACGCGGTTCCCGGTCCTAACAAGGCGGCCGAGTTCGAAGCCGACTGCTGAAAGAAGACTTCGAATGAGCGAAGTGGGGCGTATGGACGAGCACTAGGTGGAGGCTCCGGTTCCGCAAGCTTCGCCTATGACTGGTCAAGTTGGGCGCCAATGGTCGAGGCGGCCCGATCGGCAGGTGTCCAGGTTATCTGGGACATCTTCCATTACGGATCTCCAGACCATGTCGATCAGCGATCGCTGCATTTCATCGATGCCTATGCCTCGTTCGCGGCAGAAGCCGTGAGCGTACAGCGTTCGATCGCCGGAACACCGCCTCTGTTGTGTCCCATCAACTAGATCTCCTTTTTCGCATGGGCTGTTGAGGTCGGCTATTTCCCGCGTGGGGCCGAACAAACGTGGATGGTTCAAGCGGCATCTCGTGAAGGCTGCCATCGCGGGTGTTCGTGCAATGCGGGAGATCGACCCCGCCTGCAGATTTGTCTGGGCCGAGCCCCTTATCCAAATCGCTCCTCGTGACCGGACCCGCAGCGAACGGGGTCGGGCCGAAAACGCCCGTCAGGGGCAGTTCGAAGCTTACGACATGTTGCTGGGCCGCGTCGAACCTGAGTTGGGCGGGAGCGAAGATGTTGTCGATGTCGTGGGCCTGAATTTCTAGCCGCACAATCAATGGTAAATAAACGGGCCGACGATATCGATGGGACACCATGAGTACCGCGCTTTGTCGGAAATGTTGCTCGAGGTTGCTCATCGGTACGGTAAGCCGATGTTCATTGCCGAGACCGGCTCAGAGGGATCCGGCGGGCCGGCTTGGCTCCACTGTGTATGCCGCGACGAGGTGCGTGCCGCTATGGGTGTCGGAGCATCGATTCGAGGGTATTTGCCTGTACCCGATAACGGCCTACCCGGGCTGGGACAATTCGCGTCATGCAGAGGTGGGGTTATTTTCGGCCATCCACCCGAATGGCACACGCCGCCTCCGTCAGCCCGTCGCGGACGAACTGGTGCATCAGCAAGATCTGTTCACGGCAAACCGGACGCGCTGATTGTGTTGCGACACACCGCAAGGGCGAGCACCGAAGACCAGGGCAAATTACGGTGTATTCCTCAGCCAAAATCGGCGCCACGCGATGCCAAGTGGCATGGGTGCGAGGATGACCGTGCAGCATCAGGAAGCGGTGGCCCCTTCCACCAACCCGCACTCTGAGCGTCGCTTCCGGAAGTTTGATCTGCTCCAGCGAGAAACCTTCAAACATGCAACTCCCTCCATTCGCAACATTTGCCAAACGTGTAAACGGAGAGGCAGTTCAATGTCGGCTTCCGCGGGATCTGAACTTGCCTTGTATTCCGCGAAGAGGTCGTGAGCCGAACGGCGGCTTTAACTGGTCCCTCGGCAATAACCGGACGGACAGCAAACGGCCCCCAAAAAGCCGGCAGGCGGCGACGCGCCTGATATCGCACTTCGAGATCAACTCTGCCGTTTCCTGTTAGCCGAAGTTGCAAACGGCCCCGCTCACAATCGTGGTTGCGCCTTTGGGCATCGTGGTTCAGACCGCTGGCGGATTAGAACTCATATTGGCTTTGCGATCGGCTCATCGCTGCCGACAATCGGTGACCTATATAAAGGGGCATGTCCACGCGCCGAAAAATCAATGCAACAGCGAAGCTGATTGGAGAGTGGCCTTTGACCCCGGCTGCAACGCTTGGATCGTCCGTCAGAGCGAGGGGTATTTTTCTCGAAATACGCGCCCGCCTTCCAACGGACTTCAGGAAACTGCTCCATATCGAGTCCCGCGTGCTTACCCTGCGCCTGTCTCAGCGCCGAGAATGATGTGCAGGTGGTATTCGGGATCGTATCCAAAGCACTGCAGAATATCGAAGACCTGCCCGTAATCCCCCGTGAAATCGAGGACATTCTGACGATCTCGACGGCCGAACGGCACCGCTGGCTGAAAGATGGTCGCTTGCAGAGCGCCGGGACGAAAACGGTGAAACTCCGCGGGCGGGCAAGGAACATCACCTTTCACGTGTTCGACCCGCAGCACGTGGAGGATGTGCTTGACCGCGACCTGGTTACGGTCTGGCGCGAACAGGACGCAGCGACAGCTGCAGAGAATAGGCGGCGTGGCGCGGGGAAGGCGGCTCTGAAACGTGCGCAAAGAAGCGGGCGCGGAGCTGCAGCTTCAACTGGCCATTGCCCCGCTGAAAATTCGCACTCCAGTTTGCGCGGCTGGGACGATTTCGAGAAGGACGGTCTCCTGCGCTGATAGGTCGGGCGCACAGCCAGGTTAGGACATTTGCCTGCGCCGTGCGAGATGCGCAAGGAGGGCCGTCAAACGCATCGCGTTCAGGACCCGCTTCGCAGGGACGCCGCCCTTGCGCGCCATCTCGACACCCCAATGCATGTGGTCGAGCTCGCGGATCGAATGAGCGTCCGGGTTGATGCTGAAGATGCAGCCATGATCGAGTGCCTTTTGATGCCAGCGCCAGTCGAGGTCGAGTCGCCACGGATGTGCGTTGATTTCGACGGCAACGCCGTGTTTCGCACACGCTTTGAGGACTTTGTCGACGTCGAGATCATAACCGGGCCGGCGCAACAGCTGGCGACCGGTCATGTGCCCGATGATTGTCGTCCGAGGATTTCCGATCGCTTCAATGATACGCCCCGTCTGCTCCTTCTTGGGCAACTTGAAGCGGCTGTGCACGCTCGCGACGACGAAATCGAACTGCTCCAAGATATCATTCGGGTAATCGAGCGAGCCATCCGCCAGGATGTCCGCCTCAATGCCCTTCAGTATGCGAAATTTTCCATTGTATGCGTTGTTCAGCCGATCAGCTTCGCGGTGCTGTTCAGCAATCTCCTGCAACGAAAGGCCGCCTGCGTAGTGAGCGGACTGCGAATGATCGGCGACACCATAGTAGTCGAAACCGCGCCTGCGCGTGGCTTCAGCCATTGCCTCAAGCGTTTCGGTGCCATCGGAAGCGGTCGTGTGAGAATGCAGGATGCCATGAAGATCTTCATCCCGAATGAGGGCAGGTAGCTTCTGCTTTGCCGCTCGATCGATCTCGCCCCTGCCTTCGCGCAATTCTGGCTCGATAAACTGCAGGTCTAGCGCTTGGTAGATTTCTTCCTCTGTGGCTGACGCGATCAGTTTTCTCCCGCGACGAAGCCCATCGGCGCTTAGGGTGTATCCCTTGTCGACCGCGAACGTCTTCAGTTGCTCAAGGTGGTCTGCCGACCCGGTTGCTTCGAGCAGGCTCGCGCCAAAATGCTTCTTGTCCGTGACAACAAGCCTGAGGGTTGTATCCTCGATACCAGTCGACTTTCTGCCCTGCGCTACCAGGGCCAAGTCAGAAACGAGCTCGCAACCGCGCCGGAAGTCACCTGCAATTTCGACGCGCGAAAACTCTGGATGCTCTTGCTTCACCGATATGACCGCATGTTCGAGAAGAGCGGCGGCCTTGTGCAGGTGAAGTTGCGTTTCGCCGCTTCGCACGATGGCCAGGTTCTGCAGGAGCTTTGTCTGAAGCGCGGCGCCGAGGCCTTTGACTGGGCGTATGCGGTCTTCTCTTGCTGCGGCCTCGGCTCCGCCAGCGAGTTCACGCCGAGCGCCTGATGAAGCTTCAGTATCTTATCAGGACGAAGCCCGGGTATGGCAAACAGCTCCATCACGCCCGCTGGAACATCCTCGCGCAGCTTCTCAAGGCTCGGGTGCGTGCCGGTTTGGTAAAGCTTGGTCACGATGTCTGCGATCGCGTCACCGATCCCCGGGATGTTGGTGAGGGCGCCGGCGGCGATGATCCGATCAAGCGGCTGCGACAGCGCCGTCAGACTGTCTGCCGCGCGCAAGTATGCCTTTATGCGATAGGGATTGTCGCCGCGCATAGACGCCCGTTGTGCGTATTCCTTCAAAAGACTGGCGACGGTCCTCGGATTGATTTTTGCCATGGCTTCAGCCAAACGAGGCCGATCTCCGCAGGTTCCAATCAGGCAAGATCAACAGCGCCGCGTTGCCCTTTGAAAGCTGGCTTTCTCCTCTTCCCGCGTCGGGCGCTACAAATTGGGCAAGGATTGGTCAGCGCGGCCCCATCCCGCCAGAGCTTTGGAGCCTGCGCGTTTGTTTAATTCAGGAGCATCGCCGACGTGGAAATGAGAGGGCGCATCTATTGTCTTCATCTCCGCCCACGTGATCGGAGCGGCGACAGGAGCGCCCGGACGTGATCTTGCGCTGTAGGGCATGATTGCGGTCGCCCCGCGCTGATTGCGTAGATAGTCCACAAAGATGCGACCCTTGCGGCGCGCCTTTGACAACACGGCCGTGAAATGGGCCGGATCGCTCCGGGCGACCGCCTGCGCCAGGCGAGACGCGAAGTCCTTCACCTCTGGCCACTCGGCGCCAGGGGTGAGCGGCGCGATGACGTGCACTCCTTTGCCTCCCGTCAGCATCGGGAAAGTCGTAAGCCCCAGCGATTTAAGGATAGCGCGGAACTGAAAGGCAGCGGCGCGGACGGCCTCAAAATCGAGGCCTTCATCGGGGTCGAGGTCGAACACGAGGCGGTCGGCCTTTTCGACATCCTCGATCCGAGCCCCCCATCCATGCAGCTCGATCGTTCCCATCTGGACGCAAGTCATCAGTCCATCGGCATCGTCGACATAGAGATATGGTTCCTCGTGCCCGTCCTTCTCCGTGATGCCGACGTGGTGGACTTTGTCGCCAAAGCTGCCGGCGTCGTGTTTTTGGAAGAAGCACTTCTTCGCGCGGCCCTGTGGGCATCGAACCAGACTGATCGGCCGGCTGCCAACCCAAGGAAGCATGATCGCCGCGACCGCTTCGTAATGGTCGGCAAGCTGTCCCTTGGTGATGTTGGACTCCGGATAGATGACGCGGTCACGGTTACTTATCGCGATGGTGGTTGTCGCAGCGGCGAGATCGGCTGCATGACGTTCCGTCTCGAGCACGACCGCCTCCGGCTTCTTGTCTTCGCGGAGACCAAGATAGCTCGGATGTCGCAACGTCCCTTCATTTGTCATTTCGGTGAAGGCAATCTCAGCGACCAGTTTCGGACGGAGCCAGTGTGCGCCGCGCACTTCGGCGCGTGGTGCGTCGACGGTCGCGGCCTTCTGCTCAAGCGGCGCCATGATCTTCAAGAGACGAAGAAGTTCAGCGGTATCGAAGCCGGTGCCGACTTTGCCGGCGTAACGCAGCTTGCCGCGGTCATGAACGCCAAGGATCAAGGACCGAAACGCGCGGATCTTGTCGGACGGCGTCCAGCCGACAATCACAAATTCCTGCCGCCTGACGCATTTGATCTTCAGCCAGCTTGCGCCGCGGGCCGCCACATAACTCGAATCCGCGAGCTTTGAGATGACGCCCTCAAGGCCGGCAGCGCAGAAGCGATCGAGCAGCTCTTCTCCGCGGCCGAGGATATGATCGGAGTAACGAAGGACCGGATTTTTGGCAGGCAAGATCGCCTCAAGCTTCGCCTTGCGCTCAACAAGAGGAAGCCTTGTCAGATCTTCGCCGTCGAGCTGCATCAGATCGAACGCATAAAAGTCGATAGTCGCCGGGGCACCCTTCAATGCATTTTGAAGCGCCTGGAAGTTAGATCTTCCTTCCGCATCGACAACCACGGCCTCGCCGTCAATCAGGGCGGAGCGCACCTTGAGCTTGCGAGCCTCGGAGAGGACCGAAGGAAAACGGCTAGACCAGTCCAGACCAGATCGTGTGTAGGCTCGCGCCTCGCCTCCGCCGACGGCAACGAGAATACGATAGCCGTCGTATTTCATTTCATGGATCCAACGATCGCCGGCAGGGACCGTGTCCACGAGCGTTGCGAGCTGGACCGGCCGGAAAGCGGGCGGCGCTAAAGTGACCTCGTCACGAGCGGGCGACTTCGCTTGACTAGCGCCCGACCCATTGATTGCCTTACGCGACGTTGGCTTGACCACTCTGACCTAAACCATACTCAGAGACGAAACAGCGTTATCCGCCGTCCAACGCGCGACTACTTCTTTAGTTTCGCTGGCGGCCGTGTTGAGCTTTTCGCGATCATTGCCGACCCGCTTGGTTAGCGCCTCGGCCTGAGGCCGTGCTTCCTGCCTCCGGCCCTTCCATTCCCGATTTTCGCACACAGCTCACAGGCAATAATCAAGAGCAGGAACGGGCCCTCAAATGCCGCCACAGCGTATCCGGTTTCTGCCATCGGCTTTAGAAGCCTGACATTCCGGTTCCGGTCCCCTGTGCGTACGGCTTTGATCTTCTCGTCGAACCCATGTTTCGATTGATGATTACTCGACGTGCCCCATTGACGCCAACTACCTCGCCCAGAGCAGCTCCGATGCCAGTTTCGAGAAGTGCAAAATGGCCCACCGACCAGAGTGAATGCTTTCGTATCCGGGTCTATTTCGAGCAGCGCGGACTTGGTCAGCATTCAGAGAGCCTAGCGGGTCCTTCCCATGGGCACCGGCCTGCTACTCACGGAGCACCCCCTCCTCCTTGGCAGCAGCCTCGAAAGCCTGACGGACCTCTTCCGGAGTCACACGGTCCTGAAAGGCGTCGGCGCACAGTTGCACAGCCTTCCTCCACTTAGGTCCCATCTTGGTCCACTTCATGAGTTCCTCGGCGGCACCCTCGACGTTGTTGCACCCGTAGGTGACCCCAGGTCGGTCGGTCTTGACGTACACCGGACGGGAGAACCAATGGGTTGCCACGACAACTCCTACTCAGGGCAGAGATACACGTTGGCCTCCTTAGCGGCAGCCTCAAAGGCCTTTCGTATTATGTGGGGGTCAATCGAATCGCCCTGCCAAGGCTGACAGGCAGAGGGTCACCGCCTTATGCCAGCGAGGCCCTCGGCGGGTCCACATTTTGAGGTGCTCAAGGGCTTCCTTCGCATTGTTGCAGCCATGCCTGACACCGGTTTCAGTCTTCACGAACACCGGAGGGACGGAGGGACGAACCAGATGGGCGTCATGATACCTCCTACTCAGGGGAGAGATACACGTTGGCCTCCTTGGCAGCCGCCTCAAAGGCTTCACGGACCTCATGGGGGGAGGCTCTGCCCTCGAACGCATCCACGCAGGCCCACTTGGGGCCGGTTGTGTCCTACGCCATGAGTTCCTCGGCGGCTCCCTCGACGTGGCTGACCCCATTGCGAATGCCCGGACGTTTCGTCTTCACGTAGACCGGTGGAGAGAACCAGAGAGGACCCATAAGGGGGAACTTAGAGCGGCAAGAGCCCGCCGACCAACCCCGCTTTAGCCGCAGCTAAGGGAACGATGTAGGCCCTCACGGGTTTAGAGGTGGCAGCGGGATTCTTCGTGGATGTGCAGCCGCTGTGGGGGGGTCCGTCGCCTCTCCCTCACTGGCGGCGGGCTCCTTTCGCGAAGGCGGTGTTGGTAATAGACACCTAGAACCTTATACCGCATCCAATTTAACTAGTTCTCATTGGGGGAGTAATGTCCCCTCCTCTTTTGCAGCAGCCAGGAATGCCTTGCGGGCCTCCTCAGGTTCCATCTCGTCGAAAATCACGGCCATGCAAACGCGCACCGCGAGGTCCCAGCAAGGGCACGCTTGGTCCACTTCATCAGCTCCTCGCCGGCAGTCTCGGCGTTGTTGACGTTGTGGATGATCCCGGGACGCTCGGTCTTGACCGGGACCGGAGGGTTGAACCAGTGGAGAGCCATGCGGTCACTCTTTGTCGGCCCGATCAAGTTCCTCCAGCAAATACTTTTGCTCAGCCCAGTTCCCGTTCTACAGGCAGAGTGAGCAGGTTGCGAAGGTAATTGCGGATTACTCCTCTAGCTATTGAAAATGGCGCAGGACGGCGCGCTTTCGTTGCGATGCCAGAGTGACTGAAGTTGGCTGACAGCTACTCGCGACAGTCGAAAGCCACGCAGAGGCATGGCAGTTGCTGCCTCGACGATCGCCTCGGTTAGTTCTTCGTCAGAGGCCACCAAGCAAGGCGCAGCCTCCCGAGCTTCGCGTAGTGCAGCTTTGATCGAGACCGTGTCGCCACGGTCCGCCCTGTTGAGGAGGCGGTTATTCGCGAAGATCGAACCCGACGAACAGGCCAAAGGCTGGGGCAACATTGACAATAAGCTCCACCAGCTCGCAGTCAGTTTCCGCCAGGTGTGGCCCGTCTCGGCGCACCGCTGCAATAGTCTCTTTGACGGAGATGATTTGGCCGCGACGGGCTTGTAGGATCAGCTCGTGAACGAGGTGTTTGGCAGTCACTTTGTCGGGTCGGCAGTTCGTCCAAACGTTCATACAAGGCCTCCCACCTCAGCGAGAACCCAAGGGAACATTCATGATCCTCTGTCGAGAAAAATCAAGAACAATGTTTGATAACTTCTGAGTGGGAATCAGAGGGACAAGCCACGAAGCGAGCCTCTATACTCTTTGACCTGACGCTCAGCCAGCCGGCTAGGGACCTTCTTCCGTCGGCCCCTGTTTGGCCCGATCAATAGCCGCAAGTAATGACTGTAGGGTTGGCGGCAGTTCTGGTTCGACCTCCAGATTTAAGAACGTTTGTACGTGATGACGATAGCCTTCGGAACGGATCAGTTTCCGAAACGCTCCGGAGACAGACTGATGGTCTGCTTTGTTGCTCGTTGTCATGTTCGGGAAGTCCGTCCCCAATGAGCCGTAACTCGCCCGCAACGAACGGGTTCCATCAGGAGGTCGGAATATTTTGGCTGAAATTTCTGAGCGGGAGATCGGCTAACTGGCTCGCGCGAAGACCCCCGTGCCCCCTTCGATCCGCCGAGCATTAATCCCCGCTGTTTGAACAGAAGATCGTGTCGATCTAGCGTCGGTGTTGCACATAGCGACCGTTGAAATGCTTCTGTCCAATGTTTGCTCACGCTGTGATGCCAACAGGGCAGGCTCTTGCGGCAGGGTGCCGCAAGGTCGCGACGATGAAACGCCGGCCCAGTTCAACCCGCGCGACGTCCTTCAAAGCTGGGGGGATCGATCTTTACCAAGCGGTCTGCGGCCTCGACCGCAGTTCGTATCCTGCTGCACAGCGCGAGATTTTCGGCCAGCATTTCTTGAGTGCGTTGAATCGCGAGCTCGGTCCGGTGGATGCGCTGCCTGGCATTGTCAACTTCCGATGTCAAAATATCGGCCGCCATCCCGTGGCCGTGGGGTTCCATAGTGTCCATGGGTTTCTAATACATGGGGGGCGATATCGTTCCCTGATGTCGGGCGAAACGGCGGGCCGCAGAAAAGCGCGATGGGCCGAACGACCAATGCGCGCCCTGTCAAAACAGCGCCGGCAACAGGCGAACGGCTTCGGCCGCTCTACATCCCACGGGCAGAGGCGATCACGGTCCAGAGGGCGATTGATCTGTTCAGGTACGACTACAACGTAAGCGAAGACACACTCAGGCGGCTGGTGATCAAGCACCGTCTTCACAACCAGACAATGCCCGGTGCTCCGTGGAGAATAAGCGCTCCCGGTTTGGCTATGGCGCTCGCCGGCGATGATGACGCGCTTGCGCGGTTGAGGCGGGACTATCGCGAGCACCCGCACATAACTCGGTATTTCAAGCGGCTCGGCATCCCGCGACCCTGACCTGTTATCAAAAGTTATGGTCGCGGCGACTGTCTAAAATAGACATTAAGTAGATGTCGCGGCCCGACAGGGCTCCAAGAGCGAACCGTTGCTGCCTTGCGCATCGCCCTCTAGGCCGCCGGCGTCGAGTTCATCCCGGAGAACGGCAGCCGCGCCGGCGTGAGGCTCCGCAAACCTTAGGCGTAGACTCGTTAATGCGCAGCCACACACCTACTTTTCGCCATCGGACGAAGCGGTTGCAACAGGTGGTGCGCGGGCCAGTCACTGCGGATGAAAAGATAGGCGCGTTCGTCGAAATAATGCGCGCGAATGTGCTCTCGGGCGAGATACGGCTCCGCCTCGCCTGTCCGGCGGTCATCGACCAAATCGAGGTAGGCGATGCGGAAACCCGCATTCACGAAAGGCCGACGGACCTTTTCCACGAGCTGAACCCGCAAAACCAATGAGCCGCCGTTGAGTTCCACACTGCCATTTATGCGACTTTCGAAGCACAAAGACGAACATACAGAGTGCGTTGTTAATAGCCCTGCCCATTCCGCAGTTCCGGCGAGCATTAGCAATGGCTGGAACGGGGCCGATGATCGGGATAGGGGGACGCCTCGCGACGCCGCCCCTCCCACACCACCGGGCATACGGGTCCGTACCACGGCGGTTCGATCGGATTAAGCTTGGGCAGAGACATGGAGTCGAGGGAGGCCGAGAGACTCGAAGTAGTGGTTGCGCAGGGCCTGTTGGACCGCCGGGTGTCCTGACATGCGCCAGAATCCCGTCGGCGAACCGGCGGCAGCCGCAGAACTGAACTTTGGGACGCCACGATGGCGCAGTTCCTTGAAGCGGTTGTGCCCGTTCCCCCATTGCCGCCAGAGATACATGCGTAGTCTTCGGCGGATCCACGCTTCCAAGTTCGTAAGCACCCGTGGGGTCTGGCAGAAGCCGAAGTAACCGCGCCATCCGATGAGGTATGGCTTCAGCTCTTTGATCAACTGCGGCAGACTGATCCCCCGTGTCCGACGTGTCATGTCCAGGATCAGCGTCTTGAATTTGTCGAGGGCCTTCGGCGCGATGCGCCGCTCGCTCCCGTCATTCGAGATGCTGAACCCCAGGAACTTCCGCTCCTCCGGTCGCGCCACCGCGCTCTTTTCCTCGTTGACCTTCAGCCGCAGCTTCTTGGTCAGGAACCGGCTGACGGAAGCCATGACCCGTTCGCCGGCGCGGCGGCTGCGAACATAGATGTTGCAGTCGTCGGCGTAGCGGCAAAAACGGTGGCCACGTCGGGTCAGTTCCTTGTCGAGATCGTCGAGCAGGAGGTTGCTTAGGAGGGGCGAGAGCGGGCCGCCTTGCGGGGTCCCCTCGTCCACCGGACGGACCAGGCCGTCCTCCATCACCCCCGCATTGAGGAATGCACGGATGAGTTTGAGCGCACGCTTATCGGACACCCTGGCGGCGACGCGCGCCATCAGGCTATCATGATTAACCCGGTCGAAAAATCTTTCGAGGTCGAGGTCAACCACGTAGCTGTAACCCTCGGCAATGTAGCATTGCGCTTGGGCTACTGCCTGATGGGCAGAGCGTCCCGGGCGGAAGCCGTAGCTGTGCTCCGAGAACGTCGGGTCCCACTGCTCTTGGAGGACCTGCAGCAGGGCTTGCTGGATCAGTCTGTCGACGACGCAAGGCACGCCGAGTTTTCTGACCCCGCCGTCCGGCTTGGGGATTTCGACCCGCTTGACCGGCTGCGGCTGATAGGTTCCCTCAAGCAATCGAGACCGGATGCTTGGCCAGTGCTCACGCAGGTAGCCCTTGGCGTCGTCGATGGTCATCCCATCCACGCCTGGGCTACCCTTGTTACTTCGAACGCGTTTCCACGCTGTTTCCAGATTCTCTCGGCTACATACCGTCTCCATTAGCTGTTCCGTCCAAGCCGGGCTTTCGGGTGCCGACTTCGCCATGAGTGGTTCGGCCCCTTGGTAACCGCTGACAGGGGCTTCACCCCGGTCCCTCGGTTCCAGGGCCAGTGAATACTGGGTCTTCTGCCGCTTTCCACTCATGAGTTGCCAGTCCTACTTGCCGCTTCTGTCAAACGAATCCAGGAATTGACCCCTTTGGCGAACTGAAGAACTGACCCCTTCATTGGTTTGCTGTTTCGTTTGTTTCGGGCACCGAGCCGACCTTCTGCAGAAGGCCGGACCGTCGCTTTTCGCGCAGCCTGTAGCTGTCCCCCCTGATGGTGATCACAGTTGAATGGTGAAGCAGGCGATCCAAGATTGCCGTGGCCACCACGGGATCTCCAAAAACGCTCCCCCATTCACCCACCGAACGGTTGGAGGTAATCAGGATCGATCCCTTCTCGTAGCGGCGGGACACCAGTTGGAAGAAGAGGTGGGCGGCATTGGCCTCGAAGGGAAGATATCCGAGCTCGTCGATGATCAGCAATTTCGGCCGTGACAGGATCGTCAACTGCTTGTCGAGCGAGCCGTCGCTGTGGGCCTTGGCCAACCAACGTGGCTGCCGTGACGAACTGCACGTTGTAATTCTGGCGGATTGCCTCGCGGCCAAGGCTCACTGCAAGATGGGTCTTGCCCGTGCCCGGAGGGCCAAGGAACAGGACTGTGTCGCCGTGGGCGATCCAGCGGCAGGTCGCAAGCTCCCTGATCTGTCCCTGATCCAGCGATGGCTGCGCGTCGAAGTCGAAGCCGTCGAGTTCGCGCATGAACGGGAACTGCGCCAGTTTGCTCGACATCAATATCCGCCGCTCGTCACGCCGCGCGATCTCGCGCGACACAAGGAAAGCCAAAGCCTCGCGCAAGGTCATCTTCGAGCGTGCGGCCTCATCCAGCAGCGTGTCGAGTTGATCGCGGATTGCCGTCAGCTTCAACCGGTCGAGTGTCGCGACCAGCATGTCGTGATCCACGGTCGTCATCACCAGCCTCCCCCGACAACCGCCTCGTATTCCGCCAGCGGCCGCAGCAAGGCGCAAGGAGCAATCTCTATAGGGGCTGCTGCGCGCACTGGTCCCTCGGCGCCAGCCACGCCGACAAAATGCGCCCGATCCACGATCCGTTGTCGGCGGCCTTGGCATTGGGAATGATCAGCCACCACCCGGCCCGCATGACGGATGATGACGCGACCGGCCAGAACCACTACCTGAACGCTCTCTCCGATCAGGCGCCAGGGCACTGAGTAGCTGTTCGTATCGAGGTCGATCGCGCAGTCCGCCTGAACCTTGCGCACCAGATCACGTAGTTGTCCGAACGGCGCCCGGCCTGCAAGCGGCCGAAGCGCACCGGCCTCAGCGGCAAAACGTTCCGCAGGCGCGACGCCGGTCGTGCCATGCTCACGCTGGTCGGCAATCTCGCGCGTCCACCGATCCAGATGCGCCTCGAACGCCGCCCAGCTCTCGAAACGGCGGCCGGCGATCGCGTTCTTCTTGACGTAGGCGACCCCACGCTCGTCCTTGCCCTTCGTGCGGGCCCGATATGGCGCGCAAGCTCGTGGCGTAAAGCCCCAGTAGCGGGCAAAGGCATGCAGTCGGGCATTGAACCTCACCTCGCGCGTCACCGCGTCATGGTGCTCGACCAGAGCCTTCGCATTATCCAGCAGAACCTCCGCTGGAACCCCGCTGAAGCGCAGGAAGGCTCCTTCCATCCCATCAAACCAGTCCGCCTGGCGCTCCCGTAAAGAGGGGCGGATATGCACCCGTCGCGAATAGCCCAGCGTCCCCACGAACAGGTGAACGCGCAACCGCTCGCCGCCGATCCACACGCGCGTATCGCCAAAGTCGATCTGCATCTGATGACCTGGCGCCGTCTCAAAGCGAACCGTCGCGCGCTTCTGCGCCTTCAATTCCCGCCGCCAGCGCTTCACTCTCAGCTCCACCGAGCGAAGCCCGATCACGATACCATGTTCGCTCGCCAATTCCTGGCGAATGACATCCGCGTTTCCATCATGACGAAAGAAACGCTCTCTAAGCCAATCGTCCAGACCGTCGAATGCAGTTCGACGAGCAGGCTGGCGATACGCCACGACACCACCTTCACGCAGATAGCGGCGAACCGTATTGCGCGCGCAACCGAACTCTTGCGCAATGCGCTTCGCACCCCAGCCGACCTCATGCAGCCGAACCATCGCTGAAACTTCTTCCCCCGACCGCATCTCCTCAACCCGCATTGTTGTCGACAAGGCGAGCTTCGATGGAAATTCTTCTTGCATCCACTGATCCTCTCAAAAATGAGGGGTCAGTTCTTCGTTTCGTTAGGGGGTCAGTTTCTCACTTCGCCTGACAGCTTCCAATCGTTCGGGCCTTCGGTCATCGTTTCCGGCTCGGCCTATCCATTTGCTCCGCCTTTCGGCCTTGGAGTGCCTCACTAGCCTTGCCGACAGCATCACCTACTACGCCCTCTGCTGACTCCTGCATCACGGTCAGGTCACCTTGCGGTTCCCTCAGTTCCGAAGTCGGAACATGACGCAGGCCTCCCCAGGTAAGCTCAATCGCCTTCCCCGCGCACCTGCCGGATCTACAGCCCTGCCCTTTGATGGATATGGACTTCGCGACACGTTGCCCGCTCGTCCGGCCAGGGATGCCTCATATCCGGTTTCTGTTCGTCAGGTCGCGGTTTTGCTCCACGCTTCCTTCAGACACCACCTCGCGGTAATGCCCTTGCGCTTTGCTAAGCCTTCACCTCCATCAGGTTGGCTAGGGGACTTTCACCCCCAAGCGGTTGAACATGCTGGGCACACAACGAACCCGCTGCGCGGGATGGGCGCATGGGGTGAGGTAGAGATCACGAACCGGACGTCACGCTCGCATTGAGGATGGTTCGGCAGCGGCAGAGCATCAGGCTTCTTTAACAAGGAGCCTGACCATGCCCTATCCTGTTCTTGATGCACCTATCAGTCCACTTCGTCAGCGGCTGATCGATGACATGAACATGCGGCGTTTCTCACGGGAGACGCAGCGCAACTATTTCCGCGACATCGGACGCCTGGCGACGTTCCTCGGGCGTTCACCGGACACAGCGACCACCGACGACCTGCGCCGGTTCCAGATCGAGCAGCAGGACGACGGTGTTCCCGTGCCGACGATGAACAGCATCGTGTCGGCGCTGCGCTTCTTCTTCACGCATACGGTCGATCGTCCCGATCTGGCGCGCAAGCTGGTTCGTCTGGCGCACCCGCGCAAGCTGCCGGTGGTACTGAGCCGCGACGAGGTCGCCCGGCTGCTCAACGCCACCACCTGCCTCAAGCATCAGGCCGCGCTGTCGGTCGCCTATGGCTCAGGGCTGCGCGTCGCCGAAGTGTCGATGCTGAAGGTCGCTGACGTCAACAGCAAGCGCATGCTGTTGCGCGTCGAGCGTGGCAAAGGCGGGCGATATCGCAACGCCATGCTGTCGCAAGACCTGCTCTTGTTGCTGCGCCAGTGGTGGAAGGTCGGCCGCCAGCAGGGGGTGATGCACCGCGAGGGCTGGCTGTTTCCGGGGCAGCATCCGATGAAGCCGATCAGCACGCGGCAGCTCTATCGGGTGGTCGTCGAGGCGGCCCAGGCGGCCGACATCGCCAAGCGGGTCGGGCCGCACACGCTGCGTCACAGCTTCGCCACCCATCTGCTGGAGGACGGCACCGACATCCGGATCATCCAGGTCCTGCTCGGGCACGCCAAGCTAAAAAGCACCGCCTTCTACACCAAGGTTGCAACCCGCACGGTGCGCACGGTGACGAGCCCGCTCGACAAGCTTGGCCTGTTCAAGCCGGAAGAGATATTACCCGACGGCTGAGCGTGCGCGCCTCGATCGAGGTTGCCGACATCTTCCGCACCGCCGGGCCGGCCTACCGGGCCGCCCATGCAGGGCATCTGACACTGCAGCAGCTCAAGGTCATGTCGGCGATCGAGCACTGCCGCACTGCGGCCCTTGGCGGGCATGTCGAAGCCTGGGAGGACTGCGGCGAGTGGCGCATCGCCTACAATTCCTGCCTTATGGGCAGATCCAGTAATGGGGAGTCGGCGACGACTTGATCACGCTCTTGCGACAGTCGCCGCCAGCCCGGCTCACCATTACGAGGTGCGCTTGAGGAGTGCTATCAGCCTGTCGGACGGCTGGAAGGCTCCCCGTCGCAGATGCGGCGGAATGATCGCCTCCATCGCATCGAGCTTTTCAGTCGGGTCGCCACGCGTGTAGACCTCGGTCGTCGTCAGCGTGGCATGGCCCAGCCATAGCGACACTTTCCGGATGTCATGCGTCGCCTGCAGAACGATCATTGCGCAGGTGTGCCTGAGGACGTGAGGCGAAACGCGCTTCTTGGCGAGACCGGGCTGCTTGCGAGCCGCGGTCGCGGCGTGCTGCTTAAGCAGATAAGCGAAGCCCCATCGGCTCAGCGGCTCTCCCCGGGCGTTGACGAACACCTCGGGCACGGCGGGCTGGCCGCGAATGGCAAGCCATGCGCGCAGTGCTGTGGCTGTGCTCTTCCATAACGGCAGTGTTCGTTCCCTCCGCCCCTTGCCGAGAACGCGGATGCTCATCGACGGCAAGTCGATGTCCTCGATCTTCAGGCCGGTCAGCTCGGATACGCGCAGCCCCGCACAGACAGCCAGGTGCAGCATGGCGCGGTCGCGGATGCCCTCCCACGTCGTGGGATCGGGCGCGTCGAGCACGGCTTGTAACTCCTCCCGCAGTAGATAGGGAACCAAGCGCGCATCCGTCTTCTTGAACGGGATCGCCAGGACGCGGCGGATCTGATCCAGTGCTGCCGGTTGCCGGTACTCGAGGAAGCGGAAGAACGACTTGATCGCCGCCAGTCGCACGTTGCGCGTCACAGCCGCGTTCTTTCGGTTGTCCTCGAGATGCTCGAGGAAGGCGCTCACCAAGCCAGCGTCGATCTGCTCCAACGTTAGCAGGGAGGGTTTGACCTTGAGCTTTTCGGCGGCGAACACGAACAGCAACTGGAAGCTCAGGGCGTAGGAGTCCTGCGTGTGCCGACTGACGCCTCGCTGGCGGGAGAGCGTCTCGCGCAGGAACGCTTCAATGAGAGGAGCGATCGGCGTCATGACTGCCGTCCCTCCGACAGGAACTCTTCGCCGGCCGCAGCGACGTCGCGCATGAGCTCAGCGGTAGCTTCGAGATACCAGTAGGTCGCATAGATGTTGACGTGGCCCATGTAGGTGGCCAGCGCCGCCATATGCGCCCCGCATCGGCTTCGGCCGGCCGGGCTGCCCTGCAGCGCACGCACGGCGAACGTATGCCGCAGATCGTGCAGCCGAGGACGGCGCGTCGTCCTCGATCGGATGCCAGCTATGCCCACCAGCCTGTCGAAGAGCTCTTTAACCGCGATGTAGCGGAGTGCCCGACCACGCTTGTCGATGAACACCGGATCATCGTGCGAGCGCGGCCGTCGATGCGCCAGATAGCGTTCCAGGCCTGCTGCTGCCGTGTCGTGCAGTGGCACCAGGCGCGTCTTGCGGAACTTGGTCTCGCGGATCAGCAGGCCGTCGCCGGTCACGTCGGCAACCGTGAGCCTCAGAGCTTCTGAGATCCGCAACCCGGTGGCCGAGAGCAGCGCGATCAAGGCTGCAAAGGTGAGCGGGCGCAAGCTGCCCTTGGGCCGAAGCCGCAGCGCAGCCTCGATCAGGCGATTGATCTCGTCTGCCGAGTAGATGTGCGGTGTGCGGCGCCTCTTGCGAGCACCGAAGTGATTGGCGGGCGGCAGCTCATGCCCGGCGTCCTCGACTTGGGTGTGGCGCACGAAGCGGCAGATGGCTCTGAGTCGTGCATCGCGTTGCGCCACGGATGGCCCGAGCGCGGCCCATTCGATCGCCGCTTGCGTCTCAACGTGCGTTTGCGCGCGCTCGGCCGCGAAGGCGGCAAAGCTCTTCAGCAGGTACTCCGCATTCGACATCGCGAAGCCCGTGGCGCGGCGCAGGGCGAGATAGGTCTCGATCGCGTCCAGCATCACAGCGCCTCCGGCCAGGGCTGAGCGACCTGCTTCAAGAGCGCGACATCGGCCTTGGCGTAGTAGGCCGTCGTGTCGATGCCTCGGTGGCGGAGGACCAGACCGATCTTCTCGAGCGGAACGCCGCAGCGCAGCATCTCGGTCGCCGCGGTGTGCCGCAGGACGTGCGCCCCCTTTACCGACGTCACGATGCCGGCGCGCTTCATGACGCGCTTCATCACCGACGAGATTCCATCGCCGTTCCGGAACGGTCGGCAAGGCGCGATCGTGCGCAGGAACACGCGATCGCTACGACAGGCGGACGGACGGCATTCGAGATAGGCGGCGATCGCATCCCCGACGTCTTGCGGGAGCGGCAGGCGGACCTCGTAGCGCGCCTTGCCTGTGACCCGGAGCGAGCCCGCCTGCCACTCGATGTCGGTGAGACGGAGTTGCGCCACGTCGCCGGCCCGCAGTCCGAGGCGGGCCAACAACAGCAAGATCGCGAGATCACGTCGACGCGCACTGGTGTCACCATCACAGGCGGCGATCAACTGATTGACCTGCTCGGCCGACAAATATCGCGGCATGTCGGCAAGCTGCCAATGGGCGTAAGCTGGAACGGCGTTGTCGAGACCCGCCTGACAGCAGCCTTCGACTGCAAGGTATCGCAGGAATGCCCGTAGGCTCGTCGTCATCTTCTCGATCGTGCCGCTGCCGCACTTGCTCGCGTGTTCCATGAAGTAGCCGCGAACATCGGCCGGACTCCAGCCAGTCGGGGCGGATCCGAGCGCTATCACTATGCCGGCAGCGTCGCGAGCGTAGAGCCTGATGGTGGCATCGGATGCCCCGCGATGCTTGCGCAGCCAGGCCTTGAAGTCGGTGACCAACTTGGGCTCGGCGGGCGCCGTTACCACGGCCGCGGATCGGCAGACGCCGACCTCGATAAGGTGCCGTCGAAAGAGCCGGGCACCGTAGATGGTGTGGTGGTTCCGCCGGCCGCCTCTGACGCGCGGACACCTGCAGCTGCGCAGGTGCTCGCTGAAGGCCGCCAGATCGATGTCTCCCAGGCTCACGCCGCGCTCGATCATGATGTGGCCGGCATGGGCTGCCGCCCGCAAATAGCGCACGGCCGTGTCTGGGCTGTAGCCTTGCCGTTCGAGTGATGCTGCGAAGCCGTCGAGGTATGGCCCGCTTGGCCCGCTCCGCAGATGCCCCAGAATCTTCGATGCCGAGAAGTAGGTCTCCAACATGTTCGTCCCCGTTTGTGACCGGCCATCAGTGGCCAAGTCGATGGGGCCGCGAGCACACCCAGTTATGGAGACAAGAAGCGCCGAGATTCACAGAAAATGTCAGCGACGCCACGCCGACTCCCCATTACTGGATCTGCCCATAAGGCAGCTAATGGGCGATGCCCATTAGCTGCCGTAACCGGCACTGTCCCAGGTGCCAGGGCGCGGCCGCGCGTACATGGCTCGCCGAGCGCGAAGCCGACCTGCTGCCGGTCGGCTACTTCCATGTCGTATTCACGCTGCCGGCCGAAGTCGCCGAGATCGCGTTCCACAACAAGGCGCTGGTCTATGACCTGCTGTTCAAGGCGGCATCGGAGACGATGCTGACCATCGCCGCCGATCCGAAGCACCTCGGCGCGCACATCGGCATCACTGCCGTGCTCCACACATGGGGCTCGGCAATGACCCACCATCCGCATGTCCACATGATTGTGCCCGGCGGCGGCATCGCTCTGGACGGAAGCCGCTGGGTCTCGTCGCGCCCGGCCTTCCTGCTGCCGGTACGCGTGCTCGGCAAGCTGTTCCGCCACCTGTTCCTTTCCCGGCTGGTCGCGTGGCACGACGCCGGCCAGCTAGCCTTCTTCGGCGCAATTGCTCATCTCACCGAGCGGCAGGCATTCCTGCGCCACCTGTCGCCGGTCCGGAAGAAGCGCTGGGTGGTCTATGCCAAGGCGCCGTTCGCCGGGCCGGAAGCGGTGCTCGCCTACCTGTCGCGCTACACGCATCGGGTCGCGATTTCGAACAGCCGGCTGATCGCCTTCGACAAGAGCGGCGTCACCTTCCGTTACAAGGACTATCGCCGCGACGGCGCCGATCGCCAGCAGGTCATGACACTGGCGACCGACGAGTTCATCCGCCGCTTCCTGCTCCACGTGTTGCCACGCGGCTTCCACCGCATCCGGCACTACGGCCTGCTCGCCGGCTCTGCTCGCAAGGCCAGCCTTGCGCGCGCCCGTGAACTGCTGAGCGTCGCCGCGCCGTCCAATGACGACACCTCGGACGAACCGGACGACTTCCGCCCGTCGTGCCCCTGCTGCGGCGGCCGCATGATCGTCATCGAGACGTTCGAACGCTGGAGCCAGCCACGCGGACCGCCGGACGCAACCGCGACGAACCGGGAGACCGCTCCATGACCCGGCATGGCATGATCCAGCGTTCAGCCGTAGGTACTCAGCCTCCGGCAACGGACCCACCCATGTCCATGGTGATCACCGAGACCGAAAGGGCAGCGTCAAGCCGTTCATCGTGCCGGCAATACCGCGCGGAGGCGCAACGAGGCGGCCTGTCCGCATTCATCCCAGCGCTTCCCAGCCTCGGTCGTGCAATCGCCGACATCAGCCGCAAATCGAAATCCCCATAGCCATCGACTGTGGCCCGCGGGTTCCTTCCTCGGGGACTTTCGTACGCCTGCCGGCGCCCGAAACTCATCACGAAAGCAGACGGTCGGGTTCCGTCGTTCACAAAGGGGTAGCAGACGGTCAGCTCATAAGCCGCTGACGGACCCAGGCTTCCGACATGGTGCTTGGAGCCAGACATCTCACTCCTCTTCCGTTCGCAAGATGACAGGCATCACCTTTCATGGATTTTCCCCCTATTAGTTCGGCTTCGTCGTGAAGAACGCAAAGAGCTTGTGCGACATCGGCCCTTTGTTCTTCCGTCGCGAGTCTGCCCAATGGCTATGTGTGAATGAATCGGTTAGGTCGCTACTTTCGGGCAGAAATCTAGAGGCGTTGGACGTTAATGAAGCGCAAGCAGAGCAAGAATAACAGGCGTGTACCTGCGCGCCGCAAAACCGCTCCCCTTACGGATGGCAAGGCTTTGGTCAGGGCGAACGGGGGATCTGTACAGATCGTCAATGCGGTCTGGAAAAAGTCCACGCTCCCGGAACTTATAGACTTTTTCCGATGGTACGTCCCTCGCTACCGCCATCAACGGCCTCTCGTTTCCTTGCGTCCTAAGCGGTCATTCCAACTTCCCAATTATATCAACACCGCCGACGGTACCCTTAAGGACTTGGTCAGGTGGACGCTTGCCACCGTGAACATGCATGCAACGGAGATAAGACGTCACAACGGCAACGTGAGGATCGAGAACTCGCAGGTACCAGACTATGGCCCTTCCTTGCACGCGGCATTGCGTGAGATCGAGGAGGACATGTGGAGTTTTTCTGCAATCACACAGATACTGTTCGCTACTTCGCGAGTCTCGGGGCTGGACGCGCAGCGGAGATGGCTAAATAGCAACGCCTATGTTTCGACGTCGTCCATTTCCAATCTCATTTATTACTGCAAAGCCATCGCTTGTGAGGGAGACCGCCATCCCGACGATGTCTTGGACATTCTCAATAGGTTTCTATTCAACAGCCTGTCTGAAGAAGGCGTCTCGCTATTCTTGTACGTGGTGACTTTCCATCCGCTTCTTCACCATACCCTCTATGAAAAGCTTGGCGGCATGTTCTCGTACTTTCCGGCCATGGATCAGTACGAGGCGCTCGTCAATGTAATCACGTCGGACCCCGCAGCCTTGGGCGGCGCCGCCGAATTGCCTTACATCGACGAAGTTATCGGGTTCATGTCTGAAGTGGGCGACTGGCGCGCCAATCCTCTCCTCTCCATCAGGAACGACATCGATCTGGATCGTCTCGGCCTGCCGCTGATGGACGGCTCAACCTCCCGATTTCTCGAGACCTTGGGAATTGCGGATGCCGAGCAAACTCCTGCGGACCGTATCTTTGAGACCGCGCTGGCTAACGAGTTCATGTTTCAGCCCCAGGGTCCGAGGGGATATCAGGCGTCGTCGCTGTATGCGGTGAAAACGGCGCGTTCGGTGGCCGATGTCCGATCGGCGATTTTCAGACGGACCCTTGCCTCCAGGCACTTCGGATCGGGTGAACGACAGTCAGCCGAGGCCGCTCCGGCGGTAGAGCTGACTTTCGAAGCTATGAGGGGAGCGCTTCGGTCCGTAGCGTCCGTGTTCGAGAAACGCGAACTCTTTCGGATCGCCTGCCTTTGCGGATTGGAAGAAGCAAGAATACAGGACGTGCTCATTCTGCTATATGACTTCACGAGCCAAGACCGCCTTGGAGTAGCTTATTTCCCATCAGCTGCGCTGCTCCAGCAGCTGACCGAAGATGATGTCGCAAGTATCGGAAGCGATCCAAGAGTGGCGGTCGCCCTAGCACGCACGGCTTCCCAATTTGGCGAGGAGGGGGAGAATTTAGTTTACATCGCCGTCGAGCAGTACCTGTCCACCTGCTCGGTACTTAAGCCCAGCGAGCTACCTGCGGATAGTCCTGTCCTGATCGATTTCTTCTTCGAGGCTTGCTCCACGACCTCGCTCCGGCAGTCCCTCGAGTTCCTGTCCAAGGAAGAGATGGAGGAGCAACGGATACTGATCCTCTTTATGTTGGTGGACGCAGACCCGCCGAACGAAGAATTCTATCGTGCCGAAATCCACGAAATCATCGGACAGCAGACAATTGACGAGTTACTGCAGCGTTTCCACATCGGAAAAGTCCAGTGCGACGAAGATGCGTTGTCGAAGTGGGCTATCACTGATCTGGCTCCGAAGTTCAATCGGCTCAGAGACTTCATCGACGCCGGTCTCCTACCCGTGGAGCGCAACGCGGACGTCGAGTTCCTGGCACACCTCACTTCTGGAAGCTCCGAAATGTTCACTTTCAAGGTTCCGAACAACGAATCCCTGGACATTGCACGGACCATCCTGACCGAATTAGTTCAGAGATTTGCACTGGACCCCAGGTACGGCGTCGATTCCTACCTCAGTCTCGGCATGCGCCACGGTGCTGTCGCCGCACACTTGCGCAGCCCGCTCAGCACCGAGAACATCCTTACCGCAAAGGGCCTGAACGACTATTCGGAGAACTGCTTCTGGAAGGCCTACTACCTCGACAGCGGATACGAGGACCTCGCCAATTCGATCGGTCCTATCCTAGCGAATTTCTCCGAGGCTTTCGACTCGAAGCTCGAGCTGATCAAGGAAGAGTTACTTCAAGTGCGCCGACCCGACAAGCCGAGCGGCTTGGTTGTCGCCGACTGGAGCGAAGCTTCGGTTCTGTCATTATGTTCCCGATTCGCCGAAGTCTCAGATTTTCCGGCATTTCTGTCCGAGTTCACGACGGTCTTCTGGGCCAACGTGGAGAATAATCTGGCAAATGCTCGCAACTACGTCTATTCCACCCTGGCGAAAGAGCTTGGCGAGCTGCTAGACAAGCTCGAGGAGGACATCAGCAACGCCACCGGTCAGCAGAGGTTGTCGCCGTTCTCTGACGCGGTCATGCGCGCTAGACAGGATTTGGGCAACGCGATAGGGGACATAGCTTCCTGGCACAACGTCGCTCGGTCAACCGATGTTGAGCCCTTGCGTTTGGTTGATATAATTCTGGCGGCACAGAAGATTGCCAAGCGCCTCTATTCCGGTTTCGAGCCGAAGATCTACTTCTCGGGAGACACGGGCATTTCGCTCACATACTCTCTTCACATCCTGATCGAGGTCTTCAAGGCGCTGTTCACCAATGTTTATGAACATTCCGGATCACTGTCGCCCGTGATAGATGTGCACGTGACCGTAATAAGCGACGACGCTCTGGGCGTCGATTTCACCAGCGAGTGCACGGATCTCGACAAGGCCGAACGCGCGGCTGCGGACAACAACGAGAAGATTCGAACGGGGGAATATGAGAAGAAGCTCCCGAAAGAGGGCGGCTCCGGGTTGGCGAAGGTCGCCCGGTCGACCGTAAGAGACGGTAAGCCGAACACGATCGTAAGCGTGGACCGGGAAAAGTCGCGGTTCCGCGTCAGCATGATATTCAGCCTTGTGAACATTTAGGGCAATCCCGTGCGAACCTTGTTTGTCGAGGACAACCCTAGGAAGCGAGAGCAGCTCGTAGCCTTTTACGAGGCCGAGTTCGGCCAAGACACGACGCTTCAGGCCACAGCGCTGATTTCTGGCTTGCGCCTGGCTCGAGAGTTCGCACCGGATCTGATCGTCCTCGATATGACCTTGCCGAACTATTCGGCCGAGGACAGCAAGGGGGCGCCTACCGAACTACTTCCGTTCGCCGGCAAGGAATTCGTCATGCGCATAAATCGCATGGGGTTCCAGACCAGAATAATCATCGTCTCGATGTTCGAGACTTTCGGCATGGCGCCTCGGCTTATTACCCTCAGCAGCTTGGATGAAGAACTTAGAACTAGATATCCGAGGATCTATATGCGGGCAGTGCACTACAACCCGTCCCAGGTAGACTGGAAAGTCGCTATCAAGGAAACAAGAGCAGGTTTAGAAGCATAGATGCGAGTACTTATTGTCGACGACGAGAACGGCAAAGTCGTGGAGATTGCAGGTGTGCTCGAGGAGTCGGGCGTGGGGCGAGACAATATCGTCGTAGTCACTACCGCTGCCGCAGCGCTAAAGGAACTCAGGAACACGTACTTCGATCTTTTGATCATCGACATGTTTCTTCCGCACAGGATAGGCGAGGCGCCGAATCTCACTGGCGGAGAGGAGTTGCTCAAGCGTATCCATCGCGGAGCCGATGTCGCGCCGCCCGAGTACATTTTCGGCCTCACCGCCAATGCAGACGCGATGGAACATTCTAGGGGGGTGTTCGCCGATCACTCCTGGCACCTGGAGGAGGTGAGCCCGACCAAGACCGGGTGGAAACTTAAGCTGATGGAGAAGGTGAGATATCTTCGCGCCCGCGAAGAATTCACTGCGGCGGATGCGGCCGGCTCGACCGAGGTGAAGCTGCCGCGTTGCGACTTGTTGATCGTCTGCGCCCTGCAGGACCCCGAGCTATCCGAGTTTTTCAGGGCAGCCAACTCGACTTGGGAAGTCGTCACCTATAGTGGCGATCCGCACCTCTATCGGCGATCGGAATTGTCGCTCGGAAATGCCCGAATCTCGGCTATGGCATTGTGCCTACCACAGATGGGACTGGTATCGGCCGGTGTCAGCGTAGCCAAGGCGCTCGCCCTGTTCAGGCCTTTGGTAGTTGCGATGCCGGGCATTTGCGCCGGCAGACGGGGAGACTGCGATCTTGGTGACGCGATCGGCGCAAACCTCACTTGGGACTACGGGAGCGGGAAGTTCACCGAGATGGGCGGCGAAGTTGTGTTCGAGGCCGCGCCTTTCCAAGCAGCCGCCTCAGCTAAGGTGGTGGCCATACTGACCGAGTTGGCGTCGGACGTGGAATTGATTGAGGAGATTTACCGGGAAAGCCCAGGCTACCGTCCGTCCGAAATGCCGAGTTTCCATATCGGCCCGATGGCCTCGGGCGCGGCCGTTCAGAACCATAAGGAATTCTTCACCGGCGTGGCGAGCCAACAGCGCAAGATTCTGGGGATCGATATGGAAGCTTTCGCGGTGGCCTGGGCATCCCACGAGGCGCTTGAACCTCAGCCGCATTGGCTGATCATCAAGTCCGTTGTGGACTTCGCAGACGGGACGAAGGATAGCAAAATCCAACGTTTCGGTTCTTACTTCAGCGCCAAGTTGATCTTGAAGGCAGTCGCCCGACTTTTCAATGGTGGCGCCGATACACAACCCCGGTCGACTCACTGATTGCGGGTCTGTGCTCACGCCGCACGGCAGGATCTGCCTAAGCAGACCTTGCCACAGTTCGCAAAGTGACCAGATCCCTTCGTCCGAGCTGCGATCGAGGTCAGGCAGTGCGACCCGGTAGATTGACGTAATTGAAAAACCAAGCGAAGCGTCTCTCCTATGACGCAATACAGGCGCGAAGCGGTCGTTGGCGATGCGACTTAGCTCGAGAACGCGCCAACAACAATGCCGTTCGAATTACCCGAGTTCGTGGATCATCACGTCGAGAATGACCACCTTGGCGATGTGGCATAAGTGCTGGTGATAGGTCAGGTAGATTACCTGGCCCACACTGGCCATCTCGCCGAACAAGCGGAAAACTTCCTCCGACCGGAGATGGTCGAAGGTCTCCATGATGTCGGCGATGAACGGAACAGCGGGCCTGAGCTTGGCAAACTCGTAATATCCGGCGAGGCGTAGAGCCAGGTAGAGCTGAAAACGCGCGCCTTTCGACAAAGTGTCTGCGACCTTGGATTGGCCATCTCGCTGTGTCGCGATGAGGACCTCGCCGCCTTTTACCGGCTGAGTCGTCAAGCCTGTATACTGGCCGCGCGTTATCAGTGCGAAGGCGTCGGAGGCCTCGCTCATCATTCCAGAGCGGTGACGTTCGAGATAGACCCGGAGCGCGCTCACCGCTGACATCACGCCAAGCTTCAATTCGATAAAGCGGACGGCTTTCTCCTCGATTTCAAGAAGGACGGTGCGACGCTCGGCGTCGATCCGGGCAACTGCGCTGTCGCCGCCGATCGCATCGAGCTTGTCGGTGGCCCGGGTTCGCCGGACGAGTTGCTGTTGCAGTGATGCATCGAGGTCGGCGAGCCGCCGCTCGACTTCAGCCTTTTCAACTGCTCGCCCATCGAGATCGAGGCCTTCCAGCAATGACTGCGCCTGGATGAAGTCGTTGAGGGCGAGCTCGCTCGTGAGTCTTTCTTCAAGCTCGTCCACTTCACTCTGCAGGCCGTCTCTCTCGCGAAGCTGTTCACGCTCCACGACCTCCAGGAGAGTTTTCACCCCAAAGGCATCGAGCACATCCTGCTTTGTCGTCTCGTGTGCCGCGAACTCCGCGTTCAGTGCCTCTCGAACGTCCTGCAACTTCTGAACGTCAAGGAGGAGATTTGCCCTCGCCTCACGGGCACGCTCGGCATGCTCTAGACGCTCTATCAGCCTGACGCTCACCTGTTCTGGCGCCTCGTTGCTTGCAAGCTCGCCGGCCTGCGCACCAAGGCGGGCCACCTTTTCAGCAAATGCAGTCCTATCCGCCTCCATCTTGCGGATACGGATGCGCATGGCCTCACGATCCTGCAGTGCCTTTGACAGTTCCGACAACTGATCGAGCACACTGCCAAGCCCAGTCCCGGCGATGCCTGTTCGAGCCAGGTACCCTTAAGCGTTTCGTTGACCTCGGCCTGCCATGCACCTTCTCGTCTCTCGGCAATTTCAACAGCGAGCCGCCTGGCGGCCAGCTCCTCTTCCCTAGCGGCGACGCTCCTCAGCGCTTCCGCTCGTTCCGCGTCGACCTTCACCTGCCTGTCAAGAAAGCGGTCGGCGGCGACCACCAGTGCGTGCAGAGCCTCCCCGGCTTCGGTTTGGATTCCAACACTTTGAAGACCCGCAGCCAATCCGCGACGGATCCGCTCTCCTTCGGCAGTTGCACGTTCAATCCTTGCGCGTGCGAGCAGGAGGTCATCCCAAGCGGCAAGCGCGTCAGCGCGCGCGGAAAGGCGCTCATCGAGAAGTCCGATCAGCAGTCCGAGCGACTGCGCCTGGCAATCCTCAAGCAAGGCACTAGCCATTCGCTTGATTTCAACGGACGCCATTTCTGCGCGCTGGGCCACCCCGGCGAGTTGGCAGCTTAGGCGCTCTATTGCCGCTTCGGTCTCGACCGCCTTTTGCTTGATTGCGCGCAGATCTGCCAGCTCGCCCGCATGGGCCAATCGATCCGCGCTGACATGATCGTCTCTGGCCAATGCCGTGGCAAACGCGTCTGCGGTTTCCGCCTGGAGGTCGGCCCGGTGATTTCGCCAGGCCGCTTCCCTGTCACGTCGAATGGCTGCAGCTGCTTCGTCATCGGCGAGATTGACGGAGGCGCGGACGGCAGCCAGGCGTGACGAAGGAGCAACCTGACTTCGTTCATGCTCAGCCAGACGCTCGGAGAAGACAGCTTTGTCCCTTTGAAGGTCAGCGGCCAGGGTTTTCCAGGCAGCCATCTGCGTCGGTGGAGGAACCGATATTTTCGAAAGTGCGTCCGCATCTCCCGACCACGGCTGGAGCCGCCGCATCGCATCCGCCAACCTTGTTTGCCGCTCGTCCTCGAACGGGCGTGCTTCTGTTATCTCCCGTGCGTGGCTGCTGGCCTTCGCTTCCGACACGGCTGCCATCAGCCTGGCTCTTGCCGGCTCGGGCACCGCCCTATCCTCGCCAACGCGACCTCGTGCAGCGTTGAGCCCGTCGAGCGCGGCAGCGGCTTCGTCACGGGCCATCCGCAGGCTCGTCGTGATCCCGGAGCGTTGTTCGGCCATGGTTCGAAGCGTGCCAACCACAAAAGCCGGCAGGATGAGCCGGGACGGATCTTGTTCGGCCGATCTTCCGAGCGCGGCGAGACAGTTCGCCACCATCTGGTCGAGCATCTGGACTTCCATTTTGCGGGTCGGCAGATCCATGCCCGCGGACAGATAGCGCGCCTTGCGATCGGCGAGTCCTCGCACCTGTTCGGAAATCGCTGAGACAGCGTCGTCGATAGCGATTGCTTCGATCTTTTCCTTCGCCCGATCGATTTCATCGGCATTCGCCTGGAGACGCGTTCTTAGCCGCGCGTCCTGATCGATCAAGTCCGCGACGCTGCCGCTCCAGATCCTGGAAGGAGACGGGATGTCAGGCAGTTCAGCCAGTCTGCTCGCCTTGCGTTTGATTTCGGCCAGGAGCGGCGCGGCGCGCGCATGCCGGTCGATAGTAGCCAGGCGCGACGACAACACCGAGCGTTCAGCGAGACTGCGATCATACTTATCCTGAGCCTCCACCCGCTCCGTCTCGAGCGCCTCGAATGTGGAGGCCAGGGTGTCGATCGTCTTCTTGCGTGACTTGAGCTCTGCGAAGCGCTTCTTTAGCAGCGCGATTTCGGTGGTCTGGGCCTGTCTCCGGTGAAGCCCGTCTGCCTCCGTCTCCAATGCGGCCAAGACATCGCTGGCATGACCAAGCCCGGCGCTGGCGGTAAAAAGGAGCTTGCCGAGATCGCCACGCGATTCAAGGATCGCCTGGCCCCCTGCTTCCAGCGTCTCGTCATCCAGCGAGAACATGCTGCTATAGGCTTCGCGGGACAACCCCGCGAGGTGCGCCGAAATGGCAATTTCGCTCAGTGGCTGGCCTTCGGCGTCGTGCAGTGAGTTGCCGCGGCTTTTAGTGCGGGAAACGGCAAGCACCCGCCCCTCGAATTCGAGCTGTCCGCCGATGCGCATCGAGCTGTACTCGTGCAGGAAATTGTAGCGGCTACGCTCTTCAATGCCGAAGAGCAGATCAAGATACGCGGAAAGCGCGGTCGATTTTCCGGCCTCATTCAGCCCGAAAACGATATGCAGATCGGGACCTGAAACCGGCTTCTCTCCGAAGTCGATCGCCTTGTCGGTGAACTTGCCGTAGCGGGTCAGATCAAGGCGCCGCAATCTCATCGCGTTGCACCTGCCTTGAGCCTCGCGGTGACCAGGTCCACGCCGCGTACAAGCACATCGTCGAGAAACTGTTCGAGGCCCGCTTCGTCCTTGCCGGCGAAGCCCCGCGCATCGGGCGGCAGGTCCGCGATCGTCTTCAACACGAATTCTCGCGCTTCGGATCGAAATGCTTCTACGCCGGCATTGGCGCGCATGGACTGCGCGAGTTCCAAAGTAGGATCGGCAACACTTCCTAGATCTCCGACAGCGGGAGCCGAAAGAGAAAGCTCCAGCTTCTCCACCCAGGTGTCGCCTACCTGCTCCGCTGCCTGCTCGGCTTCCGCGACAGCCAAGTCGCGGTCGCGCATCAGCGACCACGAAAGCGCAGACGTGCCGACCAAGCCAAGGCGGGCAACAAGGTAGCGCGATCTCGCAGCCTCCCGGGAATGCTCCAGTCCTGCTCGGATACGGACGATGGCCTCGCTCCATTCCGATGCCCCAGTGAGATCGACGCTCACCCGCTCGAATTGCGCGACACTGGTGAGCCTCTCCTCGATCTCGACGGAACGATCGTCGCGGATGGTCACCAGCGTGACCGACTTCTCGCCAGCCTCATTGATGTCCCTCCCCTGAGGGATCCCTGGCATCACGAGCGTGCTCGCGCCGGAATACACCTTTCGAACGTGAATGTGGCCAAGCGCCCAATACTCAAAGCCGTGGCCGTGCAGGTCGGCGACACTGCAGGGTGCATAGACGTCATGGCCTGGGGAGCCGGCCAGACTCGTGTGCATTATGCCGATGTTCGCAGCTCCTTCTTGCGGGGCGGCATATTTGGGTAGCAGGCTATCGGGCGCCTTGGGGCTGGCGAAGCTCAGCCCATGGAATGCGACGTCTACCCCAGCGCCAGACTGGACCACAGATTGGCAGCGGCCGCCAAAAATGGTCACCGTGTCGGACAAAACGAGCTGCTTCGTAATCCGCGACATGGCGTCGTGGTTGCCGCGGATCATGTAGACCCTGACACCGGCCTGATGGAGGCGCGTCATCTCGGAAGCCAGAAAGCGCGCCGTCTTCATCGAGGTCTGGTCGCCATCGTAAAGATCGCCGGCGATCACAAGCGCATCGACACCCTCCGCCAGGCACAAATCCACAATCGCAGTGAACGCCTGTCGGCTGGCATCTCCGACCAGCTCGGCAAGCTCGGGACTGCGCAGCGCAAGCGAGCGAAGTGGCGAATCGAGATGGATGTCGGCCGTGTGAACAAATCGAAATGCCATCCGGGGCGATCTCCAGGCCCGAACCGAAGCTCAGGCCAATTCTGTCGAAGTCCAAGTCGCCCAACTTTATGCCGGTGACCAATATGAGTAACGGGAGCAGTTTAGTTCGCTCTTGCTGACATCACCGCGCCGGCGACCGGCCCGCAATGAGCCGTCTGGAGCGTTCTTTCGCAGACGCGATCTCACTGTTCAGCTCTTCCAGGTTTTCCAGCCATAGCTGGATGCGCGACGCAGGGATGTCCTGATTGGCCTGCAGGTCGAGGTTGTGGCGCTTTACGAAATAGAAGGCCACCGCAAGCCGCATCTTCAGCTTGCGCTCACCACCCTCAAGACGGAAGTCGTGCTCGATGGCCGCCCTCTGCTCCGCATCAAGACCTGGATGGGCTTTGATCCTAAGAACAACCTCAGTCGACCATTCCAGGTCATCGGCAGGATCAACGTCACAGGGCTCCGGTGGCCAGAACGAAAGGATCCGCCCAAGCACGTAGTCCCTAAATTCCTGGCGGTCGACTGAGAACGCCCGGCAATGCCAACGTGACCCGTCGTGGACCAGGGCGTGAGGGCATATCGTTCTCCGCCCTGTCCGGCTCAGCGACTGGTAAAAGACATCGATTTGGGAGCGCGTCTCGATCGCGTCGATCACCGCTCGGAGAACATAAGCCTCAGGTCCGCGTGACATTTCCGGGGTGGTCTCTACCGGCGGCGTCTTCTCGAACCAGGTGTCAGCCAGGCGCGCCGCGCCCGACTCAATGGCGCGTAGCTGTGCCAGATAGCGTTCTGGTGACAGCGTCAGGAAAACCGGCCGGAAATTCCGAGTCTTCACATACGACTTTTCTGACGCGTCGTATTCGATGTTGCCGGGGGCGATGTCCTGATAAGTCCGGAAGTCGACCGACGCTTGCGGCGACGAGATCTGAAACCTCGTCTCGAGGTCTTTGCGGTTGACCGAACCCGTCCAGTAAATACGCCATTCCATGAATTCGTAGCGCTGGGCCACCGTCCAACGCACATCCGGATCGTTCATATGGATCACTCCATTGACACTTATAAAAACTATGTATATAGCAGCAAATTAGTTGAGAAACTGTATATCGTGTAAGCCTCTGGATCAAGGAGAACTAACATGAGCGATCAGGACGAAGAGAAGGGTAAAGGGCATTCCGGCGCCGGAGACAACTCCGGCCAGGGCGGCAATGGCGGCAACCCTGGCCATGACGGCGGTGACGGCAATCCCGGTCACGGCGGCGGCAACCCTGGCCACGGCGACGATAAGGTCACTATCCTCGTCGATAATGTGCCGAAGCGCGTCCGCGGTGGCCAGTGGATCGTCAGCGAATTGAAGGCCGAGGTCGGCGTTGACCCCGCCAAGATTCTTGCCGAAATCACGCCGAACGGCCTCAAGGACCTCGATGATTCTAACGCCGTCACCGTGCGCGAAGGGTCGCGCTTCATGAGCCATGCTCGCACCGGAGGTTCGTCATGAGCAGCGACGGCGTCGAAGAGGGAGGCGAACCTCCCGACGGATTGGATCAAATCCGTGAACTCTGCTCCGGTGAAGTCAGCTTCAAGACCGAAGGGTGGCGAAATGTGATCTTCATGGAGCAGTTGCGCCTGTGGGTGGGCAACCAGGTGCGCGTCACGGATGCGGTGCTCTGCCTGAACCATAACAATCCGACCTATCCGACGAAATTGTACATGGCGGAGAACGTGGGCGGGCCGGTCAATTGGAACGAAACGAACGTGCCGTTGCTCGGACGCTATTGGCACTCGTTTTCGTGGCGGGACGTCAGCCCTGCCCTGCCGTATCATGAAATCCTGGCGGCCCACCTCGCGCCGCTGGCCAGCGATAAGGCGGCTTGATCATGAAGAGGTTCCTGCGCTGGCTCTATCAGACGGTTTTCGCGAAGCCAGCTGGCGTCGACAAGCCGCTGATCTCCTCGCCGCCTCCAGCAGTACCGGCCCTGAGGGTCACTTTCCGCGCAACAGAATCGTTTCTGTCTGGTGTCCGCGCGGACCTCGAGCGTCGTCACGCATTTGCTCATGAACGCGTCGGGTTCATTACGGTCCGCGCTGCCGAAGGCGCGGAGGGAGTCACCTTGATTGCCGAGGACTATTACCCGGTCACTGACGACGACTATGTGAGAGATCCGTCGGTAGGGGCCATGATCGGGTCAGAAGCACTCCGCAAGGCACTTGAACTGGCCCTTCTGAAGGGTGTCGGCGTGTTCCACACCCATATGCACGGGCTTTCAAAGCACCTCTGGTTTAGCGGGATCGACCTTCGTGAGCAGGTTAAGTTCGTGCCTGACTTCTTCAAGGTCTGCCCGCAAATGCCGCATGGAGCAATCGTCCTGAGCCCGAAAACTGCCGCCGGACGCGTCTGGCTATCGCCTGAGCAGGTGGTGAAGATCGATGAGTTCAGCACCATCGGCCCCCGCCTGGTGATTGATCGAGCCGCCCGCGACGGCAGCACGGAGTTTTACATATGACGGCGGACCGGGACTTTTCACGCCAAAGCTTCCTCGGGCCTGAAGCTGAGCAACTCCTCGCCAATGTGCGCGTGGCGATCGCCGGACTCGGCGGTGGCGGGTCTCATATCGCCCAACAATTGGCCCATGCGGGCGTCGGCCATTTCCGACTTATCGATCCGGACGCTATGGAAGCCAGCAACTTGAACCGACTTGTCGGTGGAACCGAGAGCGACATTGTCGTCGGGACCAAGAAAATTGACATCGCCACGCGTCTGATCAAGGGCATACGTCCCTGGGCTGAGGTCCTCTCGGCGGACACAACGTGGCAAGAAACCGATAGCCTGATCCGCGACGCCCACGTGATTTTCGGCTGCGTGGACGGTTACCAGCAGCGTGACTATCTGGAGCGCGCCGCGCGCCGCTTCGCCGTGCCTCTTATCGACATCGGAATGGACATCACCCCGGTTGCCGACAGGCACTTCGCGGTCGCCGGTCAGATGATCGTAAGCCTTCCAGGGCAGCCTTGCATGCACTGCCTCGGGTTTCTGACACCGGAAAATCTTGCCATGGAGGAGAACAGGTATGGCGCCGCCGGCATCAATCCGCAAGTCGTATGGACCAATGGAACCCTGGCAAGCCTTGCCGTCGGCGCTTGCATGAAAATGCTCACGCCTTGGCTGCCTGCTCGCGAGCCCTACACTTGGCTCGAGCTGGACGGCAATCAGCAGACGGTGACCCTAAGCCAGCGGCCGCATTACATGAACATCGCCAATGTCTGTCCCCATTATGGCGGCCAGGACGCGCTCGGCGACCCGCGGTTCGACATCAGGAGAGTGATCGGGACATGACGAACGAGCCGCAATTGACGGCCATGCTTCGGCGAGCCAGGTCGCGACGAAGGCTGCGTTGAAACGCAGAAGCTGGCGCAGTCACCGTTTGCGGATAAAATATTTAAAATCGTCCCTTCGCATCTGACGCCTTAGGAGGGGCTTGCCCTTGACACGAGCACGCCCCGCCGCCTGATGTTGACCGAGCGGGCTCTGGGAAGGCCCGCGAAGAACGGACAGGACTACGATTGGCATGTATCACGCACTCAGCACCAATCTCCTACTGGGCTATCATGGCTGCGACGAAGCGGTCGGTGAGAAGATTCTTGCCGGAAACAAGTTCGAGCCAAGCGAGAACGATTACGATTGGCTGGGTCACGGTATCTACTTCTGGGAGGCGAACCCAGAGCGCGCATTGAGCTTTGCTCACCAGCAAGTGAAATGGGGGCGCGTAGAGAAACCGATGGTCGTGGGGGCGGCGCTGACCTTGGGGAACTGCATCGATACCCTGAATGAGCATAGCCTTCAGGCGCTAAGCCAAGCGTATGACAAATTGGTGTCTTTGTCCGCCTCCAGCGGCAACCCCGTGCCGATCAACGAGGGCGGGACGGATGCGTTGCTGAGGCGACGGGATTGCGCTGTGGTCATGACCTTGCATAAAATGATCAAAGACATCAACCACCCGCCCGCCGACAGCTTGCGTGGTCTCTATCAAGAGGGCGGCGCACTTTATGAAGGCTCAGGCTTCTTCAAAAAAAGCCACATCCAAATCTGCATTCGCAACCCCGACTGCATAAAAGGGGTTTTCCGCCTACTGTAAGCTGAAAAACCGCCCAGAGGGGCGTTTCTAAGCCACTTTCGCCTTCGGGCGGGCTTTAGGCTTTTCATTGCGGTAGGGCGATGCCAACTTACCCTTAGGGGTCAGTATTCCGATTTTTTTCAGCTCTTTGTCGGCGACCTTTTTCGAAACGCCGGCTGCCGCCTTCGCGTTCTTTTCGAGGCGATGAAGCACGTCAGCTGTAAAATCCATAAGTGACCTCGCCTAAACGGTAACGTGATCGATTGCCCGACGTCTAACGCCGGCTGCAACCAATCTCGAATTGATGATCATAGAAACTATCTGTGTGCATAAACCACATGTCAATACCCCGGGTGAGCCTCTGGACAGGGGGGTCTGTCTTATCGCTTGCATATCGACAGCTTCGTCTAATCGACAATTCGTAGTATCAAGTCTCTTCTTTGGGCGAAGCGCGCGTCACCAGCCCCTGTCAGGGAGTTCGATCGCCGGGTGAATTCTGGATCGCCCGCCCCCCGAACCAAAATTCGCTCCCTTCCCACTTGTGCTTGAGATAGGAAGCGCCGATATTTGATCGCAGAATTGAACACCAGGAGCCCTTCCATGGCGCAGCCAGTGACAGCCAAAGCCGATGTCGACAAGCTTCGCACCAACGAGAAGAAATGGACCAGGGCGCTGATCGCCACCGGCTGGAGCGCGTTCCCGAACATCATCATCGAGAAGCAGCAGGCCCTCGGCCTGGACGCCTTGGATATGAACATCATCATCCACCTGGTCCAATACTGGTGGCTGCCCGAGAATCTCCCCCATCCTTCAGTCGAAACCATCGCCAAAGCAATCGGAGTGACACCGCGCACGATCCAGAAGCGGATTACCGCGCTGGAGGCCCACGGCCTGCTCGGCCGGGAAGAGCGGCGCCACACGCCGAACGGCAGCATGACCAATAAATACCGCTTCGACGGTCTGATCGATGCCGCCAGGCCATTTGCGCTGGAGAAGGCCGCCGAAATGAAACGGGCAGCCCAAGAGCGGTCAGACCGATTGCGGCGCAAGAAGCCGAAACTGGTCGTGGACAACGAAAAATAGCCAGATCGTGACGTAGCTCAGAGGAAGAGTGCCTCGCTTTCGACCTGGGTGGTGCGTGACACCGCTATCTAGGGGCGAGGACGTCGCAGGTTCAAGTCCTGCCGTCACGCCCATCCTTCATGCGATCGGCATTATTGCCAGGTTTCCGGCATAAGTTCGCCGCTGGTGGCGCCGGTCCTGGTATTTGCCTCGATAGTTGAACAGCGCCAGCAGCTGCAATTCCAGAAGCCACTGGGATGCGTCCCATGCATCGTAGATGTCCAGATCATATTTGAACGGCGTCGAGTGGGTGACACCGTTGCGAAAGTCGGTCAGCAGAGAAAATCCGTCCCGGGCCGGCTGCCCCTTCTTGGCTTTCAGGCGCTTTCGCAGGAGCTCTGACTGGTCGGTCGGATCGCCCTCGATCTTGAGCAAGCGGGTACAGGCCCGGATTTGCTCCGCCAGGCTGACGTTCCTGAGCATCGACTGAGTCCAGCCTCCCTTCGTCCCCAGGACGTAAGCGGCTAATGTTTCCAACGCGGCTGCAGACATGATGACCGCAGTTTCCGCAGCGTCGGCGCGGGAGAGGTTCGCAATCTTGTAGTAGGCGAGCGCCCGCCCGATGCCACGATGGCCTTCAGACAGCTGGAAGGCCGCCATATAGCCGGAAAAGAGTGCCGGCAAGTTGTCCACGACCAATGGTACCAATTTTTTGGCGCGTCCAGCCGATCGGCTCGGCTGAAGCCAAGGGAGCGGAAACCGCCCCTGGCTGCGTTCCGGACTTCGCCGTATCCGACCCTGGTGCCTTTGATGAACCAAGAAAATCACAGACATGGCCGAGGAAATCGTAGACTTTCTTGGCCCTCAGGGGCCGCCCGTCCAGCGAACGCAACTCAATACGATGGGACGTGGTGCGCATCAGCGGCGGACGCGTGCCTGCGCCCGTTATAGCCTGGAAGTGATCAAAAGGCCGCACGATTGCTGCCAGATTGTCGGCCTGCAGCTCGATCTCGACGGCTTTAGGGTGAATCGATGGGCCGTTCAAAATGACGGCCCCCGCGCAGGCCTTCGATTTGCCCGTCAACTCCAAGGGCGAAAATCGGGATGTCGCGGTAAAATCTTCACGTCCTACAACATGATACCGATGCCTCATGATCAGAAACTCGGCCGTCGTGCCTCCCTCGAAAGTGACTTTGAGATCCTGATCGATTCTTCTGAACCCGCCCCCGAGACTTCCTGTCCATGTCAGTTGAAGGTCGAGGTGCTCATCGAGCCGCAGCGAAGCATCCCGGAACTCAAACGGCTTGCCGTCTAGAGTAATAGCAACAATCTTGTCGGGCTGCTCGATAGGCCCGTGCGGCTTGCCCTCATAGAACGATGCGTCCTGTTCCGCGGTCAACCGCCCCTGCCCTTACGGACCAATCGACTGCGCGATGTCTGCCTGGAGCCGTGCGAGCTCGCCTGCGGCTTCCAGCCGCCGTTTCGCTTCGGCGCTTTCGAAGACGAGACCGATGAACATCGTCCGTTCGTAGAACCGCAACAGCCATCCAGATTCCAGTCCGGCGCTGTCCTCTATCCGCCCGTAGCGGTAGGTGAGAATGTCAGGCTCGGCGTCCGTGGATTGCAGGCTTAAGACGATCTCGTCAGGCACGTTGGCCTTCAGGACATCCGCGAAGACCTCGTCGTCACCCACCGCAGACCGCAAGCCATGGTGGTGGCTCAAGCCCCTGACGATCTTGCGCAGCGTGCACAAGATCCTCGGGTCACGCCCCGGATAAACTTGGTACCGGTTGCTGGGGTCCCGCGGCACCGGCTGCATCAAGGCATATATGTCCAATGCCCGCCTTCGGCCATCGACTTGCCCGAAACTGCGCCTAATCGGCCCGTCCCATAACTCCTTGACCGCAGGGTTCGCGTCGCCGGCAATGCTGACGACGTTCCTGAAATGCGCATCATCGTCCGAGGTCCCGTTGTTGCAGGTCCCGCAAGTCGGGATCACGATGCGCTGGAAGCGGCTATTGGCCTTTGAATCCGGATAGAGCCCGCGAGGCACCACGTGCTCCCGCGTGACCAGTCGCAGTTCTCCGCACAGTGCACAGTGAGCCGGGCGCCGCTTGGCCATTGTCAGATCCTTGAACCAGATCCACTCAGTCTGCCATGGCTGGCGATCGCCGCGGTAGGTGCTGGCGGCCCTCGACCGCAAGCTCCCCACAGATTTAGTTGGCTGCAGGTGGGCCCCTCCGAGATCGCCGACCAGATTGAGCGCCTCTGTCAGGAACTGCCCCTTGTCCGAAAAACGTCCATATATTTCGGACACGCACCTGCCAGCGGCTGCTTCGTGCCAGCGGACGGTTAATCCTCGATCTCTGGATCGGCGTTTTGATGATTGGAAGGAAAGTCGGGCATGATGTCGCCGGCCAGCAGCTTCTCCTTCGACAGCAGCCCAGCATCCTCGAGCGCCTCGAAATCCGGCAGTTGGCGCAGCGTGTCGAGGCCGAAATGGGACAGGAACGTTTTCGTCGTCACATAGGTGTAGGGCGCGCCAGGCTGCGGCGAGCGCGGACCTGAAGCGATAAGATCCTGCGCGCGCAGCACGCCGATCAGGTCGCGCGAGATCTCCTTGCCGAAGAAGCTGGAGAGCTCGCCACGGGTGATCGGCTGGAAGTAGCCAATGCACATCAAGACAAGCACCTCCGCCTGCGACAGTTCTTTTGCCCCCTCGCCCGCTGCCGTGCCGAAGGCTGCATGAATGGCGTCGCCAAAAACCTTTCTGGTGCGGTGCTGCCAGCCGCCGGCGACCGAGACCAGCTCATAGGGGCGGCCGGCGAGCTCGGCGCGAATGTCGTCGACGATCAGCTGGATATTGCAGTTTCTTCCCACCACCCGCGCGAGGACACTACGTGTCACCGGTTCGCTGGCGGCAAAGATCACCGCTTCGACGCGGCCCATCCACTCGCGCCAGCGCAGTTCTGGCGGCAGGTGCTCGAGCTCGGTGTCGAGCAAGGCCGACTGTTCGTTTCCCTTCCGGCGGGTAGACGCTTCGCTCATCCCTACAGCCCAAACAGACGAAAGGTGGTGCGGCCGGAAAGCTCGCGCACGGCCTCGAGCTGTTGCAGCCGGTCGAACAAACGGCGCGCCGCAAAGCGCGACAGGTTTTTGGTCGTCAGCGATCCCGAGACGGCGTCATTGTCGAGCAGTCTTTGGACCACATCACCCGCCCCCTTTGCCCTGAGCTTCGGTGCGACGGCGATAAGCCGCTCCGCCCGCCGGGCAATCTCTGTGGCGAGCCGGCATGCCTCGACGGCGCCCTGAACCAGCGCCAGGTAAACTGCGCGTTCAAACCCTTCCTCCCCGGGTCGGATGCGCTTGCCGCCACCGACTTTGGCGCGGAAGGCCGGACCAAAAATCTGCGCCATCAACAGCGGCAGCGGCCGCGGCCAGCGCAGGCTTTGCGCCAGCACCAGGTCGGCGAGCCACCAGGCCAAAAGCTCGCAGTCGGACCGCATGGCAACGACGTGAACCGCGATTGCCGCCGCAGCGAATGGCGCCGGCCGCGGCGACCCCGCCAGTTTTTCGATCTCCGTGCAGACGTCGGCGAGAGCCTCGCCGTCCCAATGGAGCCCCAACTGGTCGACGATCTTTTCGAGCCGATCGGCGCTGGCAGCGGGTGGCTGCAAGGCCAGCTGCCGCCAGGCGCCAAAGATGGAGCCGGCAGGGCCGGGATCGGTCCCGGCCGGGCAAAGCTGCCAGGCATCGCGCAAGGCGGCTTCGTCCTCGGCGCGGCCCGCGAGCCCCATGCTCCCCGCGGCACAGCGAAGCGCCAGCCGCTGGCGCCAGACGCCGGCCCAGCCGGCTTGCGTGCGCGCGAGGCTATCGAGCGCGCTCAAGGCGGCGCCGGCACAAAAGGCGGCGTCGGCGTCGGTGACGACAGCGCCGTCGACCAGCGCCCAAGCCGGGACGGCCGGCGAGAGAACGGGAACGGCGGCGGCGATGTCGAGGCGAATCATGGTTTCGAGGGTAAAGCGGCTGTGCGCTTTGCGCGATCAATTTCGCGCCAAAACGCACAGCCTGTCGGCACCACAAAACGAATGATAATGTTGCATTATCGTTCGTTGTTTACGAGCCTACGAAGCCATGGTAGAATAGACCCGAAAGGTAGAATTTTGGAGTCTTTCGTGTCTCTGAACATCAAAAATCCGGCCACCGTGGCTCTCGCCGACGAACTCGCACGCCGCCAGGGCATCAGCAAGACGGCAGCCATTCATCAGGCCCTGAGCGAGCGCTTGCATCGGTTGGGCTTTGGAGAGACCGCTCAGGAGCGTCTGCTGGCAGAATTGCGCGCCATCCGAGAAAGAGTGGCACGATTGCCCGAACTGGATAGTCGCAGCGACGAGGAGATCATCGGGTATGACGAGCATGGAATCCCTAACTGATGGTGATCGATACCTCAGCCGTTGTAGCGATCCTTCGGAGCGAGCCTGAGGCAGCAAGGCTGGAACGAGCGCTGGTCTTGGACCCAATCCGTCTGGTCCCGGCAACCTGCGTGCTCGAGGCACGCATGGTGCTGGTCAGCAGGCGCGGCGAACACGCATTGGCCGAGATCGATCTTTGGCTGCGCAAAATCGAGGCCGACATCATTCCTGTCGACTCCGAATTGGTTGATCTGGCGACCCAAGGTTGGCTGACCTACGGCAAAGGCCACCACCCGGCGGCGCTGAATTTTGCCGATTGCCTCTCCTATGCTTTGGCAAAGCGTGCAGATGAACCGCTGCTTTTCATCGGCAAAGACTTCTCCCAAACGGATATCGAAGCGGCATGAGCATGGCTGGCGACGCGCAACGATCATCCGCTGCTTCCGGCGAGGACGACATGCCCGACATCATCGATATCGTCATGCAGATGGGCGATGCCGACCTAGCCTCGTCCCCTCCCCTTCCAGCCATTGCCAATCCCAGCCTGCCTGCGCATCTTGA